>DATEPP010000511.1:0-10487 GCA_035273165.1 Gemmatimonadaceae bacterium
GTCGGTGCGTCGGTAATGCGACCGCTGACAGTGGCTTGTTGTGGAGTCTGCGCGTGGCTGGCCGTGGCGATCGTGCTCGCGAGCGCAGCCACGAGTAGGACCAGTGATGGCCTTCGTGTACCCATGACGACCTCGTAATGAGTTACTGACGACACGGCTGTGCGCCGTGTCGTGGAGGGTAGTTGTACGGGATGGATAACCTAAAGGGGGACCAAGCGACCGCAATGATCTGGGCGCTGCGCGCCCAGATCATTCGTCTTATATGGAGTCGCACGCGCTGCTCGCATGCGCTCTCGTTCCTCGCGGCTAGCGAACCCCCGCCAGCGTTGTGGCAAGTTGACCGACCAGGGTCGCCTCCCGCGTGAGTGCGGCTGCAACGCGCTCGACCTCACCGTTCGCGCCGCTCCACTCTCCCTGTTCGATGGCTTCGCGAACGCCGGGCATCGTCTTGACGCCGTAGCCCGTGTAGTAGCCGGGCGCGTAGAGGAGGTGGGTGAACCAGGGCCGTTTTGCGAGGCCTTCGGGCGTGGTCAGGGCACGTTCAGCCTGTATCAACCGCTCATTGATGGCTTTCAGTGTCGACGCGTCCGTCGCGCCTGCCTGAGTCACTCCCGACCGGTCTACCCATTGCGAGTACGCTCGCTCGTAGTGCTGTGCCGCACGCGTCAACGAATCGAGCGCGTTGAGGAGCGGCGCAAACTCGAGCTGCGGCGCGCGGGCCTGCGCCGGCGGCGGGCGGGTCGGCGACCGGGGGTCGCTCGTGGCGGCGAAGAGACCTTCCTCGATCTCGCGGTTCCGCTCGGCGATCTCCATGGCGCGGCGGTCGCGGAGCTGCTGGAGCTCCGTGGCGTATCGCTGCGCCGTCTCGGCGAGATTAGAAAATGCGAATGGCAGGAGATCGGCGTCGGCAAGACGCATCACGGCCTGGCCAGCGGCCTGCGCGAGCGCACGACCGTAGACGAACGCCGTATCGCTGAAATGCGTGTACCAGTAGAAATCGTCGTAGACCGAGTGGTAAATCCCACCGTCGTCTTCCCCGCCATAGCCGAGATTCAGCGACGCGATGCCGAGATGTTGGAGGAACGGCGTGTAATCGGAGCCCGAGCCGAGCGCGCCGATGCGGAGGTCCTCGCGCTCGCGTGCTTCCCGGCGATTCTCGAGTGAACCGCGCTGGATGACGGCGAGCTGGTTGCGCTTCCAGGAGCTGACGTTCGCCTCGGGATCGGCCACATCCTTCTCGACGCCGTTGATGAACTTCTCGAGCGAGTGCGAGCCTTCGATCCCGAGATATCCTCGCCCATTCGTGTCGCTGTTGAGATAGGCGACGGCATGTTGGCGCAGCTCATCGGCGTGCTCTTCGGCCCACTCGGTCGAGCCGAGAAGGCCGGGCTCCTCGCCATCCCAGGCGGCGTAGATGATGGTGCGCTTCGGACGCCAGCCCTGCTTGTACAAGTCGCCTAACGCTCGTGCTTCCTCGAGCTCGGCGACGAGACCGGAGATTGGATCCTCGGCACCGTTCACCCATGCGTCGTGATGATTGCCTCGAATCACCCACTGGTCACTCTCGGAAGCACCGGGCAGGCGAGCAATGACATCGTTCAACGTCTTGAGGCTCCAGTCTGACTTGACCCGGAGATGCACACGCGCCGCTCCGGGCCCGAAGCGGTAGGTGATCGGCAATCCTCCGCGCCACGATTCCGGAACGACGTCACCGGAGAGCGCTGAGAGAAGCGGCTCGGCGTCTCCATATGAGATGGGAAGCACCGGGATCTTCGTGATGGTCGGGGCTTCGGCAACCGTGTACCGCTTCGCATTCTTCGTTGCGCCGACACCGGGCGTGAGCGGATCGCCCGGATAGGTCGGCATGTCGGCGACGCTGCCCCGCTGAACGCCGTCGCGGGGGCGCATCGGTCCCTGCGGAAAGACCGCGCCCCCAGCGTAGCCGTCGTCGCGTGGATCGGAGTAGATCAGACAGCCGACGGCACCATGCTCGGCGGCAACCTTGGGCTTGATGCCGCGCCACGAGCCGCCGTATTTCGCAATGACCACCGCACCCTTTACGGAGATGCCGTGGCGCTCGAGCTCATCGTAGTCCGCAGGGACTCCGTAATTCACGAACACCAGCGGACCAGTGACGTCGCCGTCGATGGAGTAGGCGTTGTACGTCGGCAGCTGTTCGTCGTGCTGTGAGGACGTCGGATCGCCCGGGACGGTCGGCTCCTGCAGCTTCGCCTTGAACGTAGTCGGCGCCACGAGCTCGACGACGCGTTCTTTCGGCGTCGGAAAAAGGACGTCGAAGTTCTCGATCTCCGCTTGCCAGCCGAATGACCGGAACTGGTCACGCAACCATTCCGCGTTCGTGCGGTCGAAGGGCGAACCGACATGGTGCGGGCGCGCGGAGAGGCGCTGCATCATGCTGCGCATGCGGGCGGGATCAGGGATGGCGCGGAAGCGCGTCTCCCAATCGCGCTCGATGCGCGACGACTCGGTGGTGAAGCCGCGAATGGGCTCGGGACTGGGCGCGCTCGGACTCAAGGACAGAGCGCCGGCACCCAGGAGGATGGGGACGGTGAGACGCATCGGTGTGATCTCGTGAAGCGGGGAGTGGTGCGCTGAAGATGGCGATATGACCGCGCCAGGGGAACGGCACATGCACTCGCGTTGCGCCCAACGCCGAGGACGCCTCGGTAGTAATAGAGCAGTCACTAACCCACGAAGGCAGGTTTACGTGCAAGCAGCGTCAGTCATTCGATGGCCCCAGCCGATCACGGAGTACATCGGCTTCATTGGATCGTTGTTGCCCGCGGGCGCGATCGGATTTCGATACGTGGTGATGCGTGGGGCGCTCGCGCGCAGCGAGCAGGCGAGTGGCGATGCCAGCTGGAGACGCGTGTACTCGGACACGGCGCGGCGGGCGGCGATGATCGGCGTTATCGGGATCGTGGTCGCGATCGCATTGATGTTGTATCAGCTGCCTGGTCTGGCGGCACGACGTCACACGACGGTGGGTCAACTGTTGACGCATACGGCGCCAGTCGAGCTGCAGGCCGGTTTTCTCGTGCTCGCGCTGATCGGCTTCGCGCTCGCCATGCGTGGCACGAATGCCGGATGGCCGCTCGCGACGGTGGGCTTTCTCGCCGCGCTGCTGCGCAATGGCCTTCTCGGTGAGTGGAAGGAGCTGGCGAATCCCATTCACGTGTTGTCGGCCGGCCTCTGGCTCGGGACGCTGTTCGTGATGTTGGTGGCGGGAATGTCAGTCGTGCTGCGCACCGAGATCGCGCGAGAGCAGCGCGGCGTCATCGTTTCGGACATGGTGTACTCGTTCTCGCCGCTCGCATTGACGGCGTCGGCGGTGCTCGTCGTGTTCGGCGTCATCATCGCCTGGGAGCACCTGCACGTCCTGTCGAATCTCTGGTCGACACCCTACGGCATCGCGTTGATGGTGAAGCTGTGCTTCGTCGCGGTGGTGTTCGCGCTCGGCGCGTGGAACTGGCGGCGGCAGAAGCCCACGTTAGGCACCGAGCCGGCCGCGCTCGCGCTGCGGCGGTCGGCGACGTCGGAAGTTGCGGTGGCAGCGCTCGTTCTCGCCGCGACGGCGGTGCTGTTGAGCATCCCCGCACCGCGCGCGAAGAAACCGCCAGCGGCGCCGGTAACTACGGCGGCCAGTCCATAGTCCATAGCTATCAGTGAGTTTGGAACGAAGCGTTGATGCATAAAGTACAGATCCCTCGCTGCGCCCGGGATGACATCTGTCATTCCGAGGAGCGAAGCGACGAGGAATCTGCATTTCATCCCATCGCTATGGACTATTGACTGATAGCTGCGGCTTGCCGCCTAACCAGCGATTCCACCACTCTATTTCCTGCCAGTAGCGGTGGACGGTGTTCCATGGTGACCAGCCGCCGTGGTAGGAATCGGGGTAGCGAACCATCCGGGCCGGGATCTGGCGCTTCTTGAGCGCGGTGTACATCTGCTCCGCCTGCTCGATCGGCACGCGCAGGTCCGCCTCGCCGTGGACGAACAGCGTCGGCGTCGTCACGTTCGCGGCATAGTGGATCGGAGATTGGCGCCAGAGCAGCTCGAAGCCTTTTGATTCCCATGGCGCTCCGAGGAACTCGCTCTCTTTCGTGCGGGGAATGTCGGCGGTGCCGTAATCGCTGACCCAGTTCGAGATCCCCGCGCCGGCGACCGCCGCTGCAAAGCGATGCGTCTGCGTGATGATCCAGTCGGTCATGAAGCCACCGTACGAGTAGCCAGTGACACCGAGGCGTTTCGCGTCGATCGGGTAATGAGCAAGTACATAATCGACGCCAGCCATCACGTCCTCGTAATCCTTGATCCCCCACCCACCACCCCACGTCGCCCAGAGGAAGTTCTCACCGTAACCGGTTGAGCCGCGCGGGTTGGTGTAGAGCACGGCGTACCCTTTCGCGGCAAAGAGCTGTGTCTCGAAGTCGAAGTTGTTGCCGTACGCGCCGTGTGGTCCACCGTGGATCGCAAGGATGAGCGGCACGCGCTCGCCGGCAGCGTGGTCAGGCATGACAATCCAGCCTTCGACCTTCGCCCCGTCCTTGCTGTCGAAGAGAACACGCGTCGCGGAGTCGAGATGCACTTCGCGAAGAAAGGCGGCGTTGAAGTTGGACAGCGGGCGCTCGACTCGCTGTTGCCGATCCGCCTGCGACTGATCGAGGGAGAGCACGTACACCTCGGACGGATGCGTTGGATCGGTCGCTGCGTAGGCGACGGCGCCGGTGTTGGCTGATGTCGAGAATCCGCTCAACCGACGGGCGCCGGAGGTCACCTGCTCGACTGCACCGCCTCCGATGGGCACACTGAAGAGGTGGCGATCGCCGCCGACTTCGGCGTCGAAGAGAACCTTTGAACCCGTTGCGGCGACTTCGGGGTGTCCGGGGATGAGGTCCCACTTGGCGGTGAGGTTCTGCCATCGCGCCGTCTCGTTGAGGCCCGCGTCGGCGGGAACACGGTACAGGTCGATCGGCGCGCCGTGGGTGAGCTTGGCCGCAATGACGGCGCTCAACCCCTGTTCGCGCCTAACGACGAGCGAGCGTCCATCGGGCGACCACGCAGGCGCACTGTGGTCGTACCCGTCGTCGGTGAAGCGCCTGAGCTTCCCCTCGAGATCCACCACGAACAGGTCGCTCCGTTCGTACGTGTACTCGTCCCGCTGGTGCAGATTCGCGACGAGCGCGAGCGCACGTGAATCCGGACTCCATGCGGCGTCCTGGACGTCAACGCCGAAGTGAGTGAGGGCGCGCGCCGTCCCCCCGGAGCGTGGCACGACGTACAGTTCAGCCGCTGGCGTCGCGAGTGAATCACGGGGATCGGCGAGGTAGCCACGCTGGTCGAATCGCGCGTTCATCCAGTCGTAGATTTTTCCCTTGAAGCGTTCGGCGAGCTTCTTCTCCATCGGGTCGGTCGAAGCGCGGGGCTTCACGCGCTGCCGCCGGACGAAGGCGATCCAGCGGTTGTCGGGACTGAAGATCGGCGGCCCGCCGACGCCGTCGATCTGAAAGGCTTCACCCGCGGGCGCGTCCATGCGAAGGAACCAGATCGAGCTGTCTTCGGTGGAGTCCGGAGCGCCGGCGAGCGAGCGGCGGCGCGACGTGAAGGCGAGCAGCGATCCGTCGGGACTCCAGCGCGGGTCGGCGGCGTTGAAGGCTGCGTTCGAGATTCGCATGGCGGGCGCCGACCCATCGGCGTAAGCGAGCCAGATCTCGCTCTGCCGGCGATTCTCGTTCTCGACCAGATACGTGCGCACGAAGGCGACCCGTTTGCCATCTGGTGAGATCGCCGGCGCGTTCGCCGTCTCGATGCGATAATAGTCCTGAAGCTCGAGCGCGCGCGGCGCGGGCGCCGAGGTGCCTTCCTGCCGCACTTGCGCGTGAACTACCCCGCTCGAGAGGAGAGCGCAGGAAATGGCCAATAGTGAGGAACGACCGACAGGGCCCGGCGCGCGCATGTGAAGACCTCGATAACTTGGGACAGCGTAGCGTACGCCCGGCACGTAACGCGTCAAGGCTCGGCGACGTTCCTCGCGAGCAACGTTCGATGGAGAGATCATGATCAGCATTCGCATTCGCGCGCGGCGCGCGTTCGCCACGGCCGTGGTGATCCCGATTGCCTCGTTCACCGCCGCGGCGCAGACGCCGGCGGATTCCGCCGGGATGGTGATCTCGAGACAGGGTCTCGTCATCTCGAGCTCCAGCATCGCATCCGACGTCGGAGCCAGCATCCTAAGGAAGGGCGGCAACGCCGTAGACGCGGCCGTCGCGACGGCATTCGCGCTGGCGGTGACATACCCGGGCGCGGGCAACATCGGCGGCGGAGGGTTCATGGTCGTCCGCCTCAAAGACGGCACCGCGAGGACGATCGATTACCGCGAGCGCGCGCCCTTCGCATCCACGAAGACGATGTATCTGGATTCGACTGGGCACATCAACCGCGCACTCACCGCGACCGGCTATCTCGCGCCGGGCGTACCCGGTACGGTGCGCGGCCTCGCGCTCGCACATCGCCGGTTCGGGAAGCTGCCGTGGCGTGACGTCGTCCTTCCCGCGGCGCAGCTCGCGGCACGGGGCTTCGTGCTCGACTCCGGCCTCGCACGCAGTCTTGCTCGGGAAGTCGCGCAGGCGATGAAGCCGTACGCCGCATCGGTCGCCGCGTACGGCAAGCGCGACGGCTCCGCCTGGCAGGCCGGCGACACCCTTGTCCTCGCCGATCTCGGGCGCACCCTTCAGGCAATCGCGACGCGCGGCGCCGACGTCTTCTACACCGGCTGGATCGCGGACAGCATCGCCGCCGACATGCAGCGGAACGGTGGCTTGATCAGCAAGAAGGATCTCGCCGCGTATCGAGCGCGGGAGCGCGCGCCGATCCGCGGCCACTATCACGGTTACGACATCGTCACGATGCCGCCCCCGAGCTCTGGCGGCGTGGCGATGGTGGAAATGTTGAACATTCTCTCACACTTCGACCTCGAGAAGCAGGGACGCTGGTCCCCGGAGACGCTGCATCTCATGATCGAGGCGATGCGCCGCGCGTATGTCGATCGCGCGCGCTACCTCGGCGATCCGGACTTCGTGAAGATGCCCTTGGCGCGGCTCACCTCGCCGAGCTACGCCGCGACGCTGGCGTCGCAGATCGACCGCAACCATGCCACGAGCAGCATCGAGCTCGGCAAGGACATCGTGACACCGTCGAGCGTCGCGACCGAGAGCGACGAGACGACACAGTTCTCCGTCGTCGACAAGGACGGCAATGCCGTCTCGAACACGTTCACGCTCGAGGGCGGCTACGGATCGCACGTCGTGGTACGCGGCGCCGGCTTCCTGCTCAACAACGAGATGGGCGATTTCAACAAGAAGCCCGGAGAGACGAACGTCCAGGGTGACATCGGCACCCCGGCGAACCTGATCGAGCCGGGAAAGCGAATGCTCAGCTCGATGACGCCAACGATCGTCACGCGGAACGGCGCCCTGTACATGGTCACGGGATCGCCGGGCGGACGCACCATCATCAACACCGTGATGGAAGTCGTGCTCAACGCGACCGGCTTCGGGATGAACGCCCGCGAGGCAGTGGACGCTCCCCGTCTGCATCACCAGTGGCTGCCGGACGTCGCCACCTTCGAGCGGGACGCGCTCGCGGATTCCACCGTTTCGCAACTGCGCGCGATGGGCCACACAGTGGAGCAGCGCGGCCGGCAGGGCGACGCGCACACCATCATCTTCGACGCGAAGAGAAAGACGGCGTACGGTGCGAACGACCGGCGGAGCGCGGATTCCAAGGCAGCGCGGCCCTGAGCCAGGCGTGCCCTCGGTCGTGCCGGCTCGTCAACCGAATGGCGAGTGGGCGCGTCGGCGCGCTCGGCGCTGGGAACGTTACTCGCAGAGAGGTCGACTCAGGGCTAGTGGCCGGTAGCTGGTTGATTTACGTGCCGCTGCCCTACGCGAGACGCGTCTCGGGGTGTATTCTTTAGATCGTCTTTCCGGGAGACGGCCGAAGCCATGGCGAAACGGAAACGCGGGGGCATGGGCGGTAGACCACCGAGGGCGGCGAAGCACGCGGTGCCGAAGTCCCCATACTTCATGCAACCGGGAAAGCGGGGCGTCTTCGTCGTACTGCACCGCGCGTGCGGCAACCGCGTGGTGCCGAAGGTGTGCGGCGAGATGCCGAGTCGCGCGCACGCGAAGATGCTGATCACGCAGCTCGAGCGTGCCGAGTCGGTGGTGAAGGATCTGTTTCTCGAGGCAACCGACGACGGCATCGAAGCGCTGGAGGCTGTGCTCGCCGCGTGCCGGGAAGAGGTGTTACGTCGCGGGCCGCGCGTGCATGAAGGCGGTGGTGGCGATGGCGGCGCTTCGGCCGAGGGAGGCCAGAGCGGAGGCAACCGCGGCGGCATCCCCGGCCGCCATCGTCGTGGCCGTCCGCCACGCGGTCGTCGCGGGACGCCCAATTTCGAGCCGCCGTCGAACGTGCGGCCGATGCCGAGCGAGGAGGAACGTCCGCCGACAGGGGATGACCCGTATAACGAGGCGGCGTCCTAGCGGGTTGCGGGTAGTGGGTTGCGGGTGACTGCTCGCTGCTGCCGGCTTTCAACCCACAACCCACAACTCTCAACCCACAACCAATCACGGCACGACGTCCGTCTGCCGACGCGCCTTGAGCTCATCCTCCATCTTGAGCCGCGGCACGCCGTTCACGATCCAGTCCGCCGGCGGCGCGCCCTTGAGCTGGTAGTCGAACCACTCGCGCATCCGCACGGCGTAGTCCTTCTGGTTTACCGGACGCTGCAAACCGTGGTTCTCACCGATGTACTCGAGGAGGATGACGTCCTTCCCGAGCTGGCGCAGCGTGTTGTAGTAGGTGATGCCCTGATTGAAGTCGACCGCGCCGTCCTTGTCGTTATGCAGGATGACGAGTGGCGTCGTCACCTTGTCGGCGTGGAAGGCCGGCGAGTTGCGAATGTAGGCGTCGTAGTTCTGAATGAAATTGCCCTTGAAGCGGCCCTGGCTCGACTCGAAGATCGCCTGGTTGGCGCCGCCCGTGTTCCAGTAGACGGAGCTGTACATGCTCACCATATCGGTGAGCGGTGCACCCGCGACGGCCGCATGGAACATGTTGGTCTGCGTCACGAGGAACGCCGTCTGGTAGCCGCCCCACGAGTGGCCCCAGAGGCCGATGTGCGTCGAATCGATCATCCCTGTACCGATCGCCGCGCGCACCGCGGGCAGCACGCACCAGACCGCCGACATGCCCGGATCGTTGACGCGATAGACGATGTCCGGGTCGAGCACGGCGTAACCACGGCTGGTGTAGATGCTGCGGTTGGGCGTGCTCGTCTCGCTTGGTGTCACGTACGAGTTGAGTAACTGCGAACGCTTCTCGTAGATCGTGACGAGCAGCGGATACTTCTTCCCCGGCTCGTAGTTCGCTGGCAGATAGAGCGCGCCCTGGAGCGTATCACCCTTGTCGCTCACGTACTTGATCAGGCGCGCACCGCTCGACCAGGCGAACTCCTTCTGTTGCGGATTGGCGTCGGTGATCTGCCGTCCGCTCTTGAAGTCGGCGCTGGCGACATAGTAGTTGGGGAAGTCGCGCGACGTCTGACGCGTGTAGAAGAAGACGTCGGCGTCCTTCGCCTTCGTGAAGTTGTACGAGGCGTCGTCCCAGACGAGCGTCGTCGCGCCCGCCTTGTTCGGCTCGACGCGCGCGAGCCCTTCCTTCTTCGTCCACTCGCCGTAAGTCGCGAAGTAGAGCGGCTTCGAGAGATCGACGCCCTCATCCAGTCCGGCGCCACCTGCCCGCCCGCCACGACCACCACGCGCGGCAGCGCCGCTGGCGAAGTTGTACAAACGCTGATAGTGCACCTGATTCTTGCGGCCGTCACCCGTGAGATTCACGGCCTTCCCCGCACCGCTCACCGGCACACGCCAGACATCCCAGCCGTCGTTGAGCAATACCGCGCTCGCATCCTTCGACCATGCAATGACCGGTCGCGGCGGCGGAACGATGTTGTTGTGATCGTCCTCAGTGTTGGCGAAGCTCGTCGACACGTCTTTGGTGACGTTGCGCTTCTGCCCGCTGGCGAGATCGAGGGACCAGTAATTCGCGTCGTCTCCCCAGTAGAGAAGCTGGCGTCCGTCGGGCGAGGGAAGCCCGAAGAACTGCAGCGACTTCTTGAGCGCGACGGTGCGCACGCCCGTCTTGAGATCGACCGTATAGATGTCGGCGTAGCGACGACCATCGTAGCTCGCGCGCTGGTCGTAGTCGCGGCTGTCCACGCCGTACGCAAAGCGATCATGCGGAAGGAGCGTTACCTGCCGCAGCGCGTCGTCGGAGAGCCTAACGAATTTATTGTCCGCAAAGCGGTACTCGGCGAGATAGCTGTACGCGCGGTCCTGCTGCTCCTGGACGAGCTGCTGTGACTGGAGCCGCGGATCCTTCCAGTGCCAGAGCACGAGCGT
>DATEPP010000512.1:0-1619 GCA_035273165.1 Gemmatimonadaceae bacterium
GCGGGCACCGCTTCGTCGATGAGCAGAAGCACATCGAGTGGATCACCGTCGCCGCCTGTCGTCGACGGCACGAAGCCAAAGTCGAAGGGGAAGCTCATTCCCTGCGGCAGGATCTTCGAGGCGACGAATGTCCCGAGCTCTGATTCGTAGGTGAGCTTTGTTCGCGCGCCGCGGCTCGTCTCGATGATGACGTTGATCGCGCCTTTTTCCTCATCGATCGCGGGGAGCTCCGACAGCGTCCGTCTGGTCTTCGACATGGGCATTCTCGGGTGGTAGCCGCGGCGGCGGCGCGGCGTTGCATTGCAGAACGCCGGCCACGGCCCCGATTCCATGCGCGGTGGCTGTCGAGATCTCGTACACCCGCGCTCCGCCGGCGTTAACGAAAGCTTCATCCAGCTTTGAGAAGTTGTTCATCACGGCGCGAGGGAATCGTCATGCACGGTCCCAGCCGGCACACCATGTTGTCCGGAGCACTCAACCGGAGAGCACGATGCTGCGCACACTTCTCGAGTCTGGAGCATCTCCCACCCGGCGCGCTGGCGGCACGATCGTCAGCATCGCCGTCCACACCACTGCGATCGCCCTCGCTATCGCCGCGACGGCGCGCGCGACGGCCGTGAAGACGAAGGCTGATCCACCACGCGCTGACATCGTCTATCACGTGCTGCCGTCGCACACCGAGACGTCCACGAATCACGCCGCCGGGAAGCCGTTACCCGGAACGTACATCGTGCCCGACAGCCGGGTCATTGTACCGCCCGTGTCGATACCAACCAGCCTGCCGCCAACCGACCTCTCTTCGAAAGGCCTCGCCGAGCCCCACCCCGACTTTGGCGGAGGCGGATCCCTCGGCGGTGGCGTTGTGGATACTGCTGTAGGAATCGGCGGCGCGGCGGGGGGCGTGTTCACGCCACGACTCGTCGACAAGCCCGCGGCACCGCGGCCAGGCAATCCGGCGCCGATCTATCCGAGCGCGCTCCGCGCCGCCCGGATCGAAGGTACGGTGCTCGTGCGCTTCGTCGTCGACAGCGCGGGACGGGCCGAGGTCGCGTCCATCGACTTCCCCGAGACGACGCACCCGCAGTTCGCGGAAGCAGTGCGGCAGTCGCTGATCCGCTCGCGCTATCTCCCGGCGATGCTCCAGGGACGCCCGGTGCGCCAGCTCGTCGAGCAGCGGTTCGCGTTCACGCTCTTGCCGTGAGTGGCGAGAAGCCGATTGTCATCCTGAGCGCAGCGAAGGATCTGCACTTTCGGACCTCGTGGCTTTGAAGCATCCCTGACGAGAGAGTGACGGGAACGCAGAGGCCGCAGAGTACGCAGAGGCCGCAGAGAACTGCCAGAGAGCGGCAACGCCTTTTTCAAAAGGTCGTTGCCGCTCTGTAGTCAGCGGTTTCAGGGCGTGTCAGTGTCGTCAGCGGCCTACCAGGAGCGGCGCGCCACCAGCCACCAGTCCCGCACTCGTTGCAGGGGCCCAGTCTACCCCTTGCGCTTCTACAAGTAGCACCACATCCTCTGTCGCATGCTGCTCGAGCTCTGGAGCGATCTGCGATATCGGCTGCGCGCCCTGCTGCGACGCGACGTCATCGAGCGCGAGCTCGACGACGAGATGCGGTTCCATA
>DATEPP010000513.1:0-1397 GCA_035273165.1 Gemmatimonadaceae bacterium
CGCTCCTCGCGCCCGTTGGTGCGGGGTGTGAGTAGTTTCGAAAGCACCATGGATCGTGTAGCTTCGCCAATCCGCCGCCCCGCCGTTTCGCCCTCCGCCTAACGTGCAGTCTCGCCGCCCCGGTCTCATGTCGATCTTCGATCCCGCGCCCGCACCCTGGCCGTCACGCATGCTGAGCGTCTTTCGCATCGTCGCTGGCGTGCTGTTCGTCAGCTTCGGCACCATGAAGCTGTTCGGCTACCCGCCGATGCCACCGATGCCGCCGGGCGTCCCCGCGCCGGTGATAACGGTGATGTCGGAGACGTGGATCGCGGGGGTTCTCGAATTCGTCGGCGGGACCCTGATCCTGATCGGACTGTTCACCCGACCGGTCGCATTCATTCTCTCCGGCGAGATGGCAGTCGCGTACTTCAGGTACCACAATCCCCTCTCGTTCTTCCCGACGACCAACAACGGGACGCCGGCGATCATGTTCTGCTGGTTCTTCCTCTACCTCGTGTTCGCCGGCGCAGGAGTGTGGAGCGTCGACGAAGCGCTCGCGAGGCGGAGACGAGCAGGGTACGTCAGTCAGGGGTGAGCGTGGTCGGGGTTCAACACTGCGATGAGAGATGAGAGATACCGCGATCGAGAGATGAGAGAGGAGAGAACCCGCTGGGCGCAACGACGACCGCGGGTGTGGTGTTGAACCCGACACGGCGATCGAAGCCGACTCATCGCCGTGTTGACCCTGAAGCTGCTGCGCGACGGAGCAACAACGCTCTCTCCCTGACATTCCTCGTCAGCCCTGCCGCCCGCTCGAACTCGGCGCGCGCTTCGTCGTTCCTTCCCAGCTTCGCGAGCAGGTCGCCGCGCACGCTCGGCAGCAGGTGGTAGTTGCGCATCGACGGCTCGTCGCGCAGGGCATTCACCAGCTCGAGCCCCGCGGCCGGACCCTCCGCCATCGCGACCGCCACGGCGCGATTGAGCTCGACCACGGGCGATGGGGTCACGGTCGCGAGCTCGGCGTAGAGCGAGGCGATACGCCCCCAGTCGGTCTCCGTGCCGATACGCGCGCGAGCATGACAGGCGGCGATGGCGGCCTGCAGCGCGTACGGTCCGGTCGCGCCGCCTAACGCTACCGCGCGATCGAGCGCGGCAAGCCCGCGCGTGATCAGCAGCCGGTCCCACCGCGAGCGATCCTGGTCGAGGAGGAGGATCGGCTCGCCCTCCGGCGTCACTCGCGCATGCACGCGTGAGGCCTGGATCTCCATCAGCGCGACGAGGCCGTGCACTTCGGGCGCTGCCGGCGTCAGCCCGGAGAGGATCCTGCCTAACCGCAACGCCTCGTTCAACAGCGCGGGACGCATCCAGGCATCGCCGGCCGTCGCCGAATAGCCTTCGTTGAAGATCAGGTAGAT
>DATEPP010000514.1:0-2036 GCA_035273165.1 Gemmatimonadaceae bacterium
GCCTGCTTGGACGAATCGTACTCGCCGACGATGCGCACGAACACGGCCCGGGAGAGCTGATACTCGGTCTTGAGTCGCGGGATGCGCCCGATCTGGACCGTGGAATGGTCGCTCCGCCGGACATAGCCCTGCACCTGATAGGTGCCGTCGACGCGGAGTTTCTGTGTCGGCCGCCACGCCAGCGTCAGGCTCTGATACCAGATGTCGGCTTGGGCCCACTCGAAGAAGTTCTCATCCTGGCCGAAGATCGTGAGCAGGCTCGCCGAAAAGGTGCCCCACGTCGGCGTGCTGACATTCAGCACGTAGTCGCGATTGGGAATGCGCGGCACACCTGCGAACTTCACCGTGTCGGTGAGGCCGTTGACGGTCTGCACGTAGTAATACTTGGCGTACAGCGAGGAGTCGAAGCCGAAGCTCTCCCAGTACACGGAGGCACCCACCTGCCAGCCGCCGCGGAGAGCCGCCCCGGTGGAGAAATGGAATTTCTTCTCGATCGCGTCGCCGTGGTTGAAGAGCTTACGGTATTGCCAGGTGAGATCGTCCATCTGATCGAAGGTAAAGCTCTCCACACGCGCACCGGGCCGTCCGTACCAGGTGAATTGTTGCTCCTGCGTGGCGTGGGCGACGCCCGGGCGGCTGATGAAGCCACTGCCCGCGACGAAGCGATCGCTGATGCCGGTCAGCGCATAACGAGAGCTGTACGACCGGCCCGTCCGGCGAAGCGTTGCGTTCCAGAGCGGAGCGTCGCTGGTGAGATCTGTCGCCGCGGTGTGGGTGCGGCTTCCGGCAACCTGGGATTGAAGGCTCCAGAGCCGCGCGAAGACGAGACGCGAATCCAGATCGATCACGCGGTTGGAGTTCGCGCCGTCGACCTTGTCGGTGTAGGTAAGGCCGATCCGCGACGCCGGGCCGAGGCCGCGCTGGAGGCGCAGGATGTTGAATACCGGATGATCGGTACGACTCACGGAGGCGAGATTGTCGTCGACCGCGGAGAGGAATGCCATCTCGGTCCCGCCGACCTTGCCAGTCAGCTTCGCCGCGGCGACGGGCTGCACGATGCGCCGCGTGTAGATCAACTGGCTCGGCGTGTTGAATTGCTCGATGCCGTCGAGGAAGAAGGGCCGCTTCTCGGCGAAGAAGAGCGACGAGCGCGGATCGAACACGAACTGTCCCGCGTCGGCCTCGATCTGCGAGAAGTCGGGATGCAGCGTTCCGTTGAGGGTGAGGTTCTCGGCGACACCCCAGCGCACGTTCCCGCCGGCGACTGGACGCTGGGACGCGTACGCCCATCGGTCCTCGGCGTCGCGCGCGCCTAACGTGTGCTGGGTGATCTCGGGGTTGACGTCGAGGACGAGACCGCGATGGAGATCGGTGAGCCCGTCGATGGTGCCAGACTGCGCGAGGAAGGAGGCACCCGAGCGATTCGCGCGCGTCCACGTCTGCTCGTGCTGGGAGTGCTGAACCTCGCGGACCACCTGGATGCGCCAGCTCTGAACGTCGGCCGACTGATAGCGAAGCGACTTGAAGGGGATCCGTATCTCGACCTCGTAGCCGAAGTCGGTGAGGTGCCCCTTGGATTGATAGACGTAGTCGGGGCTGAGATCGGGTGCTTCGCGTCCGGCGGAGGAGACGACGAATCCCTGCGAGCGGCTGACGCCCTGCTCGACAATGGTGCCATCCATCTGCACGCCTAACGGGTTCACCCCGAAAACGAGTGCCTGTCTTCCGTCGCCGAAGGTGCCGAGGATGATCTGGATCTGATCGTCGCTCGAGATCTTGTCGCGATCAGCGAGGCGCGCGCGCACAGCGGCCGGTCCACCGTGGGGCTCGAACGCGCGGATGCCGAAGTGGATCGCGGTCGAGGAGTACCAGATCAGGACCTCGGTAGAGTCTTCCGCGGGAAGTCCGTCCTTGGGAGAGAACTCGGAGAAGTCAGTGAGTCGGACCGCGCGCGTCCAGACGGGTTCGTCGAGCACCCCGTCGATGCGCACCTCGGCCTCGGCGCGCAGAGGCCGCGCGTGCACGGCGTTCGCGCG
>DATEPP010000515.1:0-30259 GCA_035273165.1 Gemmatimonadaceae bacterium
TCTCGGCGTCTATCTGATGGAGCAGGAGACGGCGAAGCTCGACAACCCGAAAGCGAATTTCACCTTCGAGTATGGTCGTCCCATGAAGCCGCACGGCTGGCAGCCGTTCACGAACGCCGAGCTGGTGAGAATGATGGATCGCTTTCGCCGCAGTCGTCTGACGACGTCCTGATTGCTCTTCGAGCACACCAGTGCTTTCCGAACGTCACTGACCCACGTACGTCAGCTCACGTATTCTTCCGCAGAGTGATGCACGGCAGTGTGCACACGTTCCCTCTCGCACGCTCACCACCGCTCAGGAGGAACGTGGCCACTCGATCTGCTTCACGACGCCGGACTCGCCGTGCCGCGGTCTTGATCGTTCCGTTAGCTCTCGCGTGTCGAGAGCTCACGAGACCGCATGACACTACTCCTCCACCCGGCACACGGTTGCTCGCGGCAGCTGACTTCTCCGACTGGCGATGGCTCCCCGACAGAGACGAGATCATCTTCAGCGCGCCGTCCTACGTGCACACCGCCGCCAGTGATGCACCGACGCGGTTCGATGCGGTATCGGTAATTGGCGGCGGCCGGCGCAACGTCGTCGCTGCCCCCGCCGGCGACAGCCGCATCATCGGTTACCGCTTCGCCGCCGTCGGTTCGCACGTCTACTTCAACTTGTCGCGCTCGGGAGCTGAGGAGATGTCGCTGCTGCGCGCGGCAATCGCTGGCGGCTCGGCGCCGCTGGTACTATTGGACACGGCGCCGCTCAAAGTCGTCGCGTCCCCGGATGAGCGCACCCTCGCCTGGGTCCAGCAAGCGTCCACGGGTCTCGCGTGGACGCTCGTGACCATGGATGTCAGCAGTGGCGCGCGGACCGCGTACGCGCTCCAGCAGCCCGGAGATCGGGTGACGTGGTCGCCCGATGGTCGGAGCATTGTCGTCGATCCGGAGGATGCCTGGTTTGCGGACGGGACGCCGTTCCAGTGGATTGACCTCGAGAGCGGTATCGTGCGGCTCTTCCGCGCGCCGGCGAACGAACACACCCCCGCGTGCAGCCGCGACATCGGTTGGCAGGGTGGGACTCCATTCCTCTACTCCGCGGGGGCGTCGACGATCGCGCGGTACTCGCTGGCCACCGGGAAGCGTGAGACGCTATCGGCCCTCCCACTGGAAACGGTGGGAGTAGGCTGGAGCCGGGACTTCGAGACTATCGTCACGGCGACGAACGAATGCGTCCAGTGGTCGACGGGTCCATTCGGCGGGGGATGTCTGCAATATCGGAACAGCGTCAATCGGCTTACGTGGCGTTCTGGTGCAACCGCGAACCTGCTCCGGCATGAAGGACCCACGCCAATTCTCGGCCGACTCTCGCCAGACGGGAGGTGGCTCGCGTACGGCTACGGTAGTTGCGGAGGTGGCTGCGAGGGTCCAGGCGACGGACTTTATGTAGTGCCCGTGCGCTGAAGCGCGATGCGGAGTGTAAGCTCGTTGCCGACCGACACGGTCAATCGGGAGTGGGCCGATACGGCGCCTCGATGTGTGCCGACACGCCCGTCTCACCCCAGTGAATCCGGATCGTCGCCTTGTCGCGCGACACGACCGGGAAGTAAATGGCGAGCGTCTCCATGTGGGAGAGACGCTCGGGCGTGAGCGAAACGCGCAATGCCTCGCCCGCGACGCCTGGATAGGGTTTGTGAAACGTGTGTGCTACGCGATTCAGTATCAGTGTCCACGGCGCGGACTGGCGAGGAACCAGCCATATCGAATACTCGCCCGCTTCGAGCTTCTGCCCCTCGACCAACACGTCATGGTTGAACGTGACGCGCGTTGCCGAATCGGCGCCTGGATGCCAGATGCTGTCCCACGGGACGAGTTTGCCAAACAGCTCTCGGCCGCGAGCGACGGGCCGGCCGTAGGTCACCGTTATCTCCGTGAACGCGACGTTCTGCGTCACGCTGCCGCGCTGGCTGAAGGGATAGCCTTGCGCGTCAGCGCCACACAGTGGAACGGAAATCGTCAACGCGAACCACAAAAAGGAAAGGCGCATCGGTCAGGACTCGCTCGGCAGGAGTTCCACCAACTAACGGACGACGCCGATGAAAAGTTCGCCTGGTTACCTTTCCGGCTCCAATCGAGAATCAGCGGAGTCTAACCTTCATGCGAATCGTGCGAGCTCTTTGCCTGGCGGCTGTCGTGGCCGCGATACTGTCGCCCTACGCTGCCAGGGCACAGGCCACCCGTGACGTCGCCATCCGCCTGCATCGCGCGGGTGATACAACGTCCATCCGCGGTGCGACCGTCACGATCGATCACACGATCGAGGCCGGAACCACCGATTCCGCCGGCATCGTTAGGGTTCCCGATCTACTCGACGGTGGGCACATCATCGAAGTCGTCGCGCATGGCTACCAGGCCTATTTCGACAACTTCACCACCAGTGCGAGCATTCCGCAGCCGATCCAGCTCGAGCTCCTCCCGATTACCGCGTCGGACACCGCGAAAGCGAAAGGACAACAGACGTCCCTCACCTTCGCTGGGTTCAGCGCGCGACGAGCGAAGGGGAAGGGCAAGTTCTTCACGCGCGCGCAGCTCGACGCCGCGTCCGGACGCCCGCTGGCAAATCTTCTCAAGATGGACGCGGGCGCGTTCATCGTCTCGGGTCCGCACGGAGAGTCCCAGCTCGCCATGCGCTCACCCCCGAGCGCATCATCTCCCTGCTACGCTGCTGTGGTCCGCGACGGTGTCCGCGTTTATCCGTTCGCCAACGCGAGTCCGCCTGACCTCGACAAGATCTTTGCCGAGGAGCTCTCGGGAATCGAGCTCTATTCGCGCCCTGCCGCAGCGCCGCCTGACCTACGCGACGCTGGCAACTGTGGCGTATTAGTGATCTGGAGCCGGAAACCCTAACGGCGCTAAGTCCAATCAGCGCCCTGTGTCATACTCCGGCGAGCAGGCGCCGAGCCCTCCGGAGAACTATGTACAATCCTGCCATTGGTTCGTCGCGGAGGGAGGGTTCCTGGGACGAATGGCAGGATTGCCATAGCTTCCCCTGCGGGCTCGGCGCCTGCTCCCATCTGCATGACTTGTCGTCGGCAGCGCATGCCTGCACGGCGCGGCGTGGCTACGGTACGTGCCGCAATGTGCCGATTCCGCGCTCGCGCGTATTCGGGTCCACCTTCGCGCAAGTACGGCATCGCGGCGGCGCATGGAGCACGAAGACCCGATTCCACGGCTCAAGCAGCAACTCGCGCAGCTGGTCGTCGAGCGGCTGCGCGGTTGGAGTCAAGTCTACGCCGCGAGCTTTCTCGGCACGAATCAGCCGCGCATCTCAGATCTGCGTCGCGCACGGCTGGAGCGCTTCTCGCTCGAGCAGCTGATCAGATTCGCGGCGCGCGTCGATGGAACGGTGCGGATCGACGTGGAGTGGGACAGACGACGCGCGTCGCTATTTGCCGCTGTTCGGAAGTGAAGGGCCGTCACAGGGTGCATCCAGGAGCAGGAGCGGGACCCGAAGGGGAAGCTATGGCAATGCTGCCATCGCCCCGCGGAGCTCTCGCTCACGACGAAACAATGGCAGCATTGTACATAGTTCCCCGGAGGGTCCCGCTCCTGCTCCCGAACCCTACTACTTCGACGCCGCCGCCAGGCGATGGATCTCGGAAGCCAGTGATTTCACGCGCGCAGAGTCCTTGGCGTCCTTCACGTAGCCCTCCACTTGGGCGCCAAGCTTGTGCAGCGAGGCCGCACGAGCCGCACCCTTCTGCTGCTCCGCGGCGTCCAGCGCCTTCGCGATTGCCGCGGTACGATCGCTCGACAGCCCATCGTTGCGCACAAGCTGGTCGAGGTATGAGCGCACCACCGGGAACGCTGCCGGCCACGTGAACCTGGGCTGGCTCTGCGGATTGTACTCCTTCAACGTCGAGAGCTTCGCCGCGGCGATCTCGTTCGCCGAGAGCTGCGGGCTCGGGGTCAGCTCGTAGATGTCGAATCCGCGATCGAGCTCGGACGAATAGATGTAGCCATTCCAGTAGTACGCGCCCCACGAGCCACCGATCGTGTAGCGCGACCGCTCGCTTGCCTTCGACGTGTCGGCTGGCTCGTCGATTGGACCGCGATCGTAGTACGCAATCTCGGTCGGATGGTCGGCGTCAGTGAAGTCCATGATGTCGACGCCGCCCTGATACCAGCCCTGCACGTAAAGATCGCGACCCGGCACCGGGACGAGGCCGCCGTTATGTGAGACGCAGTTCTCCTGTGCGGTCTGCGCGGTCGGAAGTTTGAAGTACGCGCGCTGCGTCAGCTTCTTGTAGTCAGGGCTCGCCGTGACGATCGTGTTGCCGCCCAGTTCCATGATGCTCCCTGCCTGACACATCGGGCCCGTGCCTCCGCCCCACTCATCCGTCCACAGCGTCTTCTTGCCGTCGTTGCTGAAGCCCGCGGTGTGTCGGCCCTGGAAGTTGTTGGTGTCGGTTATCGCTGAGATCCGCACCGGCTTCTCGGGGTTGGAGATGTCGACCATGATGGCGTGGCTCGAGCACGCTGCGGCGAGCAGGTGCATTGCCGGGTACGCCGTCACGTCGTGACAGTTGCGCGGCCCCGTGTGCAGTGGATCAGTCGCGATGCGGGCACCGGCAGGCGCGCCGGCTTGTCGGGCGGCCCGACGCGCGTCGCGTTGCGGATCTGCGGGAGCGCAGAAGGTGACGCAATCCGGTGAGCCCTCGAGGCCCGTGAAGATGCGTGCGCCCGGGATCACTGCAGCGCGCTCCGGGTGATTGAGCGGCACCTTGATGATGTCGAGCTGATAGAGCGAATTCGTCGGATCCGCCGGGTCCGTGCCGTTCTTGCAACCCGCCATCTCCGAGTCCGGCCGCGCTGCTTGCTGCCCCGACACGTAGATGTAGACGATGTTGGGATCCGTGGGACTCGGGATGACCGTGTGCGTATGCGAGCCTTTGCACGTCTGTACGTTCTTGATCAACTTCGGCGCGTGCGGGTTGGAGACGTCATAGATGCGCACGCCCGCCATGTGATCCTTCGGGTTCTGCACGCCCCCTTTGCCGCAATCCGTGCGATTGCCCGCGCCCTCGGCCGAAACGAACAACAGGTTGCCGATGATCGACGGGTCGCCCTGCGACGTTATGCACTCCACGACGGATGCGACCACAGGCTTGGTGGGATCGCTCACATCCCACACCGTGAAACCGGCAAAGTTGCCTTGGTACACGTAGTGGCCACCGAACGCCAGGTCGGAGTTGATAAACGTGAGGCCGCGAGAGCTGTCGAATGCGGCCGGCTTCGGGGAGAACGACACGAGCCTCATGTTGCTCGCCGCGACGCCGGCGTCGAACCGGCCCGGCTTGAGGTTGCTCCGCGCGTCGGCGGCGCTCGGATAGCTCTGCGCCGACACGAGCGCCGGCGCGGCGAGGATTGCGATGAGGCCTATCAGCCTGCTTGCACTGCGCATCGGGACGGACTCCAGTGATTGGTGTGGGGAGGAATGGGCCGCGCGGGTTGAGCCCCGTGCGCAGAATTGCTCTGCACAGCAGAGCAATTCACTTCGCCGGAAGCTGGGTGAGCAACTTCTGCATGATGCCGATCTCGGTGGTCTGTGCCGTCACGACGTCGTTTGCGAACACGTTGACGTCCACCTCCTGTCCGGCAAGCGCGCTGTTGAACAGGTCGTCGACCATGCGCAGCGCGCCGGCGTGATGCTGGATCATCATCTGGAGGTACGCGCGGTCGAAGGCCACGCCTCTGGCCGCGTCGAGCTCCTTGAGCTGCTCGGGGGTGAGCATGCCCGACATCGTCATGTGGTGCCATGACGACGTGTCGGGCACGTACTGTTTGTTCCGCTGCAGCCAGTTCTGCATGATGCGGATCTCCGGTATCTGCGACTGGTCGATCTTGTTCGAGAGCTTCAACACCTGGGGATTTGCGCCGTGCGACTCGGCCATGCGGGACATCACGATTGCCTGCGCGTGATGCGCGATCATCCCTTGCATGAATTCGACGTCGGCCTTGGTAAAAAGGGCGCCTTTGGGGATCACAATCTCATGATTCATGTTCATGTGATCCATCTCGCTCATTGACGTGTCACTCTGGGCGCGGGCAAGCGATGGGGCGCCACATATCGCGGCCAAGAGTCCGAGCGCACCGGCAATCTGTCTGGTCGTCACGATGGTCTCCTTCAGTCCGTGTGCTCGCCAAAAGCGGAAATCGGCTCCAGCGAGCCGACGATACGATACGCCTCGCCGGGGTCGCGCACTAGATGCTGCTGTCGAGAGCGTCGGTACCGACGGGCTCGTAATCAGGTCGACGCCTCCTCCCCGGAGTGACGAGCTGGCGACCCGGCCGCCTAACGGGATCTCGTCCCAGGAGACAAGTCACACTGTGGCGCCGACAACTCCTTACTCGGCAGCGAGAAACGGCTCGACGATGTCGGCCACGGCCGTCGTCGTGAGGAGATCGTAATGCGTCCGGTTGGGAATGATCGCCAACTGATTCTTCGATCGCAGCTTTCCATCCCAACCCGCATCCCGCTGGCCGCCGCCGAGCAACTTGTAAAACTCGACGATGTGCTCGGGATGGTACGTGTCCGCATCGGCGAAGATGAGCAGCACCGGCACCGAAACGCGCGCCACCTCGCGCGACCAGTCGTACTCCTGCCGTTGAAGGTCGCCGATCTGCATGAACAGGCGCTCGAAATCGACGGAGGGATAGAGCTGGCCAAGCGGTCCCTGCTTCACCATGCTGCCCGTGGCGGCTCCCATCTGATCGAACGCCGCGAGAATCTCGGCGTAGAACGCGGTCCGGCGAAAGGGCGACGACACCACCACGAGCCGCCGTACGAGCTCCGGATGGCGGAAGGTGATCTGTTGCGCGACGCCGCCGCCTAACGAGTATCCGACGAGATCCGCCTGTCGCACACCTAGATTGCGGAGGAGGGTGGCGATGTCATCCGCCATCGATTCGTACCGCATCGGCCGGTCGCTTGCTGTACTCCGGGCATGGCCTGGCAGATCGACGGCGATGACTCGTCGCGTGCGCGCGAGCGCCCCGAGGTTCGGCCCGAACATCTCGATCCCACCCGCGCCGCCGTGAAGCAGCACCGTGGGCGGCTTGCCGTCATCCCGCCCGTGGATTTCGAAATAGAGATCGATGCCGTTCACCGTAACGTGTTGGCCACGGCGCGCAGTCGACGTTGATCTGTCCGCGAGAGTCATTCGTCTATCGCCAACCCAGAGCGGGAGCCACGTGGGTAAGGATTGATTCGAGCACGTGCGCATTGTACTCGACACCAAGCATGTTCGGCACGGTCAGCAGTAGCGTATCGGCTTCGGCGATGGCCTCGTCGCCTCTCAGCTCCTCGATCAGCACGTCCGGCTCCGCTGCATAGGACCGACCAAAGACGGCGCGCATGTTGTCGATGATTCCGATCTGGTCACTGCTCTCGTCGCGACCGAAGTAGAGGCGATCGCGATCGTCCATCAACGCGAAGATGGACCGTGAGACCGAGACGCGCGGTTGGCGCGAATGCCCCGCGTCGGCCCACGCCTGCCGGAAATGGCGGATCTGGCGCGCCTGCTGCAGGTGGAAAGGCTCGCCTGATTCGTCCGCTTTGAGCGTGGAGCTCTGGAGATTCATCCCGTGTTGCGCGGCCCAGATTGCGGTCGCGTTGGAGGCCGAGCCCCACCAGATGCGATCGCGCAGTCCCGGCGAGTGTGGCTCGAGCCGCAGCAGTCCGGGCGGATTTGGAAACATCGGCCTCGGATTCGGTTTGGCGAATCCTTCTCCCTTCAACAGCTCGAGAAAGACCTCGGCGTTCCGACGGCCAAGGTCCGCGTCGGTTCCACCTTCTGGCGGCGCGTAGCCGAAGTGACGCCACCCTTCGATCACCTGCTCCGGCGAGCCGCGGCTGATACCGAGTTGCAGCCGCCCATTGCTGATGAGGTCCGCCGCGCCCGCGTCCTCGACCATGTAGAACGGATTCTCGTACCGCATGTCGATGACGGCCGTGCCGATCTCGATGCGGCTCGTCCTGGCGCCGACGGCCGCGAGAAGTGGGAAGGGGGACGCCAGCTGCTGCGCGAAATGATGGACGCGAAAGTAAGCGCCGTCCGCACCGAGCTGCTCCGCCGCCACGGCTAGCTCGATCGACTGCTGGAGGACATCACGCGCGGAACGCACCGTCGACTGGCGCGTCGCGCTCCAATGACCAAAGGAGAGGAATCCGATTTTCTTCACGGAGCGAAGCTTACTGGCGAGGACAAGCCGGTCACCTACCTACCCCTTGCACTTCTACAAGAGCCGCCGCATACTCTCAACGAACGGTAGGGCATAACGGAACCTCGAGCCTGGCCATGGTCTCTGGAATGCTGAGCGACATCCTGTACCGATTGCGCGCGCTCTTCTCTCGCACCGCCGTCGAGCACGAGCTCGACGAGGAGCTCGCGTTCCACATCGAGCGCGAGGCCGAGAAGAACGAACGACTCGGGATGTCGGGAGCGACCGCGCTCCGCCGTGCGCGACTCGCGTTTGGCGGGATCGACCGAACAAAGGAAGCGAGCCGGGATGCGCGCGGCGTTGCACGGCTCGAGTCGGTGGGCCGCGATCTGCGTTACGCCGTCCGATCGCTGAAGGCGCGGCCTGCGTTCACGCTGACGGTCATCGCTACGCTTGCACTGGGCATCGGCGCGAATACGGCGATCTTCACGCTCGTGGACGCGCTCGTGCTGCGCCCGCTGCCGGCTTCGCATCCCGAGCAGCTCGTCATCGTGAGCGATCCGGCGCAGGTGAACAACAACAACGTTGGCGAGCCCCTTACCGACTTCGTTTCCTTCCCGCTCTATCGGGACGTCCTCGCGCGCAACACGGTCTTCACCGACATGTACGCCAGTGGGTGGTCGGGTCCGATCGACGTGCAGTTAGGCGCGGGCAATGAGAGAACTACCGAGCAGCCGAACGCACGATTCGTCACCGGCAACTTCTTTTCCGTGCTCGGCGTGCAGGCGTACGTTGGTCGTACGTTCTCGGCGGAGGAAGACGAGACACCGGGACAGGATCCGTTCGTGGTCCTCACGTACGACTACTGGCAGCGTCGATTCTCCGGCTCGAGAGCAGCGATCGGCAGCGTCATGCGCGTGAACGACGTCAGCCTGACAATCATCGGCGTGACGCCGCCAGGATTCCATGGCGACATCGTTGGCCAGCCGCTGGACTTCTGGCTGCCGATGATGATGGACCCCGTGATTCAGCCACGTATGAATCTGCTGAACGACCGCGCGTGGTCATGGGTCGTGATGATGGGCCGCCTCAAGGCAGGCGTCACGCTGGAACAAGCGCGAAACCAGATCTCCATCGTCGAAGCGAACGCGCTCCGCGAGCATCTTTCTGGCATCAGCCTCACGCGGTTCGAGCAAGCCCTGAAGAACAATCCCATCCACGTCGTCTCCGGTGCCCGCGGCTTCTCCGAACGGCGCGCCGAGTATGGAAAGGCGCTCTGGGTCCTGATGGCCGCGGTCGGCCTCGTCATTCTCGTCGTCTGCGCCAACGTGTCGAGCTTGATGCTCGCCCGCACGGTCGCGCGTAGCCGTGAGATGACGGTCCGTATGACCCTCGGCGCGAGCCGCGGGCGGCTGATTCAACAAACGCTCATCGAGGGAACTGCGCTCGCGATCGTCTCGAGCGTGATCGGCTTGCTCGTGGCGACATGGGGCACTCGTCTGTTGCTCGCGAGTGTGAGCGCCTCGAGCCCGATGGCCATCGATACGACGCCCGATGCGCGGATACTCGCCTTTACCGCGACATTGACGCTCGCATGCGTCCTGCTGTTCGGCCTTCTACCTGCATTCCGTGCGACCCAGGTCGATCTGGCGACGTCGCTGCGCTCGCAGGGACGGAACCTCATGGGCGCGGCGCGAGTCGGTGGCGGCATTCCCTTCGGTCGCGCGCTCGTCGTGGCGCAGATTGCGTTGTCGATGCTGCTTCTGATTGGCGGCGGCTTGCTGATTCGCAGCATGCAGCAGCTCCTCCACGCCGACCTGGGCGTGGATCGCGATCATCTCGTCGCGGTGCGCGTACGGACCGCGCGGTCTCAGTACGTGGGAACGCGACTGGCACGGTTTCGTCGCGATCTCGCGGACAGGGTCGGCCGAGTTCCAGGTGTGGAGGCCGCTGCATTCGCGGACCACGGATTGTTCAGTGGAGGCGCGTCGGGTTATCACGTCGAGGTGTCCGGCTTCGTCCCGCAGGCGGATTCGGAGAGCCAGGTTTCGCTCGATCGCGTCGGTCCGAACTTCTTTCGAGCAATTGGCGCACGCCTCATCCGCGGCCGCGACATCGACCGTCGAGATCTCGAGAGCGGCCCGCCGGCCACGGTGATCAACGAGACGATGGCGAAGCAGTACTTCGGCGCCCGCGATCCACTCGGCGCTGCGGCGCGAATCGGTAGCGTGACCTACACGATCGTCGGTGTCGTGCGGGACTTTCAAAGCAGCAATGTGCGGCAAAAACCGCATCGTGAGATGTACATCGTGTTCGACAATCCAAACTCGGGTGAGAGCGGGCAGGCTAAGCTCACGGTGCGCGTCCGCGGTGACCCGTCGCGCTATGTGGCGCCCATTCGCAACGCGATCGAAGGCCTCGACGGGACGCTGCCCGTCACTGTTGCCCCTGTGAACGACCTTGTCCGCGGCACCGTCTCTCAGAATCTGCTGCTCGTGCAGGTGACGACGTTTTTCTGCATCGTCACGCTGGTGCTCGCCGCACTCGGTCTGTACGGCGTGACGGCGTATTCGACGAGCCAGCGCACGAGTGAGTTCGGTTTGCGCGCCGCGCTCGGCGCCGAGCCGGGCGAGGTGACGAGGATGGTTCTGCGCGAGGCGGTGCGCGTGGCGCTGATGGGAGTTCTCATCGGCGTGCCCGCCGGTCTTGCGACGGCTCGTCTGATTCAGGCGCAGCTCTTTGGCGTCGGAACGGTAGACGTGCTGTCGCTCGGCGTCGCGATCCTCGTCTTAGTGGCGACGGCCATCCTCGCCAGCTACCTGCCAGCGAGACGAGCGGCGAAGGTCGGCCCACTGGAGGCACTACGGCTGGAGTGAAGCTCTCCACGACCGCCTTCACGGGCGTCTGTCTTTACGTGGGCATCGCCGACCATCACCGATCGACGCGCTCATCACGGAGCTCGACCCCGCGGCGGAACGGGCCGCTCTCGATTGGCTGACCCTGGTGGACGCCGGCGATGCGCACGGAAGCTGGGCGGCGGCGGCCACGCTCTTTCGCCGCGCCGTGCCGGAGCAGGGCTGGGCGGAGTCGCTCGTGCGATAGGCTATCGTGGCACGGGAAGGGCGCCCGGGGTTGACAAAACTCGTGATAACGACTATCCTCATGACAGTCGCCAGGGCCCCGGCAGAATTCGGGGAGCCTGGTCATGAATTGCTCATAGTCAGGCCAATCCTCATCCGATGCTCAGCAAGCGCGCGGCAAATCATCTCAATGCGAGACCGACGTCGGCGCGAAACGAGCGCGCGACGTGCGACAGCGCCGCGGCGGCGAACATCGGGATTGGCGATCGCGGTCACAGCATCCGTGTGGCCGCGACGCGGGTCGCATCGGGGTGTGTCACCGAGCGACTCTCGGCGCTCCGAGCAAACGCTCGGAGCCGATCGACACACGGAGTGCACGTGGCAGGGTCCGCGACGCCCCTTCGACTGCCTGGGCGACACCAGGAGTTGTTGACCGGCTAGCGAGACTCGCCACACGGATGAGGGCCTGACGCCCCGCCTGCACTCCACCGCAGGCGGGGCGTCGTGCATTCGGCACTCAGCGATATCCGGCAAGCCGCCCACAACAAGTGTCAGGAACCAGTTCACGGCCTCCAAAGACGCCGCACGGCGCGCCTGGAGACCACGGCGAACAACCATTCAATCCCTCGTATCATGTCAATGAGCATCTTTGAATACGGTGACGGTCGCTTTCGTCTCTTCCGTGACGATCGCGAAATTGGCTGGGTCGAGAACCGAGCAGTCGGATTCGTCGGATTCAGCAGCGATGAAGACGCGATCGCGGCGGCAACGAGCGCGTACGATGCGCTCAGCGCGTGGCTCGCGCGGCAGCGTCGGCAGGAGGCAACCCCGCGCCGCGGTCGTCGACTGCGTGTTCGGTCCGAAGCGGGCGAGCGCCAGATCACGCTTGGCGACGTCGCCATCGGCCGGTTGGTATCGGGACCGGCGGATCTCGCGCCTGAGAGCGGCTCGCATGGGTTCGAGCTGTTGCTGCCGCCTCGGGTCGGTGCCGCCCTTACGGCCGCGCACATCATCGATCAGGCGCTCGTGCGTCATCGCACCCTTCGATCCCTGGAAAGCGGCGCGGGCCTGCCGGCGGCAGTGACCGCATAGCACGCGGACTCGAAAGTGTCCGCTACCGCGATTGGCGAGCTCCCGGCGTAGCAAATGCTTGTGCCCTAGATTCCCGGGAGCTCGCCGATCGAGTGGATTGAATCATCAGACACACATGAAGCTTCTTCATCTGAAGGTCGTGCTCGCCGCGGTCGATGTGCACGAGAGCGCGGTCGACACGCTGCGCGCGGCCCGTGAGCTCGCGAACGCGGCGGGTGCGAAGCTTCATGTCATTCATGCGACACCGTCGGGTACGGATGCGACGGGAGTGCGCCAATTGCTCGAACGCAGTGATCTGGACCAATCGGATGCATCGCTCGAGATCGTCGCTGGCGAACCGATACACGTCATTCGGTCATTCGCCGACAAGATCAGAGCCGATGTCATCGTACTCGGCGAACACCGCGAGCGCGACGCGGCGCCTCGAAGCCTCGGCAGCACCGCTCTCGGAGTCGTCACGAATTCGTGGGCGCCGTGTCTGGTGGTGTCCAAGCCGCTGCGGCTTCCACTCGAGCAGCTTCTCGTTCCGGTGGATCTCTCCGACACCTCGCGTGGCGCGTTGGTCGTCGGGCTCGCGTGGGCATCTGCCCTACGGAAAAACGAAAGAGCTAGTGGAGAGGGCAGGAGCGAGACGGCGAATCTGACCGCACTGTTCGTAGGCGCCGCCGCAGGTGAAACGTCGTCCCGGGCGCTGGAAGACGAGCTGGCGCGACTTCGCCGCGACGCGGGAACATGGGCCGGTGTCAGCATTCGCGGCGAGGTCGTCGCGGGGGCGGGGGACAAGGTGCCGCAGATGATCGCGGCGTATGCGGACGAGCACGACTCGGATCTGATCGTGCTCGGCACGCGGGGATTGGGGTCTAATGCCGTCGGCCGGCTGGGTTCGGTGGCATTGGGCGTACTTCGCGGAATGGACCGACCGATCCTGCTCGTGCCACCTGCCGTGTGGGAGAGCTACTCGTCCAAGTAGTACGTCCGTGTGCGGTGTGTCAGTGGCAAACGGCTTGACAAATATCGTTATAACGACTATCCTTAACACATACCATTTCACACCGTCTCGTGGTCTCTGGCACTTAGCACCTAGCACCTATATTCCTTACAACGATAATACTCACAACAAGAACTCACTTTCCTCATCGACCCCGGAGGCGCATATGAACTCGACCTGGAAGCTCGTCAGTCTCGGCGATCGAAAGCATCGCCTCGAGACTGCTTCCGGCCGCGTGCTGGGCTGGATTCACGGGCACGCGGTTCGCCTGTCTGGTCTGGGCGACGAGAAGGAAGCGCTGACTTGGGCTCCCTCGCTTCGCCTCGCACTGGACGATGCCCTTGCGCGAGAATACCCCGAGCGGTATGAGCCGGTAAGAGACTTTTCCAATCTACGTCTCGTGCACGACGGCGCGTACGAGTGGATTGCCGCGGGTGATGTCCCGTTGGCGCGCGTGCACCGGCCGTCACCCGGGAGAGCCGACGACGGCTTCGCCCTCGAGTTCGTTCTCCCGTCGTACGCGAGCGAGGCGGTGGCAATCGCGGCGGCCACGATATTGGCGACGACGCTCGACGATCTCATTCTTTCGCCGTCATTCATGTGCGAGACCGAGGAGAGCAACCATGCCGGAACAGCCGAAGCAGCCCGACAAACGCCAGGAGCCGCCGCCCGACGACGTCGAGAGTGCGTCACTCGACAGTTTCCCCGCGAGCGACCCACCGAAATGGAGCGGTCTCCGGCTCGGGCCGCCAAGGCATTCCACGGCCGCATCAGAGATGGCAGAGGAGCAGAGGAGCACCCCTGATCGGCCGCCATTCGACAGCGAACGGGAGAAGGACAGATAAACTGCGGAGGGCGTTGAATGAATACTCATCGAGAGCCTCGTCGCGGGCATCCTCGCCGCCTCGATCTTCTGCAGCCCGGCATGGCGCAGCACGATCCGACCGGCGAGCTGCTCGTGGTGACCGAAGCCACGGGTGAGGAGCGCGGCATGTTGAGCGTCGCCGAGCTGCTCGCGCGCCGCGATCGGATCAATGCCCATCTCATCGGTGTGGATCGATCGAGCACGGATGTGGCTGCGCTCACGCCAGAGGCCGTCGCGGACCTTCATGCGGCGGAGCAGCGCCGATTGCTGACGCGTACCCGCGAAGAGCTGAATCGAGCGGTGGGTCGTGGCGCGTACTGGAGCACCGACGCCGCGTTAGGCGACGTCGTGGCGGTCGTTTCCGAGGAAGTGCGAAAGGGCCACACCCGGCTTGTCCTCGTCACGCTGCGGGATCCCGAAACGGAGCGATTGCGCGCTGCCGACACGCTCGTGAGCCTCGCCAGCGCCGTGGACGTTCCCATCCTCGCCGTGCCGCGCCACCTCGAGCTCTTGCCCACGCGAGTCCTGGTCGCGACGGATTTCAGCAGAGCAAGCATCCGGGCGGCTCGGACCGCACTTTCCGTCCTCGGCCCGCGCGGCTCCATGAGTCTCGTGCACGTCGAGCCAGCGATCGATTACGACGCCCTGGGGCATCCAACCTGGCGAGAGGAGAGCGCACAAGGTGTGTCGCGGCTCTTCGAAGAGCTCCGCCGCGAATTGGACGACGAGGCGCACCGCTTGCCCGCGCTGCATCGGCGACGAACGAGCGTCGTCAAGGAGACCATCCTGCTGCGGGGCGAGCCCGCGCCGGTCATCCTCGAGTACGCCGCACAACACCGAAACGATCTCATCGTGATCGGTACGCGACGCGTAGCGGCCGGCGACACACTGCCGCTGGGGAGTGTTTCGATGGGGGTGCTCCGCGCCGCGCAGGCAGCTGTGCTGCTGGCGCAGCCCCTTTCCTCGTCGCTGGCCGAAGCGAAATGAAGCAGTTCGGCGTCCCCGATCGCACTCGTCTGCTCATGGCATTAGTCGCGGTGGCGGTCACTGCCTTCGCGACTGTTGGTTTTGTCCACCATCAACATTCTTCCGCCGACAGCTCCGTCGTACCGAAGAAGCCGCAAGCGCAGGACTCGCTGGCGTCTGCCATATCGAGCCTCCTGCGCGGATCCAAACCGGCCGAGTTGCGCGCTGACGAATGGAAGCTGGTGGCGCGGCTCTATCAGAGTGAGGGTGGCGCCTCGGCGCCAGCCCCGCTCTGGGTGCGCGACAGCGAACTTCTTCCGCGCGCACAGGAGCTCGTCACGGTTCTTTCGGCGGCCGATTCGCTCGGGCTCGCGCCTAACGATTACGCCATCGGGGACGTGCGGCGAAAGATCGAGGCGGCCTCAAAGGGAACGTCGACGCGCGCGGCGGCGCTCGCGGCTGCCGAGCTGCAGCTCACGGCGAGCTTGGTCGCGTTGCTGGATGATCTCCTCACTGGACGTGTCGATCCACGATCGGTGGAACGCGGCTGGCACATTGCGACGAACCGGTCGGTTGCCGCGGAGCGGATTCTCTCTGCGGTCGCAGCTCTCCGAGGCGGCAAGGCTCTCGACGCGGTGCTCAACGAGCTCCGCCCGGACTATGGCGTGTACTCGCCCCTCGTGCAGGGGCTCGCGCGCTATCGAACGATTGCGGGGAAGGGAGGCTGGCCTCGGGTGCCGGAGACGCAGGTGCTCCGCGTCGGCGACAGCGCGGCCGCGATCGGCGCACTGAGAACGCGGCTCGCTTCGGAAGGTTATCTGCCGTCAGCAAACGGCAGCAACCTGTTCGACATCGAAGTCGCCGAGTCGATCGCGGCGTTTCAACGACGCCATGGACTGACCCTGGACAGCGTTCTCGGACCGCAGACGAGAAAGGCACTGAACGTTCCTGTCGAAAGTCGTATCGATCAGATCGACGCGAATCTCGAGCGGCTGCGTTGGCTTCCCGCAAGCCTCGGTTCCCGATTCGTCGTCGTGAACATCCCGGCGTTCAGTCTTTATGGGTATGTCGACGGGGATCGCGTGCTCACCATGCGCGTCGTGGTCGGAGACGAGCTGGTGAGCCGGCGAACGCCGATCTTCGCCGACACGATGGAGTATGTCGAATTCGGTCCATACTGGAACGTTCCACGATCGATTGCCGTCAACGAGATCCTGCCGAAGGTGAGGCGGGATCGCGGCTACCTGGCGAGAAACGGCTTTCAGATGCTGAGGGGATGGGGCGACAATGCGCCCGCTGTCGATCCGAGTACGCTCTCCGACGCCGCGCTGTTCTCGACCCGGTACCGGCTGCGTCAGCTTCCTGGCCCAAACAACGCGCTGGGCCGTGTGAAGTTCATGTTCCCGAACGACTACAACATCTATCTGCACGACACGCCGTCGAAGCTTCTCTTCGACGAAGCGGATCGCGCCCACAGTCATGGCTGCGTGCGCGTGGCGGACCCACCGGCGCTGGCGGAGTTCGTTCTGCACGACCGCGCCGACTGGCCCGCCGATCGCACTCGAACCGCGCTCGCCGCGGGCCGCCGAGTCCAGGTCAAGGTCAGGCCAGCGATCCCGGTCTACCTCGTCTATCTCACGGCATTCATGCGCGACGGTGAGGTCGCGTTTCGGGACGACATCTACAATCGCGACGACTCGCTGATCCGCGCGCTTCGGCGGGGCGCACGGGCGTCGACAATGGCGAACCGCGGCGGCAACTGATGACGGAAGCCCTTTTCGGTCTGGCCGCTGAGACCACTGACGGGGCCCTGAAATCACTGACGAAACGAGGCAATGAACGGGACACGTCAGGCGCCCTTCCCCATTCATCGCTAACCGGATCATTGCGGCGCGAAGCCTGTCAGTGGTATCAGGGCCGTGTCAGTGGCATCAGGGACCGAGCGCCTTTCCTCGAGAGCCACCAATTCGCGAGATCCGGAAGAACCCGGGAAGGAACAGGAATACGGGCTTGACAAAGATCGTTATAACGACTATCCTTAGAGGTATAATCTCGATGTGACCTTTCGCGGCGTTCACTCACCCTTCGGACGATGAAGACGCAATCGCAGACGCGACGGACGTGGCGGTTCGAGACAGTCGAGACGGAGGAGCGGGAGATCTACCTGCTGCTGCAGCACGTGTCCGGTGAGCTCATCCACGAGCTTGCGACGCTGCTCAAGCCATCCCGGATCACACCGGAGCAGTACCACGTGCTCCGCATTCTCCGCGAGGCCGGTACCGGCGGAATACAGCTCAGCGAGATCGGGGCGCGGTCACCTGCCGGGGATCCTGACGTCACGCGGCTGCTCGACCGCCTCGAGCAACGGGGCCTTGCCAAGCGCACGCGGGAAGCCGCGGATCGTCGGGTGATCACGGCCAGGATCACGGCCGAAGGCACGCGTCTCCTCGAGGCGATCGACGATTCGGTTGCGGCCTTGCACGCCCGCCAGGTTGGTCCACTCGGTGAGCGGGGGATGCGCGACCTTCAGCGATTGCTGCAGAGGCTTGCCGAAGTCGGACCGGTCATCTGACTGGGTAGTTCACGTTTCTTGAAAACCACACACTCTTTCACAGGAGGAACCATGTTGAATCAAGTCAAGGCAAATCACACCGCACTGCCACCGCCGAGGCGCCAGCTGCTTCACAGAGAGCGGCCGATCGGTTGGCTCGAGGGCCATACCCTCGGATTCTTCGGCTTCGCGGATGCCCGCGATGCCCTGCACGCCGCGTGGGTGGCGTATCGAACGGTGTCGCGCAAGGTGGCGCGCGTGGCGGGCACGCGGCCCACGCCGATCGACATCGAGCCACTCGGCATCGAGCGGAGGAACGGCCGCGAGGTGATCACGGCGAGTGGCCGCCCGTTCGCGCAACTGGTCCGTCCCGGGCCCGAGTCGATGAGTGGGCTCGACTGGTTCGGCTTTTCGATCGAAGTTCCGCCGGTGGTGAATCAGCGCGCGTTGCCCGACATCATGCGGGCGGCAAGCCACGCGTTGCTGAAGTCGGGCCTCGCGTGGAGCATGGTGCGCTCCCGCTCGCGACAGCTGGCGTACACGCGCGAGCACGCCGGTCCGTTGTCGTCGCGGGCGACAGACCGGCCGACGGCTCAGCGCCGTCCGCGCCCGGCGACGGAGCCGCAAGCCGCGTTAGTGTAGCGTTTACTTACGCGACGACTTACCCGTCGGCACCGTGAGCAGGATCGAAATGATCGCCGCCACAACCATGAGGAGATTCGCGGCAAAGGCAACCAGTGCCGCCTGGCGGATCGCGACATTGTCCTGCCGGCCGACGAAGGTGATGGCGCCGGCGATCCAATTCGCCGGCGCGCTGTCGGCGCTCAAGCCGGTGAAGATGGCGGCCGAGATGGCGACGCCGAACGCCGCGCCTAACGACGACGCCATCTTGTAGAGCCCGGATCCCGCTCCCGCCTGGTCATCCGGGAGGTTCGCGAGCGCCGCGTCGGTCGAGGGCGTGGCGTAGAATGCCAACCCGACGCCGAAGAGCGTGAAGGCTGCTATGGCCAGGATGCGGTACGTCCCGAGCATCACGGAGGTTGGCATCAGCAGCAGGATCGACACGCCCACGATCAGCGAGCCCCACACCATCGGCTTCCGTGGACCGAACCGCTGCAGCAGCTTCTCACCGACTCTGATGAATGCCACGATGGCGATGGCGTAGCCGAGCGTGAGCAATCCCGCGCCCTGCGCGCTCATCCCCCCACCGATCTGCACCAGGGTCATGGACACGATGAGAATTCCCGCAACGGCATTGAGGAGGAGGTTCGAGATCGTCGCGCCCGTGTAGACCATGTTGCCAAAGAGCCGGAAGTCGACGAACGCGTTGGGGCTGTGCGACTCCGCGCGAACGAAGAGAGCTCCGAACAGAAGGCTCGTGCCCAACAATCCAAGTGATGCGGCGCTCGTCCAGCCGAACTGCGCTCCCTGCGTGGCGAAGACCAACAGCGCGATCATCGCGATCATGAATGTCAACACGCCGATCGTGTCGAACTTGTAGCCGCGTTTCGCTTCGGCCTTGCTCTCGGGTGTGCCGCGCACCATCAGCATTCCTACCACGGACACCACGGCCGACGCGACGAAGATCCAGCGCCAGCCGACGTTTGCCGCCATCAGCCCGCCGAAGAGTGCGGCGAACCCGGAGCCGCCCCATGAGCCGATGGACCAGAGACTCACTGCGCGTTGACGCGCTGCACCCTCCCAATACGCCTTTACCAGTGCCAGACTCGCCGGCATGATGCACGCGCCCGACAGCCCCTGGCAGATGCGGCCAAGAATGAGAAAGGGCGACGCCAGACTCCCGGAAGGCGCGAGTCCGACGAGCAGCGATCCCACGATCCCGAAGACGAAGCCCCACTGAACGATCTTCACTCGACCGGCTCGATCGGCGAGGCCACCCATGACGACGATGAAGATGCCCGAGAACAGCGCCGTGACGGAGACGGCGATGTTCATCACGGGCATTTGTATTTTCAGATCCGCCGCCATCGTGGGCGCGATGTTCAGCGTCGTCTGCGCAAAGAGCCAGAAGGCGAGCACGCCGAGAATCATCCCAAAGAGCAACCGGTCGGTGCCGACGTACGTCGTGGGCGTCTGAGGCGTCTCTCTCACCAATGTCGCGCTCATTGCCGGCTCCTCGCCCCATCGTCATTCGATTTCACTAGCGGAGAGCGCGGCTTCGCCGTCCACAGGCTGCTCTCGCCGGCAATGGGCAATTGCCAGCTGCGCCGGATCGCGACAAAGCGGAGTGTGAAGCAGATGACTGCTCCCCCGATCGTCACGGCGGTCGATGGCAAGTTGAGCATTCGTCCAACGACGACCACCGCCGAGCCGGTAAGCGCAGCAACGGCGTAGATATCGCCGCGGAAGATCGCGGGGATTTCCGCCGACAGAACGTCGCGCACCATCCCTCCACCGATCCCAGTCAGCATGCCCAAGAGCACCGCGGGGACAGGGCCGAGGTGAAAGTTGAGTGCCTTTTCGGCGCCGGCGACAGCGAAGAGCCCGAGGCCCGCCGCGTCGAAGATCTGCACGGCGCCATGCACGCGATCGACGAGCGCGCTCCATCGGAACAGTGCCAGACCCGCGACAGCGGGCACGGCGATGTACCGCCAATCCGAGATCCCCGGCGGAGGAACCGCGCCGATCAACAGATCGCGCATGATCCCGCCGAAGTTGGCGGCGACGAACGACAGCACGAGGACGCCAAAGAGGTCGAACTTGAGCTTGATCCCGGCCGCCGCCCCGCTCAGTGCAAAGACGAAGGTACCGCAGAGGTCCAGCACCAATACGAGCGTGCTGAACGTGACGTACCGGGTCAGCTCACGCATGCGCTATGACGCCAGCCACGCCTGCGCGGCGATGACGAGCGTCTCCACGCCAGTCTCGAGCGTCGGATGGAGCACGGGTGCGAAACGAGGGTTGTGATTCGTCGGCAACTCGCCGAGGCGCCCGTCCGACCGGGCACGCGCGTACACTTCCGGATCCGTTCCGCCGACGAACCAGAAGACCGCCGGCGCATGTGACGCCGCGCCGAACGCGCCGAAGTCCTCACTCGCCGTTGTTGGAGGCCACTCCTCGACCCGGTCCGCGGAGAAGTGATCGCGAAACGCGTCCATGACCTTCCTCGTCGCGTCGACGTCGTTCTGGACCATGGGGTACTGGTCGAGGGGTGTGATCTCGGGCGGCTTCGGCGCTCCCGACGCCTGGGCCTCGGCGTTGACGATTCGCTCAATCGCCGACAGCACACGGTTTCGCACTTGCTCATCGAAGGTGCGGACGTTGAGCTTGATGGTCGCGTCGTCCGGGATGACGTTCTCCTTCGTGCCAGCCTGAAGCGCACCGACAGTGACGACGGCGGCGTCCGTCGCGCCCACTTCGCGCGAGACGATCGTCTGGAGCCGCATCACCGTGGCGGCAGCCATGACCACGGGATCGATGCTCGCCTGCGGCATGGAGCCATGCGCACCACGGCCGAAAAGTTGGATCTGCAAACTGTCACCAGCGGAGGTGACTACACCAGAGCGCGACCCGATGACCCCGGCGGGTCCGACCATGACGTGCTGGCCGAGGATCACGTCGGGAATTGGAAACCGCTTGAAGAATCCGTCCTCGATCATTGCGCGCGCGCCCTCGGCGGTCTCCTCGCCCGGTTGAAAGACGGCGAGCAACGTCCCATGCCAGCTGTCGCGGGCCTGCGCGAGGAGCGTGGCGGCGCCGATCAACCAGGTGACGTGCATGTCGTGGCCGCATGCGTGCATCACCGGCACCGTCTTGCCCGTGGCATCTACCGCGGTGGCTGCGCTCGCATAGGGAAGACCGGTGGCTTCCTTCACGGGGAGGGCATCCATGTCCGCGCGCAGCATGACGGTTGGACCGTCACCATTGCGGAGAAGTCCGACGACTCCCGTCTTTCCGACTCCGGTGGTCACATCGTAGCCGGCATCGCGCAGCTGTTTCGCCGCGATCTCGGAGGTCCGCTTCTCCTGCATGGAGAGCTCCGGATGCGAGTGGATGTCGGTGTAGACCTTCTCGAGATCGGACAGGAGTCCGCCGAGGTTCGCCAGTGCGGAATCCGCGATGGTTGGCGTCGTGCTCATGAGGCCTCCGAGGTTGCATCGTGAACGGTGGACATGGACGGCCGCGCTTCGACCTCGTCGGCCCACAGCGGGGCGGGTTCAGCTGGTCTCGCGTGGCAAGACGTCGTACACACGCCTGATGAAGTCGCGGAACTCCGCCATGTAATTGCGGAGGAAGTCGCGCGTGGATTCGACGGTCACCTCGCCATCGTCGGTGACGAGCCCCGGCTCGAACTGGATGTACGCCTCGATGGCGTTCATCAAGGGTGAGTTGCAGAAGGCGAGGATGCTGCGCAAGTGCTGCTGGCCGACGGCAGTGCCGATCTTCCCGGGAGAGGTACCGATCACGGCGGACGGCTTGTGGGTGAATGAGTTCTGACCATATGGCCGGCTTGCCCAATCGATGGCGTTCTTGAGGGCACCGGGAATGGAGCGATTGTACTCGGGCGTCACGAAGAGCACTGCATCGACGGCGGCGATGGCATCCTTGAGCGCGCGGCCCGCGGGCGGATAATCCTTGTCGTAGTCGTAGCTGTAGAGCGGCAGATCGGCGATGGGAATCTCACGCAGCTGGAGGGTCGGAGGCGCGAGTTTGGAGAGCGCCAGAGCGAGCTTGCGATTGATCGAAGCGCGCGCGAGGCTACCTACGAAGTAACCAACGGTAAATGTGGTCATGGCGGCAGCGAGGAGACTGTCGATGGCGTGGCAGCAGAATCGATGCCGCGCGTGGTCGTGTTTCGCCGTTCCTCAAATTCTAAACTGATTCCTGGCTGATAGCGCATGCGACTGCTGCCCGGCACGGTGTTCGACGTCGACGCGGTGCTCCTCGACATGGACGGTACGCTCGTCGACTCGACAGCGGTGGTCGTTCGACTCTGGCGGAGCTGGGCGGCGCGTCACGGCGTCGACGCGGAGGCCATACTCGCGGTGTCGCATGGACGGCGCGGCGATGAAGTCGTTGCGGAATTTGCGCCGCCGGGCGTCGACCGGAAGGCCGAGCTCGAGTGGCTCGCCGCGCGCGAGCTCATCGAGAGGGACGACATCGTTGCCGTTCCCGGCGCTGCCGAGCTTCTCTCCGTACTCCCTCCCGACTGTGCCGCCGTGGTGACGTCCGCGACGCGTGAACTGACCGCGGTCCGGATGCGAGCGGCTGGGCTTCGGGTGCCCAACTTTCTGGTCGGCGCGGACGACGTCGTCCACGGCAAGCCTCATCCCGAGGGTTACACGCGCGCGGCAGCTCTGCTCGGCGTCGATCCCGCTCACTGTCTGGTGGTCGAGGATGCGCCGGCTGGGCTCGAGGCAGGGCGCGCCGCCGGCGCGCGGGTGATCGCCGTCGCGACCACGCTCTCACCACGAGCGGTCGACGCGTGGGACTGGGTGCCGGATCTCACCGCGCTGCGGATCGCCGACACCGGCGCCCGCGGCAGGCGGCTGCGAGTGACGACTGCCTAACGACTAACGCTCCAGGGCCGTATGGGGTGATCCAGCTCACAACAATTCAACCGACTATCCGGTCGTGCTCGATGGCGGAAAGACGCAATCGAAGCCCAAACAGCCAAGTTGACTGCTATTGCGAGCACCGAATTTGCGACCGGTTTACGGGACTGTGCCTATGCCTCAGGGAGCGAGAGCGATGTTGTTCCGTCGTAGGGAAGACCGGGAGATTGGCGCCATCACGGAGCGCATGCAGGCCGTCATGCAACGGCAGTGCGGCTACGATGTGTGCCTCGCCGCTGATTCCCTCAGGATGCCAGCGCTCGACCTCGCGCGGTTCCTCGAGGCACCCACGGTTGCTGACCGCGCGTTGATGATCGACGTGATCACGGCGCTCGTGTATGAAGCCGGAGTGGACCCGCAATGGCTCCTCACCGGAGAGTATGACGGCGCGATGCATCGTCAGGTCTTGATGCTCGGTGAGGACCGAAGCGCGCATGGTCGAACCGCCGTGCGCGATTTTGTGGATCGCCAGTATCGCCGCGTTCGACGCGAGGCGATGTTCTCGTGGTGGCCTGCGCGCAGGAGCGCTCGTCAAAGACCGAAATCCGCCGCTGCAGCGAGGAGCGCCTAACGTGGAGATCAAGCGAGCGGGTGCGCAGCCGTCGGCCAAAGGATCTGCAGATTGGTTCACCGGGACCGTCCGCATCGACGCGTTGTTCACCGCAAGCGCGCCGGCGCGCGTTGCCGGTGCCGCGGTAACCTTCGAGCCAGGCGCGCGCACGGCGTGGCACATCCATCCGCTTGGCCAGACGCTGATCGTGCTCTTCGGGCGCGGCCTCGTGCAGCGCGACGGTGGGCCGATCGAGGAGATCCGCCCCGGCGACGTCGTCTGGTTCCCGCCTAACGAGAAGCACTGGCACGGCGCGGCGCCGGAGACGGCGATGCAGCACATCGCCATTCAGGAGGCGCTCGATGGCAAAGCGGTCGAATGGATGGAGCAGGTGACGGAGGAGCAGTATCGGGCGCAGCCGGCCCGGTCGTCGCGTTGAGCATCTGCTCACGGCTCGAGTGAGCGCAGCGCGACCGATTCCATCGCGTAGCGAGCGAAGAGAAAGTCACGGATTCGTATGACGCGGTCTCCCTCCAGATCGAGGATGACGAAATACGCGGGTGTTTCGAGGGACCGTTCGCGATCGTAGACGAGCATCGCCGGACGTCCCTCCACCGCGCCGGCGGCGAAGGCCCACTGTGTGGCGTCGGCGTAGCGCGCGAAGTACACCCCGACCTCGCTCTTGCCACGTCGGCGGAGCCGAGCGACGAGATCGAGCTCGACGTCTTCGGCGAGCATCGCGCGGACCGCGTCGAAATCGCCAGCAGTAAACCCGTCGACATAGGCGGCCAATCGCGCGCGCGCCGCATCGTTCAGCGCCGGAAGTGTTGCCTCCTCGGGCTCTCGCGCAATGGCGCGAAGGTGCTCGCGGCCGCGTTGGAGCGCCGACTTCGCCGCCGCGAGACTTACACCGGTAATCGATGCAACCTCTTCGAGCGAGTGGTCGAGAACGTCTTTGAGAATGACGGCAGCGCGTTGGAGCGTCGGCAGACGCATGAAGCCATGCAGGCCGGCAGTCACGATCTCGGGGTCGGGACGTTCGGAGGGGGTCACCGGAATCGCGTTTAGCAGTTCGTCGCTTTCGAGAATGGGTTCGCGGGCCCGACGGCGGAGAAAGTCGAGCGCCGCGTTATGCGCGATCCGGACAACCCACGCCCGCGGGTTAGCGATCGCATCGGCCGAGCCGCGGGCCGCGAAGGCCTTCAGCATCGCCTCCTGGACCACGTCCTCGCCGTCGATCACCGAACCGGTCATGCGGGCGCAGTAGCGATGCAGCATCGGTCGCATCTCCGCGAGGAGCTGCTCCAGGTCGGGAGTAGGGTTTCCGGTCAATGGCGTCAGGCAGCGGCGGCGTAGGCGACGTCGCCGACGATCGAGTCGAGGGCGGCGAGCGCGGCGATGCGCGGAAAATAGGCAGTCATGCGTGGGTTTCGCCGCATTGCCTCCACGGAGGCGGCGTCGCGCCATTGCGAGTGGATGATGACGCGCGTTCCGTCCGCCGACGCGATCAAGTTCGTGGCGATCCAGCCATCGAGAGTGGCGATGACGGTATCGATGTTGTCGCGCAGGAGCTCGAGGAGCCGCGCCTGATTTGCGGGATCGACCGTCAGGACATTGACGAGTGTGGTCATAGGAAGTCCTCTCCGGGAATGGGTGGGGCGCGCCCACCGCGCCCGCTATCCACAATGACGTCGGCGAGGGGCAAAACGGATCGGTCGGAATCGAAGAATCTTTCGCAGGCCCGATCGAGTGCCTTCACACGACGGCCAGCCGCCGCTAGTGTCGAGCAGGACGGTGCGCATGAATCACGATTCCCACGAGCAACATTCGCACAGCCCCACTGTGCATCCTGGCGCCCACGAACACAGTCACGGGGCCAGCCAGCGAGTGGAGCCACCACTCGATCCACGCGCGGAACAGGCGCACGCCGGACACGACCACCATGCGGGTCACAGCGTGGCGATGTTCCGGGACCGGTTCTGGATATCGCTCGCCCTAACGATCCCGACAGTCGTCTGGGGCAGCATGCTCCCGCACGCATTCGGCTATGCCGCGCCCGTGCTTCCGGGCGCGAGATGGATTCCGCCGATCTTCGGCACGGCGGTCTTTCTTTACGGCGGGCGCGCCTTCCTCCAGGGTGCAGCTCGGGAATTGAAAGACCGCGTTCCGGGGATGATGACGTTGATCGCTCTGGCGATCACAGTCGCGTTCCTGTTCAGCGTCGTCGTGACGCTGGGTTATCCCGGTATGCCCCTCTGGGAGGAGCTATCGACGCTCGTCACGATCATGCTCCTCGGTCACTGGATCGAGATGCGCTCGATCAATCAGGCGCAGGGTGCGTTGAAGGAGCTCGCAAAGCTGCTACCCAACACCGCGACGCGCGTCGTGGGAGACGGCACGGAGGAGATACCGATTGTCGAGTTGGGAGTTGGGGATGTCGTGCTCGTGCGGCCTGGCGGGAGTGTACCGGCCGATGGGATCGTGCGGCAGGGTGCGAGCGCCGTCGACGAATCCATGATCACCGGCGAGTCGCGTCCGGTGGAGAAGTCGGAGGGCGAGCGGGTGATCGCCGGAACCGTGAACGGCGCCGGATCGTTGCGCGTCGAGGTCACAGGCACTGGTGAAGGCACGGCGCTGGCGGGCATCATGCGCCTCGTGGAGCAGGCACAGAGCTCACGCTCGCGCGCTCAGGCACTGGCCGATCGCGCGGCATTCGCGCTCACACTGATCGCGTTAGGCGCCGGGGCCGTCACGCTCGTCGCCTGGCTCGCGATTCGGCCGAGCGACCCAGCTTTCGCCATCGAGCGCGTTGTGACCGTGCTGGTGATCGCCTGCCCACATGCCCTGGGACTCGCGATTCCATTGGTCATTGCCATCTCGACGACATTGGGCGCACGCAGCGGGCTGCTCGTCCGCGACCGCCGCGGCCTCGAGGAGGCGCGGAACCTCGACGCCGTCGTATTCGACAAGACAGGAACGCTGACGAAGGGTGAGTTTGGCGTCGTCGGGATCGCGGCGGCAGACGGAGTAACCGAAAACGAAGCGTTGCGACTCGCCGCCGCCGTCGAAGCCGACTCCGAGCACACGATCGCCCGCGGCATTCTGAAGACCGCGCAGGAGCGGGGAATCACCCTGCGCCCAGCCATGGGGTTCGAAGCCATCGCAGGGAAGGGCGCACGAGCGATGGTGGATGCGCGAGAGCTCTACGTGGGAGGGCCCGCGCTTCTCGCCGAACTGGGCCTGCGAGTTCCAGAGATGCTCAACTCGGTCGTCGAACGCGCCGATGGAGAGGGCAAGGCGTCGATATACCTGGCCGACCGTGCCTCGGTGTTGGCGGTGTTCACGCTCGCGGATGTCGTGCGTCCGGAGTCACGAGAGGCGATTCAGGCGCTGCACGCGCGGAACATCGAAGTTGTAATGATGACTGGCGATGCGGAGTCGGTTGCGCAGTCCGTCGCGGCGGAGCTGCAGGTAGACGAGGTCTTCGCCGAGGTGCTGCCGGAGGAGAAGGCGTCGAGGATCAGAGCACTGCAGCAGCGAGGGAAACGGGTGGCGATGGTCGGCGACGGTGTGAATGACGCGCCGGCACTGGTGACGGCGAACGTCGGAATCGCGATCGGTGCGGGAACCGACGTCGCGGTGGAGGCGGGCGATATCGTTCTCGTGCGCAGCGATCCGCGCGACGTGCCACGGATCATCGCCCTGAGCCGCGCCAGCTACCGGAAGATGATCCAGAATCTCTGGTGGGCGGCTGGCTACAACATCGTCGCGATTCCACTGGCGGCGGGGGTTCTTGCTTCGCGCGGGATCGTGCTCTCGCCAGCGATCGGCGCGGTCCTCATGTCGGCCAGCACCGTGATCGTCGCCGTCAACGCGCAGCTGCTGCGGCGGACGAGACTGTAAGAGTCTGCTGCCTCGTTAGGCGCCCAGGGTGATACCGGGAACTTTCCCGCGTGAGTCGTGTTAGTCAAAGGCGGCACGCGATCCCGCACGTCGAGGAGCGGCCTGAAGGAGGGACGTGCGCGCTGCGATTCACGTGTTCCGGGGAGAGATCCATGCGCGCACTTTCGGCGGCATTCGCGCTAGCGCTTTGTGCAGCGCCAGCCGTCGTTGGGATGAGCTCCGAGGTCACGTCTCCCAGGTCCGCTCGCTCGCGAGCGCCCGACCCAGCCGATTCGCTCCTCTGGATGGAGATGCGCAATGTCGATCTGCACATCGACGCTCGGCAGGTCATGCACACGCGCGTTCTCCGCGGCGAAGTCGTCCGCGCTATGCCTGGCGTGGTACCGTTCCTGGACGATCCGAAGACCTTTCATGTTCGCGTGACGAATGGCGTCGTCGCGCTGAATAGCGAGGCGATCGCGACGCTGCTCAATACCGTCGCGTTCAATTATCCAGGCGCGCCGATCAGGCATCTCAGCATTCGGATCGAGAACGGGCAACTGGTGCAGAAGGGGATACTGCACAAGGGCGTCGACATTCCATTCGAGATGTGGGCGGCTCCGAAGCTTCAAGGCGACGGCCGGCTTCGCCTCCACCCGAGCAGGCTTCACATCTTCTCGGTGAATGGGCTCACGCTGATGCACGCCCTCGGCCTCCATATGGACAAGCTGATGGATCTCCGGCAGGCACATGGCGTGACGGTCGACGGAGACGACCTCTTCATCGATCCGTTGCTGCTCATCCCGCCCCCGACGGTCTCCGGACGACTCGCTGCCGTGCGGATCGAGGACAGTCTCTTCGTGCAGGAGTTCGTGCGCACGCCGGACGACACGATCTTCGGCACGTATGTTCGCCCCGACAGCAGCGCCCGCAACTTCGTGTACTTTCGCGGCGGCGAGCTCCGGTTCGGTAAGCTCACGATGCACGATACGGATCTCCTCATCGGCGATGACGATGAACGAGATCCGCTCGATCTCTATCTCACCCAGTACAACAAACAGTTGGTCGCGGGCCGTGCGAAGAATCTGCCGAATTTCGGGCTCCGGACCTGGCTCGTAGACTATCGGCGAATCGCCGGAGAGCCGGTGCGGAGCCCTAACGCCGCCGCAACAGGAGGAACCCCGTAAGCAAACTCGGGCGCCGTGCGATTTTTACGAGATTTCGGGAACCAAGTCTCTCGTGGCCGAATTAGTGCAGAAATGCATGGACAATCTGTAGATTCTGCCTCGGGAGGTCTTCATGCCGTCGAACAGTCGCCGCGCGAGTTGGGTGGGGGTCGCGGTGCTCATCGCGTTTGGCTGCGCCGTCGCCGCGGTGCTCGTGAGCTGCCACAGCGACCGGATCACCGGCATCAATGAGGGTCCGCTCGATCCCGCGCTGGTTGCTCAGGGGAAGACGATCTTTCGCCTCGACACCTATGGCGACGAGAGCTTCTGGACTGACACCCTGCAGCTCAATCAGGTCATCCAGAGCAGCGTCAGCCCGAAGACGGCGCTCGCTGTTGGACTAAAGGTCGATGTCGATACCCTGCCCGCGGCGGTGAAGACGGCGCTCCAGGCCGGTCAGGTCAACCTCGACGATCCCGCGACGACTGTCACCCTGCTCAAGCTCGGTGCGGTCGTTGGCGTAATCGGGACCGTGGATGCAAACAACAACCTGACGAGCGTCGGCATCACCTGCGCCTTCTGTCACTCGACCGTCGACAACTCATTCGCTCCGGGGATCGGCCACCGGCAGGATGGATGGCCGAATCACGACCTCAACGTCGGAGCGATCGTTGCACTCTCACCAGTGCTGCCCGCGCCCGCGAAAGCCGTGTACAACTCGTGGGGTCCGGGCATGTACGATCCGCGATTCAACATCGACGGACAGAACATGCCGGTGGTGATTCCGGCTGCGTTCGGACTGCGTCACGTCGCGAAGGAGATCTACACCGGCGACGACACGATCTCCTACTGGAACAAGTACGTCGCTGTGACACAGATGCATGGCCATGGCTCCTTCAGCGACGCGCGCATCGGCGTCAACGTGAACAACCCGCCGCAGAACGTGACGACGGCGAAGCTCGCGGCCCTTCGCGAGTATCAGTTCAGCCTAACGACACCGCCCGCGCCGAGTGGGCTCGACCCCGCGGCGGTAGCGCGCGGGCGAACGGTGTTCGCCGGCGACGGCAAGTGCGTCAGCTGCCACGTCGGCGATCAGCTGACGGACGTGAACAGCGGGAAGCTCCACACGCCAGCAGAGGTTGGGCAGAGCGCGGCGTATGCCCAGCGAAGCGCCACGAAGCTCTATCGCACGACGCCCCTTCGCGGCCTGTATCATCCGCCACAGCTCCAGGGTCCCTACTTCCATGATGGAAGCGCGGCAACGCTCGATGACGTCGTGAACCATTACGTACCGCTGCTCGGCCTGACGCTCACGGCACAGCAGAAGGCAGATCTGGT
>DATEPP010000516.1:0-10179 GCA_035273165.1 Gemmatimonadaceae bacterium
CACCATCACGACGCTGAACGCCGTGCCCGAGAGATCAGCATAGCGATCGGCGACGAGCCCCAGCACGATCGGAAACGTCGCCGAGAAGCCGACGCCGAGGAGGAAGACGCCGAGCGCGGCCACGGGCGCGCTCCTGGTGGCAATCACGGACACGACGCCGACGATGCCGATCGTTATGCAGCCGAGGAGAATCCGGGGGGGAGCGAAGCGGCGCAGCGTCATGCCCAGCGTCGTACGCGCCAGCATCATACCGAGCCAGTACAGGGCGAGGTAGACGAGCGCCTCACGAGCTGGCGTTTGCAGCTCCTCCCTGAAGAAAGTCGTCGTCCAGCCGCCAACCGTCACCTCCATGCCGCTCTCCAGGAAGAGCATCAGGCCAAAGGTGAGGAGTATCGGATCGCGCAGGAGACGCTTTGCCGTGGTGAGTGGAAATCCCTGCGCTTGTTTTGGGGCGGGGAAGGGTGTGCGCGCCGTCGCCGCGAGCGGTATCAGCCCGGCGGCGCCGATGGCGGCGAGGATGATCGCGTACGAGAAGCTGCCGAGCAGAGTGCCTAACGCCAACGGCACACCGACGGCGCCGAAGCCAAAGTAGACCGCGAGTCGGCTGAGCCCCGCCGTGCGGCCGTCCGTGCTGATATCGGCGACGAGTGCGTTCGTGCCGCCATTGATGATGCCTCCGCCGAAGCCGCTCACGAGCACCGCAACGCGCAACCAGAGCAACGACGGCGCGAACGCGATGCCTTCGATTCCGACGATCACGATTGCGGTGCTCGAGACGAGCATCTCCTTGTAGCCCCACCGGTCGACGATCGGGCCGAAGACGAGCGAGCCAAGGACGACGCCAAAAGTGCTCAGTGTCAGCAGCGACCCCTCCGCGGCCTTGCCGATCCCGAATCGCTCGCTGACCTGCGGCAACACGGCGCCGAGCGTAGTGAAGACGACTCCAAACGTGAGGAGTCCGAGACAGGCGATGGCGAAGAGCGTTCGTCGATTCGTCATGTAGCCTGAGAGTCTGGCAACCCAGAGGCATTTTCGCCACTATGTCGGCCCCGACACCCCAGTGGCGACGTGCTCACTCCGATTCCATTCACCTGGCCGCTCGGCGCGATCTTCTTCGTCGTGCTGTTCTGGTCGTACTGGCCGGAGTCGCGTATCATGCGCGCCGCACGACGCGCGGAGCGTGCGAAGGCCCCCACGCAGCGCGATCGCTCGTACCGCCCACTCGTAATGGGGCAGCAGGTCGTGATCTTCATCGCCGTGTTTCTTGCATTCGCGAAGCCTTCGCTGGCGATGCGGTCACACCGTGAGGCAGTGTTCTTCGTGGGCCTCGTCGTGATGATCGGGGCGAGCATCTTCCGACGTCATTGCTTTCGCATGCTCGGCGCGGACTTTCGCGGCGACGTGACCGTGCGTCCCGACCAGCCGGTGGTCGACCGCGGCGCGTACCACTACCTCCGGCACCCGAGCTACCTCGCGGCGATGCTCATGCACCTCGGCTTCGGACTCTGCTTCACGCACTGGGGCACGCTCGCGGTGTTGATGCTCGCCGTTCCGCCACTCTTCGTGTATCGCATTCACGTCGAGGAGCGCGCGCTCCGTGAGCGGCTAGGCGCTACGTACGTCGCCTATGCCGACCGTACGAAGCGCCTGATTCCAGGCCTCTGGTAGGCTATCGCTGAGCGGGTGATGCCGGGGCTCGCATCGCCTCGATACGTTGGCCGCGAAATTCGCGGACGAGCTTTGCCGGCGTGCCTAACGGGCTGCCGGCAGGACGCTCGAACCGCCAGTTCACGCCTGTCGCGAGGTCGAAGAACGAATCGGTCGCCTGCGGCAGGAGTCGCGTTTGCGTCGGGTCGTTCGACGAGGAGAGCCAGAGATCATCGCCGCGCCGAGTTACCCAGACGCTGATGGTCTCGAGATAGTCCTGTCCGCGGGTGATGAGATACCGTCCTGGTAGCGAATCGAGTGTCGAGGGGGAAATGACCGCAAGACGCTTTTCCACCCGCGGCGACGTTGTCGTGCCGTACTCGACGTCGAACGCCCGCTCGATCTCCTGGAGCAGGCCTCCGCTCACGCCGTTGGTCATGATGACGATGCCACGCCGCCGCGCCGGCCACATCACGAGGTCGGCGACAAATCCTTCGTCACGGCCTCCATGCGAGAAGCGGAGTGAGTCGCCGGCGCCCTGCAGCTGGATGCCGAGTCCCCAGTAGCTCTTTTCGGCACCCGAGAAGTTGGCCGGAACCTCAACCTGGGGCGTGAGCATCTGCTTCACCATCTTCGGCGAGAGTGGGCCGCCACTGCCGCCGTTGTAGGCGCGCATGATCGACAGCCCCCATCGGCCGAGGTCCGACGCAGTCGTCCAGAGCCCAGCCGCAGCCATCTCCGGATAGACGTGATAACCGCCCGAAACGACCGTGTCGCGCTTCTCGTGGCCGGAAGCGGTGAATCGGGCATAAGGCGCCGGCGGCGGATTCTCATAGGTGCTGTGGACCATCCTCGCCGGCTGGAGCACGAGCCGGCGCATCAGCTCCGGAAACGACTCGCCCGTGACCTCGGTGGCGACGAGCTGCGCGATGGTGATGCCGCCGCCCGAGTACCGCCACCGTGCTCCCGGCGTCGTGTCGTTTCGCACGGCTTCGGTGTTCGCCGGCTTCTCTCCGTTGAGCACTTGCTGAACCGTCGGCACCGGCGTTCCGCGCTCATAGCCCGGAAATCCCCACACGGTGAGCCCGGCGCTGTGACTGAGCAGTCGGCGGAGTGTGACCTTCTGATCGTGGGTGAACGCGCTTTCCGGAAGATGCCAGCTGCGGAGATAGCCATTCACATCCTTGTCGAGGTCGAGCTTTCCCTCCTCGACGAGCTGCAGCACACCGGTGGCGAAGACGGGCTTGCTGATCGAGCCGGCCAGAAAGAGCGTGGACGTATCCACCGGCTCGCTGCCGCCGAACGCCTTCACGCCGAACCCCTTCGCCCAGACCACGTGATCGCCGTCGACGACGGCAATGCTGACACCGGGTACATGGTAGAAGCGCATCCGTTCGAGCAGATCGAACGACGTGTCGGCGCGATCGACGAGACGCACCGCCGGGCGCAGCCCGTGCTCGATCCGTGACGGGTTCTGCGCGGTGAGAATGGTCGCGGTTGCGCTGACCAGGACCGCGCCACGGATGACGTTCAGCATCGGAGTCACGGGCATGCTCCTGCGGTTAAAACATCACGAACACGTGAGGACGTTATTCCGAGCGTCCGCCTCAGCCTGCGGAATGGGCAGCCTCGGAATCGGATCGTTGTCTACTTCTTTCCCAAGCTCGTTCAAGATACCGAACATCCGGTAATCCACCCACCGCTTGTCACTCTCGAAGAGCATCGAATACCGAACCTCTTTGAGAATCCCGCGGAGCACGTCGCCGTGGGTCGGGAAATCGGTGAGTGCCTTCGCCGGCAAGCCAGCAGCCTGCCTGACGATGTTGATCATCGCTACCGCTTCCGCGTCGCGGTTGAGGCCCCAGAGCACCTCGGCGCGCGTGAGAACAAGCTCCTCGTTGCGGAGCACGGCGATCGGATCGGTCGGGAGCGACGGCTGCTTCAACTGATAGCGCGAGCTGTCGCCCTGAACCGTCTTCAACGCGATTGTGGGTGAAGTGTCCACCTTTGCCAGCACGCGGAGGTCGCCTGGCTCCGCGCCCTCGGTGATCACCTTCATGTTCGCGTAGTTCACACTCTTGTCGGAGAACGGATTCACCGTCTCGCCCGCGCCCGTCGAGTATGTGTGATAAATGCCGACGTCGAGCGCGGTGCGCGAGGCGACGGGGTTGAAGAACGAATTGTCGAGTGCGGTGAGCGCAGACAGCAGATTCGTCGTCGTTGGCGTGGCCGTGGGGCCTCCGCTGTTCAGCGGCAGGAAGCCCCGATACATCTCGACCTTCGCCTTGTACGCATAGGCGAGTCCGAGGAGGTCAGTATTCGTGCCCGCAGCGTCGGCGACGGAGAACGCCGCCCAGCCCGCGGGCATCGTGAACGGCACCGCGGTCGGACCCGCGCTCGTGAGATCCGTGATCGCCGAATCGAGGAGGGCGCTAATGGCGGCGTACACGGCTGGCTTGCAGCGGATGGGCGCGAGCGCGTCGCCGCCCGTCGTCACGGGGATGCCGTTGTCATCACGCAACTCAATGAGACGCAGATACTCGAGTGCCTTGACCACCTGCGCGAAGCCAATGGCCGCGGACTTCTCCTTGTCCGCCAGCGGCGCCGGCGTGATCGCGCCAGCGTTCTTCACGCCGCTGATGAACAGATTCGCGCCGCGAATCGTGGCGTACGGCCCCGCCCACACGCCCGAGCCGAGGAAGCCGCTGGGCGATACGTCGTTAGGCGAGCCGAGGAGGCCCTCGATGTAGCGCGGATCGGAGTTGTCGAGCCGGAGAATGTCGCGCGCGATCATCTCCGGGAAGAAGATGTAGTTGAATTGCGTTTGCCGGTCGCTGTCGAGGAGGCCGGTGGCGAGTGCCTGGATCTGACTGCGATCGGTGATGGTGTTGAGCTCTTCCTCGGTCGGATTGTTGAGATTCGGCACGAGTGGCTCGCTGCAGGCGGCGGTGGTCGCGAGCGCGACCACCGCGGCGAGGAAGCGGACTGTGTTCATGATCGGGCTCCTCGCTCAGAAGTTGACGTTGAGAGACAGGAAAAAGCTGCGCGACGGCGGGAACGGCGCCACGTCCTGGTTGCGCGCGACGTTTTGATTTCCAAAGTTGCTCACTTCCGGATCGAGCCCCTCGTAGTTGGTCCAGGTGAGCAGATTGCGTCCGCTCAGCTCGATCGACGCGTTGTCGGCGCGTCCACCGAAGGCCCGGCGCGCCCACGAGGCCGGCAGCGTGTAGCCGACCGTCACTTCGCGGAGCTTGAGGAACGACGCGGACTGCACGTATGGCGCGGTGACGCCTAACGCGTTGAGCCGCTCGCCCGACGCGGCCGGATCCTTCCACGTGCCACCGGCGTCGTAGATCAGCTGCGTGAGATTCACGACTTTGAAGCCATGCCGCCAGTCGAGCAGGCCGTAGAGGCGAAGACCGCCAATCGTGAGGTTGTTCGCGAAGCCGAGCGAGAAATCGGGCTCCGTGTCGCCCCACTTCCGGATGACGGCGGAGCCGTCGGGCAGCGTGTCGTTGGCGACGATCTGCGTCGGTGATGCACCCTCCTCGATCCGTCCGACGCCGAACGACGCGTCGAAGCCGCCCGTCTGGAAGCCGCGCGGACAGCGGGAGGTGTCCGTCTCCAGTGACTGGCCATTGGCGGCGACGCAGGCAATACGTCCGATGAGATCGGGCAGCGAAACGATCTTGCCGACGTTGCGCGAGAAGGTGAGGTTCGAGACGAGACTCAGCGCGCCGCTCTGAATGGGAGTCGCGCCGGCAGTGATCTCGATGCCCGTGTTGCGCATCTTGCCGCCGTTGATGTCGCGCTGGATGAAGCCCTTCGATGGCGCGTCGTTCACCCGCAGCAGCAAGTCGGTGATGGTACGGCGATAGCCGGTAAGGGAAAGCGTCGCGCGCGCATCGAGCATCGTGACGTCGACGCCACCCTCGAGCTCCGTCTGCCGCTCCGGCTTGATATCCGCATTGCCGCGGCGCGTGCCGACGGCGAGTCCGTTCTGACCCGAATAGACCGTGCCCGTGAGTGGGGTGAACGGCGAGTCGAGGAGCGGCGGATTACCGGCCGCGCCGTAGGCGATCCGGAACTTCATCTCGTCGGTCCGCAAAGGCAGGGAAGTGAGGCGGTAGGAGGCCGCTGCCTTCGGGAAGAGATAGTACGTGTGCGGATTGCCATTCACCGTGCTCCGCTGGCCGCGCACTGCCGCGGTGAGGAGCAGCTTCTCGTTCAACGCGAGCCACTCTTCCTGGGCATACATCGCCTGGTCCACCTGCAGTGACAGCGTGTCGGAGATCTCCTTCGACGCGCCGCGCTCGGTGTTCTGCTGTCCGGCGACGACGTCCTTGGTGATGATGTTCGCGACGCGCAGCGAGCGATACTCATGCTGGAAGCCCGCGGACGTCGTGAAGCTCATCGTACCGGGCCGATAGGTGTGGCTGAGCGCGATGCCGCCGTTGCCGAACACACTCGTGCCGGCGAGGTACGTCAACGTGCCGGGGAGCGCATCGTTAGGCTCGTACTGCAGAGTGCGCGGCGAGCTCAGGCTGTATGTCTGATCGAAATGATCGAGACCGCCGGTCACGTTGACGAGGAGTTGCTGCCGGTCGGTGTTGAGCAGAGAGTAATCAGTGCGGACCGATGAGATCTGGCGCCAGACGTCTTCCGGGGACCTGATGAAGGCGAGCGTCTGCAGCGGATTGCTCGATGTGAATGGGTTCACCGGATAGAGCCCGTCCCGCGGTCGCAGATCGAAGAAGCTCGGCGTTGAGGCGATCGCGAAATACGGCGTCACGTTCACGTTGTCGTTGTTGCTCAACGAGCGCTCGGCGCGGCTGTGGATGACGTTCATTTTCACCGACGCTGTCCACCGCGACGTGAGATTCGTGTTCACGTTCATCAGCGCCGACTGCTTGTTGTAGCCCGAGTTCGGCGCGATGCCGGCGTCACGCTTGACGAGCCCCGAGGCGAAGTACTGCACGGTCGGATTGCCGCCGCGTGAGCTGAGCGACGTCTCGTAGGAGAGGTCCTTGTTGCCGTACAACTCCTCCTCGAAGTCGCAGAAGCCGTTGCACTGGGCGTAATTCGCCGCAACTTGCGCGGCGCTGAGCCCATTCTTCGTCCCAATGGTCGTGGCCTCGGCGAGCGTGAAGTGGCGGGCGCCGATCTTGTTGGAGAGCGCGAACGTTCCGAGACGCTGAGTGAGAGAGAAGGTCGGTGCGCCCGAGGTGCCGCGCTTCGTCGTGATGAGTACGACGCCATTCGACGCGCGCGAGCCGTAGATGCTCGCTGCCGACGCGCCCTTCAGGATCTCGATGTTCTCGATGTCGTTGGGGTTGAGGTCGGCGAGTCGGTTGGTGCCGTTGTCCTGGTTAGTGGACTCCGACGTATTTCGAATCGCCTGGAGCACCGCGTTCGTGCCCGGCTCGATCACCTGATTGCTCACGATGACGCCATCGACGACGATGAGTGGATCCGAATTGCCGAGGATCGAGCTCGCGCCGCGGATGCGGAACTGCGCGCCACCGCCGGGCGCACCGGAGTTGGTCGTCACCGTCGCGCCGGCGATCTTGGCCTGGAGCGCGTTCTCGAGCGTCGGCGTCGGCGCGCGATTGAGTTGGTCGCCCGTGACCTGCGCGACGTCGTTCGCGGCGTTGGCGCGGGCGACGCTCGTGACCGCGCCCGTGATCACCTGCGCCTCGAGCTGCAGCACGTCACGCACGAACGCGACGGTGACCTCGGCTTGCTCGGCACCGACGGCGACGTCCTGCAGTCGGTAGCCGATGCGACGGACGCGAAGGGTCTGCGGGCCCGATGGAACGGTGAGTGTGAAGCGGCCGTCGTCGCCGGTGTGAGTGCCGACCGTCGAGCCGACGATCGTCACCGTCGCTGAGGCGACAGGTACACCCGTGCCCGCCTCGGTCACGATTCCCGTTAGGCGTCGCTGCGCGGACGCAGCCCGCGCACTGACGATGAGCAGCAGCGCGCTGACAGCGAGGGTCAATCGTTGCACATGTCCTCCCCGCAATGAAGATGTGGACCCGACTCTCAATGCCGACTCAACACCACGAGTGGGCGGCAGGTCACAAACGTATTTGCCGGCCCGCAGCGGCCAACGTCGCGATGATCATGGCGACGCGCGCACGACCGAGCCAGTCGCGGATCATGAGAAAAGGTGTAACTCTCGTTTCGTCCGCTCACGAAGCCGGACGGCACCATTATCCCGCCGTGTCGTCGCCGACATCGCAGCGCGGTGAGAGAATTGCCAGCCGTCTCGCGGTGGCGCACTTTGTGTTCATGTTCACGACGTCAACGAGTAAACCACGATAAACATGAGTGCTGCCTGTCCACTCTTTGGATTCGTCGTCCAGCTGCGGATCGATGATGTCTCCGCCGTCGCTCGATTATTGGCGGCAATGCGCGCGGACCTGCTCGACGGCCGTGGCTTGTCGTTGATCGATACCGAGACGCCGCGCACATACATCATCACCGGTGACGGATTTCAGGCGACGGATGCTGACCGCGAGGCGGTCGTTTCGTGGTTGGCCGCGCAGCCGCTCGGTCGCCATTGCACCGTTGGTGCCCTCGACGATGTTGGCCATGCTGCGTAGGCGGCGCGCTCAGCCGGCCGGGCTACTGCTACTCGCCCTCGCGTCATCACCGCTCGTAGCACAACGGGATGCGGCGCTGCGCTCGACTCTCGCGAGCATCGCGCGTACATCGCGGGGCCAGCTCGGCGTCGGCGTGGAGATTCTGGAGACCGGTCGCCAAGTCGTCATCAACGATGACTTTCACTACCCGATGCAGAGTGTGTACAAGCTCCCGATCGCGATGGCCGTGCTGCATCGCGTTGACGCCGGTGAGCTTGAGCTAGACTCTGCCGTCGCCGTTCGGCCGAGCGATTTCGTCAGCCCGGGCCAACATAGTCCCGTGCGCGACGCTCATCCCGAAGGCACGCGGCTCACCCTACGCGAGCTGCTGAGATTCACCGTCGCCGAGAGCGACGGAAGCACGAGCGATGTCGCGCTGCGGCTTGCTGGCGGTCCGTCGCGCGTCATGCGCTACCTCCGCGGACTCGGCGTTCACGACCTCATTGTTGCGACGACGGAGCAGGAGATCGGCCGCGACCATCGAGTGCAATTTCGCGACTGGACGACGCCGAGCGGGTGTCTCTCACTCCTTCGCGCGCTCGCGCGCGGACACGCGCTCAGCGACAGCAATCAGGCGTTGCTGATGCACTTCATGACGACAGGCACACGGGGAACCAGTCGCATCGCCGGGTTGTTGCCGCAGGGAACGCCGGTCGCGCACAAGCCGGGAAGCTCGGGCACAGCGGGTGGCGTCGCCGCCGCCACGAACGACATCGGGATCGTCACGCTGCCTAACGGGCAGCATATGGCGATCGCGGTCCTGCTCGCGAATGCACGAGGTGCCGACGCGGCCCGCGACAGCGTGATCGCCCGGGCGAGCCGCGCCGCTTACGACGCGATCTCAGCCGCGCGCTGAGGCGATGCCGAAAGAGCGGCCCGCCGCCTAACGAATGTCCGTGCCCGGCCGGATGATGCGAATCGGATTGTAGCGCACACCGAAGCTGAGGCGAACCGACGTCATTGGAATCGCGGACGGGATCACGCCGGTCGTCGCGAAGTCCCGCGGCTGAAGCCGCGTCGTCAACACCGACATCGCCGAGGTCAGCGACCATCGCTGGGTGAGCGCGTACTCGACCCCGCCGCCGCCTATCGCACCAAGGCCGCGACTATAGCGAACGACGTAACCGTTGGGCATCGGCACGTTGAGGTAGAATGGATCCTCGTAGCCCGACAGGCCGCGAGCGTAAGTCGTGATGTACGCGGCGCGCAGATCGATGAACGGATACAGCTTGTGCTCGGCCCACTCCGGGTGAATTCGCGTGCCCAGCTCGGCGGTATTGGTGATGGCGGGACCGCCAAGGAACGACGAGGTGAAGTCCAGCGTCGCCGAGAAATTCCGGTTGAGCAGATAGTCCGCGCGCTGTCCCATCCCGGCGCTCGCCCATGACGAGATCACCTTCGCACCCGAAAGACCGGGCGCCTGGACGTAGCTCACGAGCGGATAGCTCTCGGTGGAGAGACGCCATCGCCTGTACTGGACCTCTCTCGCGATCGCGCCGGGCTGCGGTGGCAGCTCCGCCGGACGTGGCGCGCGACGTCCGATGACGGGAAGGGGAATCCGCTGCGCGCTAGCGACTACGGGAAGCGGCAGCAGCAACAACACGCTTGCGGCGACTACGGCACGATTGCGCATGGGGACCTCTCTGCACGATGACGTGCGACCCCGACCCCGACCCTCGGGGCCAGGCTCTGTAGTCTGATAATCTCTCCTGGGGATTGCAAGCATCTTGGGCCGATTGTCATCCTGCTCGTGGCTCGGAAGCATCCCTGCCGAGAGAGTGGAGGGAACGCAGATTTCGCTGATTGCGCAGACTTCGCAGAAAATACAGAGGAGCGGGAACGTCCTTTTTGAAAAGCCGTTGCCGCTCTTTTCGTCAGCGTCATC
>DATEPP010000517.1:0-9346 GCA_035273165.1 Gemmatimonadaceae bacterium
GTGGGCGTCAGCGGTAGCGATCCAATGACGTACGTCGCGGTAATCGCCGTGCTGACGGTCACGGGCGTCGCGGCGGCACTCGTTCCCGCTCGGCGGGCGGCGGGCGTGGAACCGAAGATTGCGTTGGGGGAGGGGAGCTAGCTACGGCGCGCGACTCAGTCCGACTGAGAGCCTCAGCCCAGCTGAGAGCTCACAGCATGTGAGCTGACAGCGGTCAGCTACTACCTCATGTTGGTACCAGAGCGGTTGGTGCTCGTCGGGCTCTGTCGACGTGAGAGAGAACAGCCGTCAGCGGGGGGCAATCAGCCTCGAGCAGGCAGCTCAGTTGTCAGCAGGCTGCGCGCTGAGCCGAGGGCTGATCGCTGCCGACTCATAGCTCCTCGCTGAGTCGTCAGCCGGCGCTCTGAAGCCGGCGCATTCATTGGGAAGCAAAGGCGGAGAGGAGCCGATCGCTGACAGCTGTCGGCTGAATGGCTGTCAGCTCTCCGCTGGGCTGACATGAACTCGGGTCAGTACTCCCATTCCCTCACGATCTTCCCGTGCCGAACCTCGTACAGGTCAACGTGCTTGCGCTTCTTCCCGTTGAGCACCGTGACGTAGAAGTCCGTCACGAGCGGGCCGTTGAGCACGCGCTTCGACAGACGGAGCTTCGCGTCCTTGGCACGCTGGAAGACCAGAATCAGGCTGTCGCGCATGTCGACGCGAGAGACGACGCGGGGCGCGGTGGAGTCGGCCAGGTTCTGGTAGAGGTACATCGGCTGGTACTCCGCCTCGATCGCCACGACGTCGTGGTGATTGAAGGCGTCGAGAGCGCGCTGCACGACTTTCTGGGGTAGCGTGTCGCGATGCGTGAAATGGAATTGCGCTTCAGCGGGTCGCAGGGCGGCGGCGACGAGTGCGATTATGAGGAGGGGGCGCATGCATCTAGGACGACCGGCCTCCGGCGGGGATCACATCGCGAAGAGCGTGAGCGCCTCCGCGCGCGCCTCGAGCTCGAGCAGTTTCTTCTTGCGCCACAATCCGCCGCCGTAGCCAACGAGGGCGCCGTTCGAGCCGATGACCCGGTGACAGGGGATGATGATGGCGACGCGGTTGTCGCCGTTGGCGCGCGCGACCGCGCGCACCGCGTTAGGCTGGCCGATGGATTCGGCGAGGCGAGCGTAGCTCGTCGTCGTCCCGATCGGGATGCGCTGCAGCTCGGCCCAGACCTTCATCTGAAATGGCGTCCCCGGGACGTGCAGCGGCACCGTGAACTCGCGCCGGCGGCCGTCGAAATATTCGGCGAGCTCGGTGCGGAGCTGAGCGAAGACCGGCGATTCACCCGGTACGAGCTCGCAGCCGACCGCGCGGCGAACGCGGTCGAGCTGCGTGTCGATCATCCGGCGATGAGGAAACTCGAACAGCAGGAGCTGCGTGTCGGTCGCGGCAGCGAGCATCTCGCCGACCGGCGTATCGATCTCGGTGAAGACGGCGCTCATACCCAATCATAGCGCCTGCTGTCGGCCGGCGTAGCCCATGCGGAAGGCGAAGGTGACGAGGCCGTGACGTCTCGCTTCGGCGACGACGGCCTCCGAAAACCACGGTGCACCGTTGTCGAGGCAGACGACGTCGAACCCGAATGCGGCGATGGCCTCGAAGTCCGGCGGCGTGTCGCCGTAGACGTATGCGATGAGCGGATCCATGGGAATTAGGGGTTAGGGGTTAGGGACTAGGGGTTAGGGGTTAGGGACTAGGGGTTAGGGACTAGGGGTTAGGGACTAGGGGTTAGGGATTAGGGGTTGGGAGCGAGCAGGTGTGCAGGTCTAGCCCCTACCCCCTAGTCCCTAGCCCCTGCCTACCGACGCACCAGCTGCGTCAGGGCAATGCGATACTCCTTCTGCTCCGCGTCCCATGTGATCCGGTACGCATTCGGGTAGTAGCCGCTCGGCGTGAACTGCTTCGCCTGGGGAAGCTGGATCACCCGATCGCGTTCGCCGCCGGCGGTGGCCGTCTTGCGTTCCATGATGAACGCGCGGGTGATCATCGGCTCGTCGAAGATGAACTGTCCGTCCCACGAGCCGTGCAGGAACGTCGTTGTGAAGGGCAGGTACGCCTCCGGGCGACCAAACATCGCCTGCAGCTCTGGCGTGCGAACGTCGATCCAGTGCGTGCCCATCTTCGGCACGGCTACAACCGGTGTTCCCGGTGCGGACAGAGCCAGATAGTTGGGGGCGCGCTCGGCTTCCGGCGGCAGCTTGCCAGACTTCTCGAGATAGACCTCCTTGCTCATCTGCGTCGGGTCGATGGCGTCGCGCACGGCCTGCTCGACCTTATAGAAGTGAAAATCGAAGTGCGGCACGTCGTAGACGCCCGGAGGCTCGTGGCCGCCAGGATTCCAATCGAGCTCGACGAACTTGTACGGCGTGCCATTGGTTGCCGGCATCGACAGGTCATAGATGTGAGTGTCGAGGTGCTCGTGGCCATTGCTCGGCATCGACGGTGACATCACCATCGGCGACGGCAAGCCGCTCATCGCCTGCTCGCTCAGCGCGACGCCCACTTCAGCGGGAACGTTCGGCGTGCGCGGGTCGAATGCGACGTAGGTGCGGGCGAGACCAGCGCCGAGCCTAACGGCGGGCCCGTAGTCGCGGCGCAGGGCTGGGTCATCGGGCCGTGCGCTGGCGGCGCTGGCGCGAAGCGACAGCCGGCTATTCGGAACACGAGCGGCGTTCGGGTCGACACAAGCAGTCAGCGCCGCGGCGACAAGGGCGGCGACGAACGATCTGCGGAATGACATATGACGGTCTCCTCGGTTGCGATCAGTTTCGGGGCGAACCACGCGGGAAATGATCGCGACCGCGTATTACGAGCCGCCTAACGCTCCCGACCCGGCGGCTTAGTGCACCGGCCGCGAGCCGGGCGGCTTCGCTTACGGTCACCGTAAGCGGCCAGTAAGCGGGCGTTGGTAGCCTGAGCCCATGTCGAATTCATTTGTGTTCAGCCAGCGGCTCGTGGCAGACGTCTGGGCGGAGATCCGCACGAGCGAGCAGGTGATCCGTTACCGGCGAGTGGGCGCGGGGCATCCGGTACTTGTCCTGGCCGAGCAGCAGGAGATCTGCCCTACCGTCGTCGGCGCCCTCACCGACGTCGGAGCGGTTAGGCTGATCATGCCCGAGCTGCCTGTCGAAGCCGTCCACGTCGCGGGATGGGCCGCCGACTTCCTCGAGGGGATAGGAGCGACGAGCGTTGGGCTGCTGGCCACGCCGTCGTTCGCTGGCGCGGCGATCGAGCTCGCAATGCTCGGTGCCGTACAGATAAAGCGCGTCGTGCTCGTGGCCGAAGAGGCGGGGAGCTTTGGACGGTGGTGTGAGGGGTGGCAGCGGGCGGACCTGGAGCGCGGGGAGAGGGGCGCGCGCGTCCCCCTGCTTCTCGTCCACAAGGGCCTCCCTATGGACGAGATCGGCCCATTGGTCAGGAGCTTTTTCGACGAGGAATGAGCGAATCGGTGCTTGCTCGGAGAACGTCCGATTCGTATCCTCTCGGCCGAATCTCCCTCAGGATGTCGACCATCGAGAGCAACGCCGCAATCGACGCGTCGGGTGTGGATCGCACCGAACTTCCGGTCTGCCTCACGCCATTCATTGGACGCGACCGGGAACTGAGCGACCTGGCTCGCTTGTTGGGCGCCGCGCGCCTGTTGACGCTCACCGGCGCGGGTGGAAGCGGAAAGACACGACTGGCGCGCGAGACAGCGCTCCGCGTCGCCGGCGCATTCGATCGGATCGCCTGGGTCGATCTCGCGCCGCTCGGTGACGGGGACCTCGTCGCCGCGCAGGTTGCCGCGTCGCTGCACGCGGTAGAGCACATCGGTACGCCGCCGTGCGATCTCGTCGTCGGCGCGGTCGGCACGCAGCGCGTGCTGCTCGTTCTCGACAACTGCGAGCACGTCGTCGACGCCTGCGCTCGGCTCGCCGAGCACCTGCTCCGCTACTGTCCCCGCGCGACGATCCTTGCAACGAGTCGTGAGGCGTTAGGCATTGCGAGCGAGACCGCGTGGCTGGTTCCACCGCTCGTGAGCGACGAGGCAGTACAACTCTTCATCGATCGCGCGCGTGCCGCGCTCCCGAGCTTCGCGCCGGCGAACGACGCCGCGGTGCGTGACATCTGCCGCCGCCTCGACGGCATTCCACTCGCGATCGAGCTGGCGGCGGCGCGCATCCGTGTGCTCTCGCCAGAGCAGATCGCGCAGCGTCTCGATGACGCATTCCGTCTCCTCACCGGGGGGAGCCGCACGGCGCTTCCGCGCCACCGAACGCTTCGCGCAACGATGGAGTGGAGCTTCGGCCTGCTCGCCGAGCGCGAGCAGGTCCTTCTTCGACGCCTGGCGATCTTCGCCGGCAGCTTCACCCTCGACGCGGCCGAAGCAGTCTGCGTCGGCGCGCCGCTGGAAACGGAAGACATCCTCGATGGCGTCTCCGCGCTCGTCGACAAGTCGATGGTGACGATGGAGCCGGGCGACGGCATCGCGCGCTATCGATTGCTGGAAACCGTTAGGCAGTACGGTGTGGAGCGTCTACGGGACGCCGGCGAGCTCACGACACTCGAACGATTTCACGCCGACTACTTCCTGTCGATCGCCGAGACGGCCGCGCCGCATCTCTTCGGCGGTGAGGACGAGCCCGGGATCATTGCGCGCCTCGTCGCCGACGACGACAATCTTCGCGCCGCCGCGGCGTGGGCGCTACGCGACCCATCGGGCGCATCACGCGCGCTCCGTTTTTCCGATGCGCTCTTCTGGTACTGGTACGGCGCGACGGCCTGGCAGGGCCGCAGCCACTTCCGCGAGGCGACGCCGTACGTCGACGAGGCGCTCGAGCGCGGTGCGTCGTGCGCGCCGGAGTTGCGGGCAGGCGCGCTGTGCTCACGCGGCCTGATCGGCCTCGCCACCGGCGACTACGAGACGGCGAGCGCGGCATTCGCCGAGTCGCTCGCGATCGTGCGGTCGCTGAGCGACGAAGCGAACCTCGCGTTCGTGCTCGCCAAGTTTGCCGCGACGCGGATGATGGTCGGTGACATCGATCAGGCGCTGGCGCTCCTCGGCGAAGCCAGTGAGATCATCACGACCATGCCGCCAGGCATGCTGCACGCATTCGTCTGGTTCTGGCACACGTGGACGCTGCTGGCGAAGGGCGACATCGCGGCCGCGCGTCACTGGGGCAGTCATCAGCTCGAGCTCGGGTTCAACGTCGGGCATCGGACGATTCGCGGTCACTCGCACACGGTGTTCGGTCGGGTGGAGTTGGCGGACGGGCGGATCGACGATGCGTACGCGCATTTCACCGCGGCGCTTCCCTTCCACGTCGAGCTCGGCGATGGCTGGGGGATGATGCTCGACATCGAGGGCTTCGCCGCGATCGCGACGCGGCGGCATCGTTATGCGGACGCGGCCCGCCTCCTCGGTGCCAGCGACCATCTTCGCGACCGCACGATCTTCGCGATCCCGACGACCGAGCGCGCCCAGCGCGACGAACGGATCGCGCTACTGCGCGATCGCCTGGGGGATGGCTTCGGGACGCTGCTCGCCGAAGGTGCGGCGATGTCGATGGAGGAGATCGTGCGTCTCACCGCGGACGAGACGATGGCGCACACGGCGGAGCACCCCATCGTCATGCAGGCGCATGTCGCGTCGCCCGAGTCCACGGAGAGCCAGCCGCGGCTGCGCGTCCTCGCACTCGGTCAGCTGCAGGTCATGGTTGGCGACCGCGTAGTCGACGCCTCGGCCTGGGGCTCGGCACGGCCGCGCGAGCTGCTCGTGTATCTTCTTGCGCATCCGGAAGGTCGGACGAAGGAGCAGGTTGGCCTCGCGTTCTGGCCCGAGGCGAGCGCCGCTCAGCTACGCAACAACTTTCACGTCACGCTGCATCGGTTGCGCAAGGCGTTAGGCGGCGCCAACTGGGTAACGCTGGCCGGCGATCGTTATGCCGTAGATCCCGCGCTCGTGGCCGAGTTCGACGTCGCCGACTTCGAGCGGGACGTCACCGCCGCGCGGCGCGCGCTCAAGCGGCAGCAGGCCGGCGCAGCGGCGCAGCTCGAGCAGGCGCTCGCCCGCTACCGCGGCGATTTTCTCGACGGCGAGCCGGTCTCGGACTGGCACATGGAGCACCGCGACCACTTGCAGCGCCTTTACCTCGAGTCGCTGATGCGGCTCGGCGACGAATGGTCGCGCGAGGCGCGGCACGCGAAAGCGGTCGAGGCCTATCGTCGCGTGCTGGCGCGCGATGAGCTTCACGAGGAGGCCGTGCGCGCGTTGATGGGCGCGCTGGCGGACGCCGGTGAGCGCTCGCAGGCGATGCGGGTGTATCAGCGGTTCGCGGACAAGTTGCGGGCGGAGCTGGAGGCAGAGCCGGACCGGGAGACGAAGCGGATACTCGAGCGGTTGCAAGACGGCACGGCATCGGCGCGGACGTCGGGAGTGCTGGCGCGCGAAGTCTAACTCTGATACTGGGAACTGCCGGAACTGCAAACTGCCGGAACTGCGAACTGCCGTAACTACGACTGCAGGAAGGGCGACTGAAGAAACTGCGACTGAAGAAACTGCGACTGAGAAACTGCGACTGAGAAACTGCGACTGAGAAACTGCGACTGAGGACTGCGACCACAAGAGTCGTCCTTCCTCCAGTCGCAATTCTGGCAGTCGCCCTTCCCCCAGTCGCAGTTCCGAGAGTCGCAGTTCCGAGAGTCGCAGTTCTGCAGTTCGCAGTTCGCAGTTACGGCTTGCGGGCCGTCCAGATCTGCTCCTTCCCGTATGCCGGCGGGGCGCCGAGGTAGTCCGACAGCTCTTCCTCGACGATGAAGCCGGCGAGCGAAAAGAGGTGGCGCATCTCGTAGCGGAAGATCCAGCGGATCTCGAGCTGCTCCTCCTGCTCGCTCACGAGCGTGCCGTCCGCGGCAACCTCGCGAAAGATCCAGCGCTCGGTCGCGCGTTGCCGGATGCGATCGTTGACGCGCTCGACGACGGTGACGCTGATCGTGTTGCCCGTCGCCGGATCGTGCATCGCCGGCACCTCCCGCCGCGGCGTGAACTTCTCCTCGGCAAGGAGGTCGTAGCGGGGATCGAAGATGTCGATGATGAGCTTGCCGCCAGGCGCGAGGTGCCGTCGAACGCACTCGAGCGTCTGCTGCTGCGCTTCGACTGTGAGCAGCATCAGAAACGCGCGGAACGGAATGATCGCCAGCGCAAACCGTTCGTCGAGTGAAAAGTTACTCATGTCGCCGCGGAGGAAGCGGGCGTGGGTGCTCGCAGCGGACGTTTCCTGTTGACGCTTCGCTTCCGCGCGCTCCAGCATCGCCGGTTCGATGTCGAGGCCGACGATCGGAACGCCGGCACGGGCGATCGGCCAGGTGATGCGACCCGTGCCGCATCCGAGCTCGAGGACCGGGCCGCCGCTCGCGCGCGCCCGCTCGACGTAGAAGTCGATCTCGCCTGCGGGCGTCTCGGTGCGGAGGTCATACGTCGCCGCATTGATCCCACCTAACGAGTAAAAGCGCCGTGCGGTCGTCATGCGTACCTCGTCGTCATGTGTGGCGAAGGGTGACTCGTGACGGCCTGGGGAAGCGCTCGCTACGCTCGCGCTAGCCTACTTGGAGTCGCGCGCGCTGTTCGCGCGCGCTCCCTACTCGGCGGCGAAGCCGCTGATGAGTTGCGGCGTCGCCGTATCGAAGCCAACGACGTCGAGCATACCGGCATCGTTCGGGTCCGCGATACTGAACCCGTTCGACGCCATGCCAACCACGACCAGCTTGGCGGCGATGCCCGTGCGCTCCCGGTACTCGCGGAGCGCCTGGACCGGATGGATGCTTCCGGACCATGTCTCGCTGTCGGTGTAGATCACGAACACCTCTACACGCCAGCGACGCGTCAGCGCTTCCACCATCGGCAGAGCGCAGTCGGTGCCGCCGAACGGCAGCGCGGCGGTGCTCTTCAACACATCGTCCAACCGCTGCCGCGGCGAGATCGTCAACGGCGTCAGGCCACTGTTGAAGCCGCGCGCCGAATGAAACGACGGATGCGAGCCGTTGGTGAACGCGACGAACCGGTGCTCCGGCTCCGTCGCCGCGGTCACGAGCGCCATCGCCGCCGATGCTTCGCGGCACGACAGAAACGGCATCCCATGCACGGGTGCCACCATCGAGCCCGACACGTCGAGGGCGAGCATGATTCGCTTGCCCGACGACTCGACGTTCCCGAATGCCAGATAAAACGCGGCATCCAGGGCATCCACGATCTGGCTCACCGGTGTCCACGCGTTGTGTCCGCGTACGCCGTGACCCTGCGCGTACGTCTTGAGCGCGGCGAGCACCGCGAGCGGATGTACGCGCGCCCGCCGGATGGCGGAGCCGTCACGGAGCCGCGCCACGACCATGCGCGCGGCATCGCTGCCCGAGGCGAGCAGCCCGACCTTGCTCATCACACCGAGGTTGCGCAGCATCGCCGTGAGCGGCATCCGATCGAGCAATGCCTCCCAGACGACGGCGTGCTTGAGCAGCTCCGTTGGCACCATCTCGCGCGTCAGCCGATAGATCCGGATGACGCGGGCGGCATCGTTAGGCGCCATCTGCCGCAGCGCCTGCACGGCCTCGATCCGCTCCATGAACTCGACGTCGGCGACGCCCTTCGCCTCCACGACCCCTTCCCATCCCTTCACCGCGAAGCGAAAGAGCAGATCGTGCGTCGGCGTCGGCGGCTTGGGGTGCGCGAGACGCAGAGCGTCGCGATGCGTCCAGCCGTCGCGTGACTGATACTTGAGCAGCTGGTACGCCAGCTCCGACGGCGCCTGACGAGTGTACCACCGGCTCACGGCGCTTCGGACACCACGCCCCCAGCCACGAAACGCGCCGACGTACTCGAGCCAGTGAAAGAGGTGCGTTCCCGTCCGAGCCACTGCCGGCAGCGCGGTGAGCGCGAGGGCGCGCGTGATGTCGTCGCCGAGACCAGCGGCCATCGCGAGCACGTAGAGCGCGGGATCGTTCTTGGCGGCGCGTCCGCTTTCGCTGATCGCGACCGCCCGGCTCACGACGCGAGGTCCATCCTCGGCGAGACAGCGCACGACGCTCTCGGCATTCTGTCGCGTGAGCGCGCGCTCGCCGACGTAGAAGGTGCCGCCTTCCGTGCCGAGGACGAGAAAGCGCTCGAGCTGCTGCCACTTGTCGAGCGCCCAGGCGTATCCGCCGGCGCTGTTCGGCACCTGTGACGTGCCGGGAATGGGCTCGGCCTGCGGCGTGGTAACACGCCGGAGGCGAGTCGCGAAATGCTTGGAGAGATTGTGCATAGGGCCTCCTGGCGGTTGACGGTTGACGGTTGACGGTT
>DATEPP010000518.1:0-3970 GCA_035273165.1 Gemmatimonadaceae bacterium
TTGGTGGATGACGGCGCGTCGTTAGGCGAGCACGGCGCTGGACGGAACCGATCGCGCCGCGGCGCAGGAAGAGTTGGAGGTGGTGGTGGTCGGGGTCGAGCTGGCGCTCCCAACGATGATCGCCACGGCGAGGCCGATCGCGGCGAGGGCGAGTATCGTGCGCCCGGGGCTCACCTGCTTCGTCGCCACGCTTTCGACGTCCGCCGTCGCGAAGGCAACGCGCTCGCGCGTCGGCGCCGATGCCGGCGCGCTCATGCCGACGATGCTGTCGTCGACGATTCGCGGGTCGTAGATGTCGGCGAACGCGCCACCCTTGAGCATCAGACGCACCGCGCCGTGCGTTCCACTCTCGGCTTCAATGGCAGACGGCGCCGGGCCGTGCTGGACATGCCAGCTCGTGCACGCGGTCGTCGTTAGGGCGATGAGCGCCGTCACCTTGCGTCGCATGGGCCTCCAGGCGGCTGACGACGCGAAGTTAGTCAACTCCGGACGGGGATGCCAGCGTGGCTCCTGTCATCCCGAGCGAAGCGAGGGATCTGCACTTCTGCGCCTTGGATGCTACAGTGGCATGCGATCGGAACAACAGCGAAGACGCGAATCACGCGAATGAACGACACGAATCCAACCGTGGGCGCCTACACCTCCTCGCTCAACGCGCCGTGACTGTTTCTGGGGTGCGCCGAGCATCCATCGGTGTGCAGTTCACAAAACATCCCGGCTCGTGGAGAGAGGGGACATCCCTCCACGCGGAGCAATTCGCAAAAATTCGCGCAATTCGCGTCTTCGCTGTTGTTCCGCCTGGATGCGCTCGAAGCATCCAGGGCGTCAAGAGCGGATTCTTCGCTGTGCTCGGATGACAAGGGCCACTACTCTCTCCCTCGCGAAGCCCGCGCACCGCACTAATTTCCCGGTGCCCGTTTCCGGAGAGATGTCGTGTCGTCGATGAGTCGTATCGCGCGAGCGTTGTTGCTTGCTCCCCTGTTCGCTGCCCCGCTTGCCGCGCAGGCCCCCGCCTCCGCGCCGCCCGCCCTCGCGTCACAGGTCGAGGTCCTGCGTACCACGCACGGCGTACCGCACATCCGTGCGCAGAACCTCAAGGCCGCGGCGTATGCTCTCGCGTACGTCCAGCTCGAGGACTACGGCCCGCGCGTCGCCTACGCGCTCGTGCGCGCGCAGGGGCAGATGGGCCGGTGGTTCGGCCACGACAGCATCGACGGTGACTTTCCGGCACGGCTCGCGCACGACATTGCCGTTAGGCAGTATTCCACGCTCGACCAGAACACCCGCGACGTCTACGAGGGATTCGCCGCCGGCGCGAACCGATACGTCGAGCTCCATCCGGAAGAGTTCCTCCCCGGCTTCAACCCCCAGTTCACCGGCTACGACGTCGCCGCGAAGGACGTGGAGCTTCCGTCGCCCACGGCCGCGCGCCGCTTCCTCGCCCGCATGGAGCCGGAGACGCCGCGCCGCGCGCGCCGTCCCCCTCCGTCGAACGAGCCCCCAGAAGGCTATCCAGACGATGCGCCCGACTATGGCTCCAACGCCTGGGCGTTCGCGCCGAGCCGGACGAAGTCGGGTCGCGCCATCCTCATGCGGAATCCGCACCTCTCCTGGGACGCCGGCTACTACGAGGCCCAGATCACGGTGCCTAACGTGTTGGAGTGGTACGGGGACTTCCGCATTGGCGGTCCGTTCAGCGTCGTCGGCGGCTTCAACCACGACCTCGGCTTCGCGACGACGAACAACGCGCCCGATCTGAACGCCATCTACGCCCTCGACGTCGACTCGACGAAGGTCGACGCGTACCTCTTCGACGGGACGTCGCACCAGCTCGAGCATCAGCTGGTGACCGCCGAGTACAGGAATGGCGCGGGCCTCACCAGCGAGACGCGCGAGATGTGGCGCACCTCGTTAGGCCCGGTGATCTACCGCGGCGGTGGCAAGATCTACGTCCTCAAGGCCGCCAACGACGGCGAATATCGCGCCGGTGAGCAATTTCTGAAGATGATGCGCGCGAAGAGTCTCGCCGAGTGGAAGGAGGCGATGCGGATGCGCGCGCGGGTGAACTCGAACTTCACCTACGCCGATCGGGCAGGACACATCTTCTACGTGTGGAATGCATCGATCCCGTCGCTCCCACATCCGAATGCTGACGACAGCGCCGCCGTGCCCGCGCATGGCAGCGCGGACGTCTGGACGCGATACGTGCCGTGGGACTCGCTCCCGCAGGTGCTCGACCCGAAAGGCGGCTACGTCCAGAACTCGAACGATCCGCCGTATTTGACGAATCTGCATCAGCCGCTCGATCGCGCGCGCTACCCGGAGAACTTCCCCGATCCCAAGCTCGGTCTTCGTACCCAGATGAGCCTTCAGCTCATCGACACGGACAGGAAGCTGAGCCTCGAGGACGTCATCGCGCTCAAGCACTCGTACCACATGCTTCTCGCGGACCGCGTGAAGAACGATCTCGTCGCCGCGGTCCGTGCGTCGAACCCCGCGCCTAACGTTGCCCAGGCGGCCGACGCGCTCGCGAAGTGGGACAACACCGTCGCCCCGACGAGCAAGGGCGGCGTGGTGTTCGAGATCTGGTGGCGCCGCTATATCCAGGGGTCACCAGCCGACAGCATGTTCGCGCAGCCCTGGACGATCACCGAACCTGTGTCCACGCCGCGCGGCCTTCGTGATCCAGCGCGTGCCGTGGCCGCCTTTACCTGGGCAGTCGACGAGACGACGCGCCGCTTCGGCGCGGCCGACCTCGCGTGGGGCGATGTCCATCGCGTCCGCGTCGGCAGCGTCGATGTGCCAGTAGGCGGCTGCAACGGCGACCTCGGCTGCTTCCGCGTCCTCTGGTTCCGCAACGAGCCCGATGGCAAGCGCGCCGCGCAGGGCGGCGACGGCTGGATCCTGGCTGTGGAGTTCACCGACACGCCGCGTGCCTACTCGATTCTCGCCTACGGTGAGAGCGACCGTGCCGACTCGCCCTTTCACGACGACCAGGCCGCCATGTTCGCCCGTGGTGAGTTGAAGAAGGTGGATCTGACGCCGCGCGACGTCGAGGCGCACACCGTCCGCCGCTACCGGCCCGGCCTGACGCGTTAGGCAGACGCCTCGGATTCATCCTCCCGCGCGCGGTTAGAGGTCTCTAAACTCGGCGGGCATGTTCGATGCCGTGCTCCGGGATTCTCGGCCACACAAGTGCGGCCGGAATCCGAACGTCGGGTGGCGTGCTCCGCGCGACGTACTCACACAGCTATTCGCAGACCATCTGGGGAGTGGGCTACGCTCGCACGCTTGCGGCGAAGGACGCCGGAAAATTGGGGACGTTGGGAGCGGGCGTCGACCTCAGCGCCGCCCGGGGTGCGGCTGCGGTTCTAGTCGATTGCGGAGGTCGTGACCCACGCTGCGGAACGATTTCGTTTACCGAGTGGATTTCTCACTCGAAGACACCATCAATCTCCGGAGATCCCTCATGCGCACGAAATCGATTGTTATCGCTGCACTCGCGTTGCTGACCCTCGCCGCTGGCTGCAAGCGAAAGGGCGGCGGCTACCTCGCACCAGCGCCGGTACCAGCGAGCGCCGCACACTGACGCGTGCACCGGCACGTCGAGGGCGACCGTCGATAGCTTACTTCTGCATCCCGAGGGCGGCGCCTCCCTCTTTAAATTCCACTCCACACTTCTGCACTGACAGCTGTCGCAGTCGACAGCGATAGCTGTCAGTTCAAAAGTGGGCGGTGGGAAGTTCGAAGTTGTTATCCTCCCGAGTCCCGCGCTACGGCTTTCGGTGCGTGCTGTCCGGCGCAGCGGCAGCCTTGGGCGGCTCGAACTCCTTGTCAGGAATCTTGAACCCCTGATCGACGCTCGTGTCCGTCCATGTCCCGAGCACCCGTTGCGCGATGTAGTCGCCGATCTTGGGACCGAACTTGAAGCCCTCCGCGTTCCCGCCCGCCGCGATCCAGACATTGCTCA
>DATEPP010000519.1:0-1017 GCA_035273165.1 Gemmatimonadaceae bacterium
GCGCCGTCGCCGAACAAGGAATGGGCACCGCCTTCCCCGCCGCGCGACACTCTCCCTTCCACCCCCACCTCGGTTCCGCCGGATCTCCTGGAGCGCGTGAACACCCTCACGCTCGGTGATGTCGTCGACCTGGCGCTGCGAAATAATCCGCAGACGCAGATCTCCTGGGCCAATGCGCGAGCAGCGGCAGCCGCATACGGAGGATCGAAGAGTCTCTACTATCCAACGATCGACGCCAACGTCGGCGTCACCCGTTTGAAGTCGTCGCCCACCTTCAGCAACGACAGTGTGCTCCGGCCACCGCTCACCCAGACGAACTATGGCCCGACGGTTTCCGTGAGCTGGCTAATCGCGGATCTCGGCGGCCGGGCGGGAACGATCGAATCCGCGCGACAGGCGCTGATCGCGGCGAACTGGACGCACAACGCGACGATTCAGAATGTCGTGCTCCAGGTGGAGAGTGCGTACTTCAATTACATGGCGAACAAGGCGCTGGTGATATCGGAGCGTCTGAGCGTGAAGGAAGCGCAAACGAGCCTCGAATCGACGCAGGAGCGGCAGCGCGTCGGGCTCGCGACCGTCGCCGATGTGTTGCAGGCGAGGACGGCGCTCTCTCAGGCCAGTCTCACACTGGAGTCTACCGAGGGCGACCTGCAGACCACGCGTGGCGCGCTCGCGCTCGCGATGGGGCTGCCGGCGAACGTGCCGTACGACATCGAGGCGACGCCGGCGACTGCCGTTGGCCCCGCCACCGACAGCGTGGAAGCGTTGATCGAGCAGGCGGTGAAGAGCCGCCCCGACCTCGCGTCTGCGGAAGCGCAGTATCGGCAGGCGGTGGGGAACGTGCGTGCGGCTCGCGGCAATCTCTTTCCATCGCTCCAGGTAACGGGAACGGGCGGTCGTACGTACGTAGAGACACTGCCGGGCGGTGCGACGAACTACAATGTGCGGCTCGGGCTCGAGATTCCCATCTTCTCGGGATTCTCGCGACAGTACGCGGTGAGGCAGGCGCGCGCC
>DATEPP010000520.1:0-11301 GCA_035273165.1 Gemmatimonadaceae bacterium
GTGTACTCACATCGATCGCAACTTCTGCACACGCTGGTCGTGTGTCAGCCCGTCTGCCTCGGGATGGCGGAGCGCGATGTGGTGATGCCCGTCGTACCGATGTTCCACGCGAACGCGTGGGGCGCGCCATACGCGGCCGCGCTTGCGGGAGCGAACCAGGTACACCCGGGCCCATATCTCGATCCGAAGAGTCTGCTCGAGCTGATGGGAAGCGAGCGCGTGACGAGCACGATGGGCGTACCGACCATCTGGCTGGGAATCCTGCAGGAGCTCGATCGGAACGCGGCGAGCTACGATCTCAGCGCACTCCAGCACGTGATGATCGGAGGCGCGGCCGTGCCGGAATCGCTCATTCGCGCTTTCGCTGAGCGGCATGGGATCGCGATCACGCAGGGATGGGGGATGACGGAGACGTCGCCGGTCGGGAGCATCTCGACCCTAACGAGTGAGCTCGCGGACGAGGATGCGGCGACCCAGTATGCCTATCGCGCCCGCGCGGGCCGTCCGCTGCCGCTCTTCGAGATCCGCGTCCGCGACGAAGCGGGCGTGCGTCCATGGGATGATACCGGGATGGCCGAGCTCGAGGTACGTGGCCCGTGGGTCGCCTCCTCGTATTACGATGCCAAAGACTCCGGCGATCGCTTTACCAGCGATGGCTGGTTCAAGACTGGCGACATCGCGAGCATCGACGCTCGCGGCTATATCGCCATCCGGGATCGCGCCAAGGATGTCATCAAGTCCGGCGGCGAGTGGATCAGCTCCGTTGCGCTGGAGAATGCGATCATGGGCCTGCCCGGCGTCGCCGAAGCTGCCGTCGTCGGCATCCCCCATCCGAAGTGGGACGAGCGGCCGCTGGCGCTGATCGTCCCACGCGACGGCTCTATCATCACCATCGAGGAAGTTCGCGCTCAGCTTGCGTCGCTGTTTCCAAAGTGGTGGCTTCCGGATGCCATCGAGCTCGTGAGCGCGATTCCCAAGACCAGCGTCGGCAAGTTTCAGAAACGCGAAATCCGCGAGCGGTACCGCGACCGCTACAGCAACTCGACAGTGGACGGTGGGCGCGTGACGGACAGCAGCTCACTGACCACCGTCAACGGTCAACCGTCGACGGTGACCGAGCAGGCCTAACGACACACCCTCTCGAACGATGCACAGACTCTTCTCCGGCGCTGCCGGTGTGCTTCTGGCGATGCCCGTCATCGCTCCCCTCGCGGCGCAGAGTGCCGTCGCGCCGTCTGCGCGCCCGTTGACTATGGCGGGACGTTCACCACTGTACGCGCCGCACGGCGTCGCTGCGACGAGCCAGCCTCTGGCGACGGAAGCGGCACTCGGCGTTCTGCAACGCGGCGGTAACGCCATCGACGCCGCGGTGACGGCGGCGGCGGTGCTCTCCGTCGTCGAGCCGATGATGACCGGCATCGGCGGCGACATGTTCGCGATCGTCTGGTCCGCGAAGGAGCAGAGGCTCGTCGCGCTGAATGCGAGCGGCCGAGCCGGCGCGCTGATGGTGCGCGACACGTTTATCGCCCGCGGCCGGAAGGAGGTTGTGGGCCGGAGCGCCGAGTCGATCACGGTGCCGGGCGCGCTCGCCGGTTGGCAGGCGCTCTTGAGTCGATACGGCACGATCTCGCTCTCGAAGGCGCTGCAGCCGGCCATTCGTTATGCAAGCGAAGGTTTTCCGGTGACGCCGGTAATCTCCAAAGACTGGGAAGGCGCGGCGCCTGTGCTCGAGCGGGATGAGGGCGCGCGGGCGACCTTCCTCGTTGCCGACGGCAGGTCGCGGCGGGCGCCACATGCCGGAGACTGGTTCCGAAATCCGGATTACGCTCGCACGCTGCGCACGATTGCGGCTGGCGGACCCCGCGTCTTCTACGACGGGCCGTTAGGCGAGCGGATCGTGGCGCGCGTGCACGCGCTCGGCGGCTTTCTCACGATGGACGATCTGCGGAAGAATCAGCCGACATGGGAGACGCCGATCTCCGTCGACTTCAAGGGCTATCGCGTCTGGGAGCTGCCACCGAACAATCAGGGGATCGCAACGCTCGAGATGCTCAAGATGCTGGAGCCTTACGATCTGCCAGCACTCGGGCACAACTCGGCGGCGTATCTACATCTGCTCATCGAGGCGAAGAAGCTTGCCTATGCCGACCTCGCGCGCTACGTCGGTGACGCGGACCATCTGACGGTGCCGCCGAGCTATCTGCTCTCCGACAAGTTCATCGATGAGCGGCGGAGCCACATCGACCGGACGCATGCGGCCAATCGTGTCGACCCGGGTCCCGCGCTCACGTCGAGCGAGACGATCTATCTCACCGTCGCCGACAGCGCCGGGAACATGGTGTCGTTCATCAACAGTCTGTTCGACGAATTCGGATCGGGCGTCGTCGTACCAGGGACGGGGTTTGCGCTGCACGATCGCGGTGCGGGCTTCACACTCGAGCCAGGTCTGCCGAACACCGTCGCGCCAGGGAAGCGACCCTTCCATACGCTGATCCCCGGCTTCGTGACGAAGCCCGCGGCCAATCCGCAGCCGGACGGTCGCGGCGATATCCCGTGGATGAGCTTTGGTCTCATGGGCGGGGCGATGCAGGCACAGGGGCACGTTCAGTTCCTGCTCAACCTGCTCGTCTTTGGAATGGATGTGCAGCAAGCGATGGACGCGGCGCGGTTCCGCCATCTCGACGGCCTGCGGGTCGCGCTCGAAGCGCCGATCACGGACAGCGTCCGCGCGTCGTTGACCGCGCTCGGCCACGACATCGTCGTGATGCGCGGTCAACCGTTCGGAGGGAGCCAGGCAATCATACGACTTCCTCGTGGCTATGTGGCGGGCTCCGATCCGCGGAAGGACGGATACGCCGGCGGCTATTGAAAGGTGCAGGCTTCTCGATCACACCCACCACACCGATGCCACCTCTGAGCTCACTCGAATCGGACGCGCAGCTTCGCGCGCTCGCCGCCCGACGCTGGCGCATCGCGCTGACGTTGACGGCGGTGATGATCGCCATCTACTTCGGCTTCATCGCGCTGATCGCGTACGATCGGCCACTCCTCGCGACGCTCGTCGCGCCGGGATTGACGCTCGGCATCCTGCTCGGCGCCCTCGTGATCGTCGTCTCCTGGCTCCTCACGTACGGTTACGTGCGGTGGGCAAACACGCGGTACGATCCGGCGCTCCGGGCGCTGGACTCGTCCACGCCTAACGCGGGAGCGGTGCGATGAGCACGACCGCGATCGGGCAGCCGAACAGCGTCGCCATCGGCTTCTTCATTCTCTTCATCCTCATCACGCTCGGCATCACCTTCTGGGCGGCGCGACGGACACGCACCACCGAGCACTTCTACGCAGCCGGGCGCACCATCAGCCCGGCGCAGAATGGGTTCGCCCTCGCCGGCGACTACATGAGCGCGGCGTCATTTCTGGGAATCGCCGGACTCGTCTCCACCACCGGCTTCGATGGACTCATCTACTCCACCGGATGGCTCGTCGGCTGGCCGGTAGTGCTGTTCCTGATCGCCGAGCCGCTGAGGAATCTCGGCAAGTATACGTTCGCCGATGTCGTCGCCCTCCGCCTCAGGCAGACGCCGGTGCGCATCGCCGCTGCCGTGGGGACGCTTGCGACCGTGATTCTCTATCTCATCGCGCAGATGGTGGGCGCGGGCGGCCTGATCAAGTTGATGTTCGGCCTGTCGTACGAGACGGCGATCGTCATCGTCGGGGTAGCGATGATCGCGTACGTCCTGTTCGGAGGGATGCTGGCGACGACCTGGGTTCAGATCGTCAAGGCCGCATTGCTGCTCGCCGGCGCGTTGCTGCTCGCCCTGCTCGTGCTCGCGCGATTCCACTTCAATCCGGCAGCGCTCTTCGGCGCCGCGGCGGCCAAGTACGGCACGGCGGTCCTCAATCCAGGAAAGTTGGTCTCGAACCCGCTCGACACCATCTCGTTAGGCATGGCACTCATGTTCGGCACCGCGGGGCTGCCGCACATCCTCATGCGGTTCTATACGGTACCGGACGCGCGCGCCGCGCGCACGTCTGTGTTCTACGCGACGGGGCTCATTGGCTTCTTCTACCTGCTGACCTTCGTCCTGGGATTCGGCGCGATGGTCTTCGTCGGTCCCGACGCGATCAAGGCGGTGGACAAGGGTGGCAACATGGCCGCGCCGCTCCTCGCGGAATTCCTCGGCGGCACACCCTTTCTCGGATTCATTGCGGCCGTCGCGTTCGCGACGATCCTCGCCGTCGTTGCCGGACTGACGTTATCGGGGGCGGCGGCATTGTCGCATGACCTCTGGGTGAACGCGATGCACCGCGGCGAAGCCGATTCTCGTGAGGAGCTGCGCGTTGCGCGCGCGGCGACGGTGATACTCGGGATCATCGCGATCGTGCTCGGTATCACATTCAAGGGACAGAACGTGGCGTACATGGTGTCGCTGGCGTTCGCGATCGCGGCGAGCGGCAACTTTCCGGCGCTCCTCATGTCGATCTTCTGGCGACGCTTCACGACGGCCGGGGCTGTTTCCAGTATGCTCTTCGGCACCCTCGCGACGCTTCTCCTCATCTATCTCTCACCGACCATCCAGGTCGACATCCTTCATCGTACCACGGCGTGGTTCCCGCTCAAGAATCCAGCGTTGCTGACTATCCCGCTCTCCTTCCTCGTCGGTGTGGTCGTTTCGCTGCTCGGAGCACGAGTCAGCGCAGATGATCGCGCCCTCGATAGGCGGATGCATCTCGGAGAGGTAAGTGGCTAACGCGCCTGAGCAATGGCCGCTGATACCACGTGTCAGTGGTTTCAGCGGCTTCAGTTTAGGCCGCTTACGCCTTACGGGTGGGGGCTCGAAAGGAAAGCGTCAGAGAATACTCGAGTGGCGCGCGGGCGACTCGACCGAAGCCGGTCCGCCGGTCATATTTCCACCCCTCCCCGAAGCCGGACGCTTCTCAGCGCCCGGGCTCGTGGCGGTACCGGAAGACTGCATGCACCCCTCAGGAGGAGTAGATATGCGCAAGACGATACTGACGATGGCCCTCGTCGCCTCTGCCTCGCCGCTATTGGGCCAGGCCGCGCAGCAGGCGAAAGAGTCCGATCCGACGCACAAGGTGGCGGGAGGGATCGGTGTCGCAGGCTGGATGGGCCGTATCGATCCGAACGCGGAGCGCCGCGGGATGTCGATCGGCGATGCCAAGTTCGTACAAATGGGAAGCGGCTACCACATCACGTCCGGACCGGCAGCGATCTACTGGAATCCCAAGGACGTCGCCAGGGGCAACTTCACGGTGAGCGCGAGCTTCACGCAGACGAAGGCGCCGATGCACCCGGAAGCCTACGGCCTCGTCGTCGGCGGCCAGAATCTCGCTGACTCGACGGAGAGCTACGTCTACTTCGAGACGCGTGGGGACGGGAAGTATCTCATCAACCACCGCGCCGGCAACGACGTCCACAAGATCGTGGATTGGACCGATACCGACGCGACGAACAAGGCGGACGCCGCGGGGAAGGCGACGAACGAGCTCGCGATTCGCGTCACCGCCGACTCAGTGGATTTCCTCGCCAACGGAAAGCTCGTGAAGGGATTCTCGAAGGCGGAGATGCACGGCTTCAGCGCGGATGGCCAGACAGGGATTCGCGTGAACCACAACCTCGACGTCCACGTCGACAAGTTCCAGATCAAGCGCGGCAAGTAGCACGTCGTTAGGTCGCATCGCCGCGGTACAATTGGTAAGGAGGGCGTGGTGCCATCGGACACCACGCCCTCCGTCGTTACAGCCTTGCGCGATCAGAGTCTTTGAACCAGAGTAGCTGGGCTCGAGCCACTGACTTTGCGGAGGAAGCTGATGCGGTGCTCACCGCTGATCCTCGTTCTGGGACTCGCCGCGCTGAGCGTGAGCGACGTCGCGCAAGCACAGAAAGGCAAGGACGAACCGAAACGACCCCGCCTGTCCGCGGACGCGGACACGAATCTTTCACGATCGTATTACGATCTCGGGTTGGAGAAGCTGGATCGCGACCCCGAGCTCGCGGCCGACGCCTTCTACTGGGCCGCGCGGCTGGACCCGACGTCCGCCGAGGCGTTCTACGGCCGCCGCTGCGCGTTGCTACTCGCGGACAAGTGGCGCTTCCAGAAATACATCGAGGAAGATCGCCGCACGCTGCAGTCGAATGAGATCAAGCGGATCGATTCGCTCTATCTCTACTCGCTCACCATCAATCCCTTCCTCTATCGCAAACTGGATGTGCACCTGTTCGGTGACTACATCCAGAACTGGGCGGAGGATTACGCGCGGCGGAACAATGTCAGTCCCGGCGAAGTGCGGTTCGTCATCGAGCGCCAGATGCAGCAGGACGCCTCGGAGTCGATGCGGGCCTGGCGGGCGTATGGTGATGGCCGGTTCCAGGACGCGTTGCGCCTCTATGCCGAGGCGATCAAGCACGCCCGGTACAAGGCGGGCCTTCGCGCGGATCGTGGCCGTCTGTTCTTCCAGCTCGGCGAAGCCGATAGCGCGCTCACCGAGCTGACGCTTGCTCTCGACGAGATGCGCAAGACGGACAAGAAGGATCTGGTGTACGTCTACGAATCCAAGGCATTGCTGGAGCACAGCATCGGTCTCGTGCACCAGCGTCTCGGGAACGTCGCGGCGGCGAAGGAAGCTTTTGGCCGGGCGCTGCAGGAAGACCTTTCGTATTTCCCGGCCCACGTTCAGCTCGCGTACATCGGAATCAACGTCAGAGATACGTCGATGGCGCTGAGCGAGATGGATCTCGCGGTGCAGATCCGCCCCGACGATCCGTTGCTGCGCTTCACGTACGGCTACGCGCTCGGCAGCTCCGGTCGCTACGCGGACGCGCAGGTGCAGCTCGTCAAAGCGATCGAAGCCGATCCCTACTACGCGGCGCCGTACTACGTGTTGGGTCAGGTGCTCGACGCGCAGGCAAAGCCTGACGAGGCGCTGGCCCAATACAAGACGTTTCTCGCACGATCCAGCCAGCAGGATCTCCGTCGGAAAGAAGCGGAGGAGCGCGTCGCGATAGCCAAGGGAACTCAGTGAGCATCATGCCTAACGGCGGCGCGCGGGTGCGCCGCGGCGCGTTCGCTGTGGCCCTCGTCGCCGCCATCGCCCTACCGGGCGCCGTAACCGCGCAGGACTCGACCACGCGCGCGACGCGTCCGCGCACGACCGCCGAGGATCTGATGATGTTCAGTCAGGTCCTGAACCAGATCCGGGTGAACCACCCCGATTCGCTCGACATGCATGAGCTGTTCATGGCGGCGATCGAGGGGATGATCAACGCCGCCGATCCGCACTCGTTCGTCATTCCGGCGGTGCGGCTCAATCCCGCAAAGGCTGCGGCGTTCAGGGATGGAAAGCTCTATCCGGTGCCGGTGAACTTCCGCTTCGTCGACGGCGCGCCCGTCGTCGTGAGTGTCGAGCCGGGATCGAAAGCCGCCGATCAGGACATTCTCATCGGCGACGAGCTGGTTGCGATCGACGGCCGACCCATCGATGCGGCCTCGCCGACGGAGCTCGAGATCGGGATGGCCGGCGCGAAAAACAGCACGGTGACCCTTGGCCTCGAGCGTCGCCGCATCGACGGCTCGCTCGCGCGGGTCGAGCGGATCGTCAAGCGGGAGCGCGTGGAGGAGGCGACGGCGGTACCCGCAGCGTTCCTGCTCGATCCGCAGACGGGCTACGTTCGCATCACCACCTTCGTCAACGACAAGGTCGCCGACGACATGCATGATGCACTCGACCGCCTCGAGAAGCAGGGGATGCGGCGGGTGCTCATCGATCTGCGCGACAACGGCGGCGGACGCGTCGACCAGGCCGCGCGCATCGCCGGGGAGTTCCTCCCGAAGGGAGCCCTCGTGTACACCGCCGAAGGCCGCAAGACTGACGTCACGGACACGTCGCGCGTCTCACGTTCGTTCTGGCGTAGCGAGAAGCGCTATCCAATCGTGCTTCTGGTGAATGACGGCACCGCGAGCGCCTCGGAGCTCGTTGCGGGCGCGCTGCAGGATCACGATCGCGCGCTCATTGTCGGCCAGCCCACGTTCGGGAAGTCGCTCCTCATGGCGGGCTTCCCGATGTCCGACGGCTCCGTCATCGAGCTCGTGATCGGCCACGTTCGCACGCCATGCGGACGTATCATCCAGCGACAGTATCGGTCGATCAGCCGGCGCGATTATTACCGCCTCGCCGGCGCGGAGCGGGACACGGTTGGCCGGCCGTCGTGCAAGACCGATCAGGGGCGCGTCGTCTACGGCGGGGGCGGCATCTATCCGGACGTCAGGCTCGGCCAGGAGGATGCCCAGCCGCTCTGGCTCGCACGGGTGCGCGAGAATGATCTCGTCCTGAAGTGGATCGGCGGATACGTGACGGCGAACGTCGCTATTCCGGCCTCGCTCGACGCCCTTGCCGCGAATCCGGCGGTGCCCGCGTCCGCGGTTGCGGAGTTCCGCAGCTTCGCGTCGCAGCAGGGTGTTCAGATCCCCGCCGGCGAGGATGTAGACACGGAGCTCCAGCATGTCCTCACGCGAGCGCTCGCACGAGCGAAGTTCGGGGATTCCGGCTACTATCGTGTAGCCGCGCTCCTCGATCCGACCGTGCGGCGCGCGGCGCAGCAGTTCGACCGCGCGTCGGCGATTCTCGCAAAAGCTCCGTGACGACATCCGCAACACGCACTGCCACAACCGATCATCGCCACGCCATCGCTGCCAGCTTCCTCGGCTGGATGCTCGACGCGTTCGACTTTTTTCTCGTGTCGATGGCGCTCACCAACATCGCCAGCGAATTCGGACGGGCCGACAAGGACGTCGCCTATTCGATCTCGCTGACGCTCGCGTTTCGTCCTGTCGGCGCATTCATCTTCGGGTTGTTGGCTGACCGGTATGGTCGCCGACTTCCGTTGATGATCGACCTCGTGTTCTTCGCGGCCGTCGAGGTCGCAACTGGCTTCGCGCAAAACTTCACCACCTTTCTCGTGCTGCGCGCCCTGTTCGGTATCGGTATGGGTGGCGAATGGGGCGTCGGCGCGTCCCTGGCGATGGAGAAAGCGCCAGCCGCGCGACGCGGCATCCTCTCCGGGTTCTTGCAGGAAGGCTACGCGTGCGGATTTCTGCTCGCGTCGCTTGCGTATCTCGTCGTCTTTCCGCGCTGGGGATGGCGGCCACTGTTCTTTCTCGGCGGCCTGCCCGCGCTGCTTGCCCTGTACGTGCGCATCGGCGTGAAGGAGTCCGAGGTGTGGGAGCGGACGAAGCATGAGAGCTGGGGCCAGCTCGGCCGCGGCATCCTGTCGCACTGGAAGCTCTTTCTGTATCTCGTCGTGCTGATGATGATGATGAACTTCATATCGCACGGCACGCAGGACATGTATCCGACGTTCCTGCAGCGCGACTGGGGTTTCACGCCGCAGAAGCGGTCGTTGCTCACCGCTTTTTCGATGGTGGGCGCGATCACTGGCGGAATTGTCTTCGGCCATCTCTCTGATCGCATCGGCCGGCGTCGTGCGATCGTGATCGCGTTGGTGCTCGCGATCCTGGCGATTCCGATCTGGGCACACGCGCCGGGCATTCCCGTGCTCGTCGCCGGCGCATTCGTTATGCAGTTCATGGTGCAGGGCGCGTGGGGCGTGATTCCGGCGCACATCAACGAGCTTTCGCCGGACTCGGTGCGCGGCTTCCTGCCAGGCTTCGCGTACCAGATTGGAGTCATGCTGGCCGGCACGGTGGGCTACATCGAGGCAGTCTTCGCGGAGCGCACCACATATGCAAACGCGATGAGCATCGTGGCCGCAATAGTGTTCGCCGGCGGCGCGATCGCCGCATGGTTCGGTCGCGAGCGACGCGGCGCAGTCTTCGGGGAGCCAGTCGCGGCCGACTGAGAGAGCTTCAGTCGCTGATAGGTTCCTTCGTTGCGGGCCAAGAGCAAGGGGATACGGATTTCACGGATTTACCGATTCTACGGATCACTCCTCAGCTCTGGGATCTCCACGTTCCATGAGCCCAGCTGGAACTTTGTAAACGGCACACCAGTCGAGCACTGGCGATAGAGGACCACTGAGGCCGTTCAAAAATTCAAAAGCTCGTGCGGATGACAGCGGGCGGCGCCACAAGGAGCGATCCGTTTGATCGGTAGAATCGGTAAAATCCGTATCCCCTTCGCTCTTCTGGCCGCTGCCGAGGGGATTTGCACAATTCGAACACGACATGCATTGAACGGCGCCCGAGCCACGCCCACTATCACTGGGTCGTTACTCCGAGCAGACACGTGTTCGTTGCTGTCCGAGCCATAGCACTCCTTGCCGCGATCGTCGCGTCACACACTGGACCCGACGAGCCCGGCGGAGTCTACGTTGGCACGTCGCATCAGGTGCACGTACGCATCCCGCGACTCGACGCCGACGATCGGGTCGACGGGCAGCTCGACGAGCCGGTCTGGCGCCAAGCGGCGCTGCTCACCGGCTTCTCGCAGTTCTCGCCGCAGGACGGTGTCCCCGCCGACGACTCGACGGAGGTGCTCGTCTGGTACTCGGCGACGGCAATTCATTTCGGTGTTCGCGCCTTCGAGCGCCATGGTGCTCCCGTCGCGACACTCGCGGATCGCGACCGCATCGACGCCGACGACCAGGTGCAGATCCTCCTCGGCACCTTCAACGACGGTCGTCAGGCGCTGGTGTTCGGCGTCAACCCGTTAGGCGTGCAGATGGACGGCTCGATCCTCGAGACGAATCGCCAGCAGTCGCAGGGATTCATGACGACGCAGAGCTCCGCGCGGCAGCAGGCCGATCTGAGTCAGGATTTCGTCTTCCAGTCGAAGGGACGCGTCACGTCGTACGGGTACGAGGTGGAGCTCCGCATCCCGTTCAAGTCGTTGCGCTATCAACCGACCGAGACGCAAAGCTGGGGGCTGAACGTCGTCCGCGTCGTGCAACACTCTGGGTATGAGGACACGTGGGCACCGGCCAAACGAGCGGCGGCGTCCTTCCTCGGTCAATCAGGCACTCTAGACGGCCTCACCGATCTTCGTCGCGGACTCGTCCTCGACATGAACCCGGAGGCGACGCAGCGCACCGTGGGCGCACCCTGCCCGCCGACGGTCACGAGCCGGTGGTGCTACGACGGTCAGGATCCGGTCTTCGGCGGCAACGCGCGGTGGGGGATCACGAACAACCTCACCCTCAACGGCACCGTGAATCCCGACTTCTCGCAGGTCGAGTCGGACGCGGGGCAGTTCACCTTCGATCCTCGTCAGGCGCTCTACTTCGCGGAGAAGCGTCCATTCTTTCTCGAGGGGATGGAAGGATTC
>DATEPP010000521.1:0-17294 GCA_035273165.1 Gemmatimonadaceae bacterium
GCTGATGTTGACGCGCGGCGGCCGGACGCGCTCCAGCTTTTTCTGAGTGCCCTCGCGTGCCATAGTGTGCTCCGGGTGCAGGAAGTTGTGTGCAGCGCCGCGTCCGAGGGAATGTCCGCGCTCACTGCTTGTCGTTACGCCACGATGATCGAAGCTGCACTACGCTCGCTGTCGTCATGCGCGGCGACGCACTGTGCGGACTACTCGCGTCGCGAGGTGGCCGTCAGCGGGGGCCAATCATGCACCGCGTAACCGGCTACGTCAAGGAAGCTTGACAGACGCGAAGTCGTTGCGTTTGCAGCGTCTGTGCAACAGGGTGGCTCAGTCGGCGCGCTCAACTGGTGTGTTTTCCGCTGGCCGCTCACGCACTCCCGCCTCCTCCCGCATCGCCGTCGCATCCGGCAGCCGGAATTCCTCGATCTCCACGAGACCGGCATCGACGAGCTGGCGGATCATCGACGCAAAGAGGTCTTCAGGGGCCGTATCGGGCACGGCGTGCGTGTCTCGCAGGTACTGGAGGTGCTCACGCGCCGTCATCCGTCCATCGCAAAACTGCAGCAGCGTCGCATACCAGTTGGGGCACGCGGCCTCCACGGCGAAGGGCGCAAGGGTAACCAGCTGACACTCTTCGACCGCCCACTGACCCTCGTGCAGTACGGATCGCGAGCGCAGCTCCGTGCGCGGCAAAGTGCGCGGCCGGCTACTGAGAAGACGCCGCATGTCGGCCATGTCCCAACTCGCGGTCCCGACCATCCACCGCAGGACCCATTGCATGTCCGCCGCGCTCGTGAGCGGCGACAACGCGCGCCGAGTGGTGATCACCGGCCGGTTGTTCGCTCTCCTTTCCATGAGAATGGAAACGAAGACGAGCTGCTCGATCTTCAATTCGTCGAGAATCTCGCTCCACCGCGCCAGCGAATCGAAGCTGGAGTAACCGGCCCGAGCCTGATCACTCAGGTAATGCAGCGGATCACTCGACCGGCCCTGCGCGATCACGACATCGAACTCCTCATGCTCGTCGCCAAGCATCTCCCGTAGACGGTCTTCGAGGGTTATGTCGGCACGCTCCGTCAGCATGCACTCGCAGAAGAACTGGCCACCGAGGGAGAGATGCGCGCCGAGACCCGCAATCACTTTACGCGTTATCTCCTCACCATCAATTCCGGCATCCCTGAACACGAACTCCCTCTCCAGAGCCGGCACGTATGGCGGATGTGCGATGATGACCCCGAACCGCTCGTTCGCCACGGGCTCGTATACATCGCCCTGCAACACCCGAACGTTGGAGAGCGCGTTCAGCGCGACATTGAACTCCGCGAACCGCACCGATCGCGCGGCGATGTCGACGAGCGTCACCTGGCGCGCGAACTTCGCCGCCGCGATGAGACCCGCCACTCCGGTCCCGGTGCAGAGATCCAGCAGGTGATCGCACGATTCCCGGGGCATGAGCCGGAGGAAGCGCTGCGTCTCCCGCGTCATCGGCGAGAAGACGAGATCCGATGGCGGTACGCTCGCCGTGCTATCGAAGTCGTGACGACGGTCCGCGGCGATGAACAGCTCACTCATCGGATAGATCGCCACCGTCGACGCGCACATCGCCCCATCGTCATGCGCGTCGTGCACGAGCCCGAGCGTCTCGAGTGCGTCCAGATCCTGGCTCGAAAGCGTCGACCGCACCATGCCCCACGGTACGCGGTCGCAGTCGAGGAAGAGTCGCACGAATAACGACTGCGGATCTGCCGGTTCCCGGAACGCCGAGCGATCCTGCAGCAAGGGCAGGTCGTACAGCGACGCAATCCCCGCCCGCGCGCAGATCGGCGTCTCCTCGAATCCAGCCCGGACGAACAGCTCGCGTACACGCGCGAACTGGTCGACGGTGCCGAGTCGAAACGGCTCCGCCGTCCAACTACTTTCGCGAGCGCCGGTGGTCGCCCGATCCGCGCTCGCGCTCATCGGCCGCGCTGCCCTGCGGTGCGCAAGGGGTCACCTCGTGGGGACATCGTTCACCTCCCCGCATAGGATAGCACCGATGCGCGCCGCGCACATCCGCACAGTCTCACTCGATCAGCAGCGCGCAGAGTCGGTACTGCTCGAGCGCCGCGCGCACGGTGTCCTCGACCGCGCGACGATCCGGACCCGTTCCGAGCCCGAGATCCTGCCCTGCAGACGCAGCGATCATTTCGTCGACGAGCGCAGGTTCGTCGCGGGTGCCATCTACCCGTGTCAGGAGCGCGCGATCGAAATCGGAGAGGCGCACCTGCACATGGGAGAGCGACGTGACGAGCGACTCCGTGCGCGCCTCATACCGCGCGAGCGGGCTCGCCGTGGCGCGGCGGCTTGCACGCGTGGCGCAGCGTTCGGCGTGCGTCGTTAGGTCGAGGAGACGCACCATCGCGCAGCGGAGCATCGCGTCGGCGAGCATTTCTACCGCCACCGAGCCCCCTGCGACACGCGCGCGTGTTTGCTCGAGCAGATCGTCGAACGACAGCGCGGCCGGACGCGCGTCGATCAAGGCGTGAAGCGCGGCGCGGACCACTGGATGCGACATCGTGATCGAGGCCCCCGCGCTCGTACGAAACACCTCCGTTCCCGGCTCCGCGCTGGCCGTCGCTTCCGCCACACATCGGGCTCGAAGAAACAGGGACGGCACCGCTTCCGGAGCTGGGTCGCGAGCGACGGTGCGATCCGAACGACACAGGAGTGAGCGTCGGAAGGTTCGATTGCGGACGAAGTCCAGATACTGCTCGTATTGAATGTCGTCGGCCGAGAGCTGCCGGAGCTGATCGCGAAGCTCGGCCGAGAGCTGGACGTCGGTCACCGACGGATAGGCTTCGCACATGTAGCGGAGCCCGGCCGCCTCCGCGCTCTGCGCGAATTCGTTGAAATAGACGGGATGATTCTCTGCCTCGAGCTCCTCGTGGACGACGTAGGAGTCGTTCACCGTGTCCAGCGTCTCGAGCTCCTCCCGTAACAGCGCCGCGTAGACCTGTTGCGACGTCGGTACGGAGCTCGCGACCAACTCGACGAGGGCTCGCCCGCGCTGCACGCGCTCGCGCGCGGGGAGATCAGGCCGGTCGTGGAAGAGCATCATGTCGCGCACGATCGACCGCGCGTGCCAACCGGGATAAGTATTGTAGCTGACGTAAGCGATGCCGTTAGGCGCCAGCGTTCGCCCGATGGCGGCGAGCAGCGCGCGCTGCACCGTCGTTGGCACCCAGGAATAGACGCCATGACTGACGATGTAGTCGAATCTGCCGAGTGAGTCGTCGATGTCGGTGATGCTCACTGCTTCGAACCGGACGTTCGTCAGCCCAACTGCACGTGCCGCGTCGCGCGCCGTGGCGATCTGCTTGGGCGAGAGGTCGATGCCGACGAATTCACTCTCCGGAAAAGCGAGCGCCATCGCCATGAGATTGCCGCCGGTAGCGCAACCAGCATCGAGAACACGGCAGCGCGATGCGTCCGGAGCGCTCAGACCGCGGAGCCGAGCATTGGCCGCGAGGTAGTCTGGCCGGGTAGCGACGATCGCGCCGCCGCCGTAGGGCACGGCGTCGTAGCTCGCGAGAAGAACGTCCATTGTCGGAGCCGCCAGTTGGGCAGACATGCTCGGCACTCGAGGATCCGGGATCGCCAAGTTGTTGTCGGCGACGGGCGCGTGCAACGTCGGCGCTCACCGGTTCATCCTTTACAGGCAAGCCCCCCCGGCTACCTTAGGGCGCCATGAGGCAGATGCAGCCCGTGCTGTGGACGAAAGGGGTCCTTCTCAGTCCTCAACACTTCCAGACGCAGGACCGATTCCTCGAGGATCTCCTCGAGTTTCAGCTTTCGACGCTCGCCTTCTGCCCCTGGGGATTCAGTCGGCTCGAGATCGATCGCGAGGCACTCGCGGGCGGCAGTTTTGCCATTGCCGCCGCCGCGGGGATTCTGCCAGACGGGCTGCTCTTCGACATGCCGCTCTCCGATCCGACGCCGCCGCCGAAACAGCTCGAGGGTGCGTTTGCGCCGGATCAGACGACGCTCGATGTGTACCTCGCCATTCCCGAGTACCGATACGGGGGACACAACGTCTCGGCGGCACAGCGGGAGCGGGAGACGCGCTACCGCGCGGAAGAGCTGCTCCGCCGCGACGAGACGACAGGGCGATCGGAGCGGCCGATTCAGGTGGCGCGAAAGAACGTGCGCATTCTCTTCGAGGGAGAGTCGACTGAAGGGAGCACGGTGTTGCGAGCGGCGCGCCTGACGAGAACGGTCACCGGCGACTATCAGCTCGACACACAGTTCATTCCGCCGCTCGTGGACATCCAGGCGAGCGAATACCTGATGGCGATCGCGCGCCGTCTCATCGAGATCCTCTCGACGAAGAGCAGTCAGCTCTCGGGGATGCGCCGGCAGCGGAATCAGAGTCTGGCCGACTTTGGCATCGCCGACGTCGCGAGCTTCTGGCTCCTCTACACGATCAACAGCTTTCTTCCGCCGTTGCGGCACCTCTACGAGACACGGCGCGGACATCCGGCGGTGCTGTTCGAGACGATGCTCACTCTGGCCGGCTCGTTGAGCACATTCTCAATGCGCATCCAGCCGCGCGACCTGCCAAGCTACGAGCACGATGATCTCGGCGGCTGTTTCGGCAAATTGGACACGCAGCTCCGCGAGCTGCTGGAGACCGTCGTTCCCGAAAATACGGTCTCAATTCCGCTGCGTCTCGTCCAGCCGTCGGTCTACGCGGCCGCTCTGGACCAGGACAAGTACCTCAGCGCGCCTCAGCTGTTCCTCGCCATCTCCGCTTCGGGGCGCCCGAATGAGATCGTGCAGCGCGTTCCGTCGCTCCTGAAAGTGAGCGCCGCCGGCCAGCTCGATCGGCTGATCCGTCAGGCGCTCTCCGGGATCGCCCTCACGTACGTGCCGTCGCCGCCGAGCACGGTACCGGTGAAGCTCAACTACCATTATTTCCTGCTCCAGAAGAGCGGGCCGGAATGGGACGCGGTTACCAAAGCGCGAAACATCGCCGCGTACGTGCCCGGCGAACTCGGTGAGGTCCAGCTCGAAATTGTGGTCCTGCTCGGAGCGAAGAGTTGAGAGTGACCGAGACTGAGACTCAGCTCTGAGTTCTCAGATCGATCTTTTTCGGGGACCTGACATGCATCTCACCCCCGACGGCGAGTCCAGGGTCGAGAGTTCAGGTTCGAGACGTAAGGCGTGAGCGGAAGATCTCAGTCTCACGCCTGGCATCTCGGCACCGCCTTCTCGAACCTGGACTCGCCGTACCGGGTGAGATGCCGGCTCGGCGCACGGAATGAGCCGGCTCCGAGATCTCAGGACTGAAAGCTCAGTCTCTCTGACATCTCGGAGTTAGTGTTTTCTCAACATGAAGTACGCCACGATCGCGATCGTGAGTAGCACCACCACGTTCAGCGCGACGAGTAAGGGCATCATTGACTTCCCCGGTGCCTTCGACGCGCCTGCCGGCGCGCCTTGAGGAGGCGCTATCGGTGTCGGCGGTGGCGGCGGCACTGCGACGCGGCCGAGGATGCGGGTGAACTCGCTCTGCACCCCGACATCGAGCGAGCTCCCAATTGCCGGCGGGAGCGCCGCCGCGCCCCATACCGGTGGCAGCGCCGCTGGGGGCCGTGGCGTCCCGTTCCCGTTAGGCGCTGGCGTGTCGGAGAAATTGGGAGCCGGGGGCACGCCGAAGGCCGGCAGCGCGCCGAGCGACGGCGGCCCGCCCGCGTCGAGTGAAAGCGGTGGCGGCGAGCTCGCTGGAACGCCTAACGATGGAAGCGGCAGCGATGCTGGTGGCGGCCCATATGGGTCCGCGAACGACGGCCTGGGGAGATCCGCCGCGGGCATTGGCTCGATCGGCCGCGGAATCTCCGGAGCGCGGAATGGTGTTGGCGGCGAGGCGAACGACGGACCGTTCGACCCCGCCGCGGGCGAGATTCGCTGAAAGAGCTGGGTGAATTCGCCGGGCTGCGCGGGTTCAGGATACGACGGCGGCGTGACGGGCTTCGCCGGCGCGTTGCCGAGCGCGGGTTGCGGCAGCGGCGCCATCGATGGCGGTGACATCGGCGCGGGCGGGGCGATCGGCTCCGGCCACGCCGGGGGCACGCTCGACGCAGGCAGTGACGTTTCGTTCAAACGCCCGAAGATGGCGGTGAAGCCACCCTCGCTCGGAGCCGGAGGTGGCGGCGGCGCGTGTACGGGCTCCGGAGCTTGTACAGGCTCCGGCGCGCGCTCAGCCTTCGGCGGCTCCATGATGAGCGTCGGGCTCTCGTCCTCGTCCGATTGCTCCGCTGCCGACGCCGACTCGGCAGCTGCTGCGGCCGGAATTCCCTCGTCGATCTTGCCAAAGAAGCGCGTGAAGTCGCCCGCCGGTCGCGGGGCCGGCGCGGGAGCCTTGTGCTCGTTGGGCGGCGGTTGGACGATGGCGGGTTGAGGAGCGCCCACCTTCTGGAAGGCCCGGGTGAAGTCGCCGGCCGCGGGCTCCGCCGGCGGCACCAAGATCGCTGGCGCGGGGAGCGGCGGCGGAGCGGGCAGATCGGGGCTCACCGAATCGAGCCATGTCGCGAAGTCGACGAAGGAGCTGAGGAAGAGCGTCACCGCCACGGGCGATCCGTCGACGTCGGCGATCTCGACCAGCTTGTTCCGCGCCGGAGGCGTGAGCGCCTGGAGGCGCGCGAGGGTGGCGGCACGCTCCTGCGGCTTCTCCGAGTCGAGATAATGCACCATCACCATGCGTCCCAGCTCGACCTGTTGAGCGAGGAAGCTGCGCGCGCCGCGCGTGGCGACGTTCTTCAAGAGACGGTATCTGGCGGCGAACTCAGTGCTTGTCATCGGCGACCCGCGGGGGGTACGTTAACGCCCAGCGGCTGACGCGAGCCAGTGATCTCCATCCGGGCTACACAACCCGCACCAGTCTGTAAAACGCCTGTTCGACTGGCGCAGGGGCACCCAATATAGTGCCGGTGCTCGCGCGGCGCCTGCCTCTCGCCGCCAGCCCTGAGCCCGGTCATCGAGGACGGAGGGAATGAAGCAGCTTTCGCGGGTCGTCTGGAACGAGGGGATGCACCTGGCGCAACATCACTTCCAGGCGCAGAGCAGGTATTTCGAGGACGCCATTCAGTTCGCGCTCTCGAGTCTTTTCTTTGCCCCCTACGGTCTCGCCGGCTGCGAGCTGGATATCGAAGCGATCCGCAATGATACGGTGTCGTTGGTTCACGCCCGGGGCGTCCTGCCTGACGGCCTCCCCTTCGACATCCCGGCCAGCGACGCCGCGCCGGACCCGATCGACGTCCGCGCGCTTTTTTCGCCGACGTCGGAGTCGCACCTCCTCCTCCTGACGATTCCGCCGTACCAACCGGACCGCCCGAACTTCGCGGCGAACGGGGAGTCGAATGGGGCGCGGTATCGCGCGGAATCGGCACCGGTTCTCGACGACACCACCGGCCGCGACGAGCGGCCAGTCAGCCTTGGCCGCAAGAATTTCCGGCTCGCCCTCGACGTCGAGCCGATCGACGGACTCGTGTCGCTCCCGATTGCGCGCGTCCGCCGCGACGGCTCGGGGCATTTCATGTACGATCCCGAGTACATCCCGCCATGTGTGCAGGTCGGAGCCAGTGATCGCCTGATGTACATCCTCCAGCGACTCATCGAGATCCTCGACGCGAAGAGCGACTCGATGGGACGCGGCCGACGCGGTAACGCGGAGGAGTTTGCGCGGCAGGAAGTAGCGAGCTTCTGGCTTCTGCACGCGATCGACTCGAGCCTTCCGCCGCTCCGACATATCGCGCAGGTCAAGCGCGTCCATCCCGAGCAGCTTTTCGTCGAGCTCTCTCGTCTGGCTGGGGCGCTTTGCACCTTCGCCCTCGACGCGCATCCACGATCGCTGCCGCTGTACGATCACGACCGACCGCAGGAGAGCTTCGACGCGTTGGAGCGGCACATTCGCGCCAATCTCGAGATCGTCGCGCCCGCTGCCCGGACCGTCGTTCCGCTTCGAATGACGACGCCATTCCTTCACACGGGCGCAATCGGTGACCCGCGTGCCTTCGCGCGCGCGAAGTGGATCCTCGGCGTTCGGTCGTCGCTCACCGGTGTGGAGTTGGCGGCGCGGGTGCCGCAGCTTGCGAAAGTCTGCTCGGCGAAATTCACCCTCGAGCTGGTGCGGCGCGCCTTTCCCGGAATGCGCCTCGAGCACCTTTCCTTTCCACCAGCTTCGATCGCCCCGCGCGCCGACACCCAGTATTTCACGATCGAGCGAGCCGGGCCCTGCTGGGACACGCTCAACTCCACCCACGAGATTGGCGTGTATCTCCCCGACGCGATTCCGAATCCGGAAGTCGAGCTGGTGATCGTCGCCGAAGGCTGATCACGAGGGAGCGGGTGCCATCCTCCCGCGCTGCCGTCCCGTTCCGTATGTTAGCCCTCCCCCGTCCCCTGGATTCCGGCGGACGAAAACCGGTGCAGGAGAAGCTGGCTTCATGACTTCAGTTGCTACGGACCGGACGCACGGTGCGGCGAGCGAATCGTCGCGGCGCGGTCTTCTCGCGCTCTCTCTGCAGGAGCCCTTCACGACGATCGCGCGGCTGCGCGCCAATCGTCAGGTGGCCGCCGACGCGGATTCCTTCCGCACGCGGATCAAACAAGTGCTTGCCGCCGCGGAACAGGAAGCTCGTCAGGCAGGGTACGCATCCGACGATACGCGGCTCGCCCTCTTCGCGGTCATCGCCTTTCTCGACGAGACGGTGCTGAACTCGCGCCAACCCATGTTCGCCGACTGGCCACGACGTCCGCTGCAGGAGGAGGTCTTCGGCGTGCACATGGCAGGCGAGCTGTTCTTCCAGTACCTGCAACAGCTCCTCGGCCGTCCCGACTCGGAAGATCTGGCGGACGTGCTGGAAGTCTACGAGCTGTGTCTTCTCCTCGGCTTCAAGGGCCGATACAGCGCGTCGCGCGGTGCCGAGCTGCAGGTGCTCTCCACGCAGATCACCCAGAAGATCGAGCGCGTCCACGGCGGACCGTCGGAGCTCTCACCGCACTGGCGTCCGTCGACGACGGAGATCGGTCAGCCGAGTGATCCCTGGGTCCCTCGGCTGGTGGCGGGGGCTATCTCCGCTGCCGCACTCGCGTTGGTGCTGTACATCGGCTTCGCCATCTCGCTGCACTCCGGCAAGTCGGATCTCGTCGGCGTGACCACCCAATTGAGTCGGTGAGCTTCGCGAGCGCTGGCGCTGCTACGAATTGAATTGTCGGTCGAGGCATCTCTGGAGTCATCATGACGAGACGGACGAAGATCTGGATCATCGCCGGAGTCGTACTGCTGGTATACATCGTGGCCGCGGTGGTCGTCGGATACGTGTTGGGTCTCGCGGGCCGCGACGCGTGGGTGCTTCGAGGGGGCCTGGCGGCGCTCGGTCTGATCTCGGCGGCCCTGATCCTCTGGTTCTTCCGCGATCGAACGCCGGCTGGCCCCACGACGCCCGAGGCACGGCTCGGCGCGGAAGTCGATCAGCTCTTCGCGTCGGCGCGGACCCAATTAGCGAACGCTAAACCCGCCGGCGTCAAGGATCCGCGCTTCGCGACGTTGCCCCTCGTCGTCGTCTTTGGCCCCGAGGGAAGCACCAAGACGACGACAATCGTGCGCTCGGGACTCGAGCCGGAGCTGCTCGCCGGTGAGGCGATGCGTGGCGATACGGTGACCGCCACCAAGACCGCGAACGTCTGGTTCGCCCACGGGACGGTGATCGCGGAAGCCGGCAGCGCCGTGCTCAATGCCGTCGAGAACTGGCGACGCTTCGTGCGTGCGCTACGGCCTCGCAGCCTCGTCGCGGCGCTCACGGGAAAACCGCAGGCGCCACGTCTTGCCGTGGTCTGCTACGGTTGCGACGAGCTCGTGAAGGCCGGCAATGGAGAGGCTGTCGCCGCCGCGGCGCGTACCCTCCGCGAGCGACTCGGCGAGGCCGCATCCGAGCTCGGCGTCCAGCTTCCAACGTACGTGCTCTTCACGAAAGCAGACGCGATTCCGCACTTCGAGTCTTTCGTGCGGAACTTCTCCGCCGAAGAGGCGCGGGAGCCGTTAGGCGCCGCCCTTCCACCAGACACGGCGACCGACGGTACGTATGCCGAGCGAGTGACGCCGCGGCTGGAGAGCGCGATGCAGGAGATCTACCGCTCGCTCGCCGCCCGGAGACTTCCTGTCCTCGCGCGCGAGCACGCCGACGAGTGGAAGCCCGCGGCGTACGAGTTTCCGCGGGAAGTGCGAAAGATGGCGCCGCTCATCGTCGAGTTTCTGCGCGAGATGGGCCGACCGAGCACGCTCAAAGGAAGCCCGATTCTTCGCGGATTCTACTTCGTCGGCGTCCAACCAATCTTCGTGAACGAGACGGCGCAGGAATACACGCCAGCCCTTCAGCAGCAGTCGCGCGCCGTCGCGGCCGCGCGATCGGCGACGGGCGTCTTCTCGATGGAGCAGGTCGCGGCCGCGAGTGCCGCGGCGATTCCACCGAGCGGACCGCGAACGCGCAAAGTGCCGCGGTGGGATTTTCTGCCGCGGCTGTATCGCGAGGTCATCCTCGCCGACGACGCCGCGGTTCGCCTCACCCAGGGCGGCGAGCGCGTCGGATTTCTGCGACGTGCGGCACTCGCGGGTGCTGCCGCGCTCGCGCTGCTGCTCTGCACCGCGTTCGCCGTCTCGTACAGCGGCAACCGCCAGCTCGAGCGCGAGGTTGGCGACGCGGCGCGCGGGATAGCCGCCATCGCGCCGAACAACGTCGATTTTCCGCCGGCCGACGCCCTCCGCCGCCTCGACACGCTCCGCGCGCAGATCGACGCGTTGAGTGATTACGAACACCACGGGCCGCCACTCTCGCTCCGCTGGGGGCTGTACAGCGGATCGTCGATCTATCCCGAGGTGCGTCGCGCGTACCTCGCGGGCTTCAATCGCCTGATGTTCGCGAATACGAAAGTAGCACTGTTGACATCATTGCGGTCGCTTCCCGATTCCCCACAGCCAACCGACGATTACGGGTCCACATACAATCTGCTCAAGTCGTATCTGATCACGACGACGCATCCCGAGAAGAGCACGGTCGAGTTCCTGTCGCCGGTCTTGATGAAGCAGTGGCTCGGCGGTCGCGCCCTCGACCCGGAGCGCACCCAGCTCGCGCAGCGGCAGTTCGACACGTATGCCCGCGAGCTGCCGTACGGGAATCCATTCCCCGACCGCGCCGACAGTGCCGCCGTCGCGCGGGGTCGTTCGTTCCTCCGACAGTACGCGGGGTCGGAGCGCATCTACCAGTACATGCTCGCGGAGGCGAACAAGGCGAGCCAGCCGCTGCAGTTCAACCGGAAATATCCAGGGACGGCCCAGTTCCTCGTCGACAACTACGAGGTGCCCGGGGCATTCACGAAGCCCGGCTATTCGTTCATGCAGAACGCGTTCAAGACCGTCGACCGATTTCTCCAGGGTGAGAGCTGGGTCGTCGGCGAGGACGCGCAGCCAGTGGACAAAGCGAAGATCGTCGCCGATCTCCGCTCTCGTTATGCAAGCGACTACGTCGAGAACTGGCGCCGATTCCTGCGTGCTGCGTCGATTGCTCGTTATGCAAACGTGCGCGACGCGGCACAGAAGCTGACGGTGCTGAGCGGCAACCAGTCGCCGCTGCTGAGCCTCTTCTCGGTCACGGCACGGAATACCGCCGTGCCATCTCCGGAGATCGCCAACGTCTTCCAGCCCGTGCAAGCCGTGACGCCCGCGGCCGACACGATGAAGCTGATCGGTCAGGGCAATCAGGCATACATGTCCGCGCTCGTCGCCTTCCAGGCGGCAGTGGCGCAGGCCGCGGCGACGGCAGGCCAGGCAGGAGAATCTGCCGCGGGCCAGGCACTCGGCAGCGCCGCGGCCGCGAAGTCGGCGGCGGTGCAGATCGCGGCGTCGTTCACGATCGATCAACAGGGACAGCTCCACAGCACCGTGCAGAAGCTGATGGAGGACCCGATCAACTACGCGGAAGTGCTGCTGACGCGCTTCGGCGCCGATCAGATCAATGCTCGCGTGCGCAACTTCTGCGGCGGCGTTCGTGGGACGTTCGCGAAATTCCCGTTCAATGCGAACAGCACCGTGCAGGCGTCGGTCCCGGAGGTCGCCGCCATCCTCCGTCCAGGCACGGGCACGCTCTGGACGATGTACAACGACGTCCTGCAGAGCGTACTGCAGAAGCAGCAGGGCAATGTCTATCAGCAGGTACCCGGAAACGTGCGACTCTCGGCGGGGTTCGTCGATTTCTTCAACCGCGCCGCGACCTTCTCGGATCTGCTCTTCGCGGGGGGAACGCCCGATCCGCACTACTCGATCACGGTGAAGCCGCAGCTGTCGGACGGCACGAGCGCGGTCGCGATCCAGCTCGAGGGCGACGTCGTGCGCTCCTCGCGGAACTTGCAGTCTCAGCGAATCGACTGGCCGGCGGTGAACCACGAGGCGCGCCTTTCGGCCCAGATCGGGACGACGGAAATGAACCTCATCGGTCCGTTCAACAATCCGTGGGCGCTCTTCCAGCTCTTCTACGCCGCGGACTCGTGGCTCCAGATCGGCTCCGCGGCTCGTGCCGAATGGACGCCGCGCACTGGCGCCCAGGGGATTTCGCTTCCGAATGGCGCGGCACTGAAGATCGCCGTCGACGTCACCCCCGCGGCATCGGCGGTGATCCTTCGGAAAGGATATTTTTCTGGCGCCGAGTGCGGGGGTGAGGTCGCTCGTTAGGGCGGACGGCGCGAACGGCGGCCCGATAAGAGCGGGCCGAGAAGGGCGGTCCGAAAAGGGCGGTCCGAAAAAGGCGGTCCGAGAACTACGGGCCGAAAAGGACGGTCGGAAAGCGACAAGAAGCGGAAGAGCAGATTCCTGGCTGCGCCCCGGACGACAGTGTCATTCCGAGCGCAGCGAGGAATCTGCTTTTCAACCCATCAACGCTTCCTTCCTTACTCGCGGATAGCTATCAGCTAATAGCTTCCAACTTCAGTTATCAGCCTTCCCAGGCCAGCCCGCTGCGCCCGAAGTGTCCGTAGTTCGTGGTGTTCTTGTAGATCGGCTTTCGGAGCTGCAGCTGTTCGATCATCGCGGCGGGGCGGAAGTCGAAGCCCTGCACGAATTGTTCGGCGGCCTTCCAGTCGCCTGTGCCGAAGGTGTCGACGCGAACCGAGACCGGCTCGGCGCGACCGATGGCATAGGCGACCTGCACCTCCGCGCGCTTGGCGAGCCCCTGCTTCACAACTTGCCGAGCGACATACCGGCCGAAGTACGCACCGCTGCGATCGACCTTGCTCGGGTCCTTCCCGCTGAAGGCGCCGCCGCCGTGGCGTCCCATGCCGCCGTACGTGTCGACGATGATCTTCCGGCCGGTGACGCCGCAATCCGCCGAGGGACCGCCTTCGATGAACTGGCCAGTGGGGTTGACGAGCACTTCGACGCTCGGATCGAACCAGCTGCCCAGGACTTCCGGGCAGATGCAGCCGGACACGTAGTCGCGAATCTCCTGCTGGGAAACGTCCGCCGTGTGCTGCGTCGAGACGAGCACCGTCGTCACGCGAACCGGCGCATGATCCTCATAGAGCACGGAGACCTGCGTCTTCGCATCGGGACGCAGCCAGCTTCGCTCACCGCGCTTTCGGGCGACGGCCAGACGGTTCGAGAGCTTGTGCGCCAGCTGGACGGGAAGCGGCATCAGCTCCGGCGTCTCATCGGTCGCGAAGCCGAACATCAGCCCCTGGTCGCCGGCGCCGCCGGTATCGACGCCCATGGCGATGTCCGGAGACTGCTTCGAGATGAATTGCGTGATCTGCACGCTGCCGGCGTTGAATGGCTCGTTAGGATCGACGTAGCCGATCTCCCGAATCGCTTCCCGGGCGACGCGCTCGTAGTCGACGGTCCCCGACGAGGTGATCTCGCCCGCCAGCACGACCTGACCGCTCTTGCACAGGACCTCACATGCGACGCGGCTCTTGGGATCGGCGGCAAGGTGCGCGTCGAGAATGGAATCGGCGATGTAATCGCAGACTTTGTCCGGATGGCCTTCGCTGACCGACTCGGAGGTGAAGATGTAGCGACTCATGTGATGGCCTGATGAGAACGGGAAAAAGAAACGGCCCCGACGTGTCGTCGGGGCCGTTCGGCGCCACGACTTAGACGGGATTGGCGAGCGGCTCCGAGGAGTGCCCGGCGCGCGGCCCGTCAAATCGGGGAAATCACCAGCGCGCGGTCAGAAGCTAGGTCTTTCTAACGCGGAGTGTCAAGTGCAAACTCCTTGCCGCGCGGAGTTGAGCGCGGACGCGCTCAACTCTTCGGACAAAACGCGTCGATCTGCCGCTGAACGTACGGTTCCATCTGCCCGAGATAGTCGAGGAACTGCTTCGCCGCTTCCGGCGACACCTCCTGGCCTGCCTCGAGACCGGCGCGCGCCATTGGCAGCGTCGAGGCGCCGAGATGAGAGAGTTCACAACTCTGCGTCTTTTCGCTCGCTTTGGGTGCGTCGGTGAGTGCCGACTGCGTGATGCTGTACGCCGCGACCCCCACCAGAAACGCCGACTGCGGCGTCCGGCGCAACGTATCGGCGAGCGCGAGGAAGCGCATCGCGAGCTGGAAATCGTCGCGCGATTTGGTACCGTTCGCTGCTTTCAGCAGTGCATTGCCCCGAGCAAGTGCGAACTGCGCGACAAGTGCGGTGTCCTCGCCACGGTTCGCGGCGCGCCGCAACGCGGCGAGCGCGCTGTCCGGCCGACCCAGCTCGATCTCGCCCTGAGCAATCAGCAGCTCACCACGGTCCAGCGTCGAGTCCACCGCCAGCGCCTGGCGGGACGCGGCGAGCGCCTCGGCGAGCTGGCCCTTCGCGCGCAGCTCGCGCGCGCTCATCGCCAGAAGCTCGGCGCTGCGCGGAAAACGGGTGATGCCGCGCGGAATCACCGAATCGGACTCGCTCTTCACGAACTGTGTGTAGAGGGTGTAGAGCTTCACGTCGCCAGGAAACGCGGCCACACCCCGCGCGGCGAGGGCGAGCCCCTTGTACGTGTCACCGTTCGCTCGGTAAGCGGACGCAAGGCGTAGCATGAGCACCGAGTCGCGCGCCGCCGCCGAATCCCCCGCGAGGAGCGCTTCGCCGGACTTGATCGCGAGCGGCCAGCTCCGGTTCTCGTAGGTGACGCGCCACGCAAGCCGGCGAAGGGAGATGCTGTCGGGGTGCGCATCCGCGGCATGAACGATCAGCGGCTCCGCACGTCGCGAGCTGCCGCCCAGGACCATCGCGAAGACGACGCGCTGGGTGAGCTCGAGATTGGCGGTGTCGGTGGCGGCCAGGCGAAGCCAGTACGCGGCCGACTCGTCTCGACGATGCAGGGAATCGAGCGCGATCGCTGCGCTCTCGAGCCCATGCGGATTCACCGAATCCCCGGCGATCACCTGCTTCGCTGCTTCCAGCACTTCGACAGCGGGCGCACCCGTCGCGCGAAGCGCCCACGTTAGGCAGACGTGCGCGAGAACGCCAGCCGGGTAGGCGGCAACGGCCTCGCGCGCGAACTCGAGCGCCCGCTGTGGTTGCGCATCGCGCAGCGCATTCTCACACCGACGCTGCGCGGGAAGCTCGGCACGCGCCGCCGCGACCTCATGCGCGAATGCATCCGCAGCCAGACCGAGATCCGCAGCCGACACGGCAGGAAGCGGCTCCATCATGCGTGGATCGCGCATCAACACCAGTCGCCCCGTCAGCCGCACGGTCTTCGGCGATCGGTCCACGACACCGACGACGTACTCGTCAGCGCGCAGGTAGCGTCCGAGGATCCGCAGACTCTGCTCGTCGAGAACGGAGTCTTCGGGAATACTCGATCTCGTGAGCTGATATCGAATGTCGCCGCCCGAGATGACATCCACCTCGCGCTTGTTGGAGAGCTTGGCGACGCGCGATCGAACTTCGTCGCCGGCCTTGCGCCCATAGCCGAAATCGGCGGTGCCGCGCGGCGTGAAGTTCGAGATGAGCAAGCCTTGACGCGTGAACTCCGGTACCTTCTTCTGCGCGCCGGCGGGACCGGCCGCGAGCACGGCGAACGCGAGGGCAAGGCATACGGTTGTGACTGCGCCGCCGACGTCGGCGTGCCAGGTCGAGCTCACGACATCATCCTCCACGAGCATTCTTCAGGGCGATATGGCGAATGTCGTCGGCGACCCGACGCCACGCCAGCCCCGCGCCGCCGCCGCTGCAAGGCCGGTCTGGCCATCGGTGGCGAGACGGCCATTCCCGGGGACGAGTCGCAGTGCACCCTTCAGGCATCCTCACGGGACGATGACGATCCCCACTTCGCCACCGAAATCGTCGGCGACGTGAGGAAGATTGGATGGCACGGCCCACGGTCCGCCGTCGACGCGAATCGCCATCCGATGCGGACCCGGCGTGATCACCCGCTCGATCCGCCATTCGCCGTTAGGCATGCCCGCCATCTCCACGGGCTCCCAATCCGTGAAGTCACCGACGATCTCGACTCGGCCTGCTGCTGCTTGACGCACGATGACGACGCGGAGCGAGTCGGCGGTAGCGCGAATGTCGACGCGTCCGGGCACGTCCTCATCCGGTCTCTGCATAACGCGGAGCACTTCGCCTCCGCGGTCGGGATGCCAACCGAATCGCAATCCGATCGAGAAATAACGAACCGATGGTACGCCGCGCGGCTCGTCGGCGAGAGCCCGACCAGCGCTGGCGACGAGGGCCGCGCGCCGCGCGAGCCAGACCGTTGCGCTCCCCGACGCCCAGCTCTCGAGCAGACCGTCGCGAAGATGGCTGCGCACCCCAGTGCCGAGCGAAAGCTCGATCCAGTCGCCGCGATGCGACCAGTAGCCGACGACGTCCCGATATCGAGTGCGCGGCACGCCGGCGATTGTTCCTTCCGCGTCCGTATACGCGATTGCTGTCGAGAGCTCGTCCCGACCGAGCGGATCGATGCGCAGAAAGCCGCCGGCTTGCGCCGTGCGGACCCCGCCGGCAACTCCATGTTGCGCGACCTGACCTCCTCCCACACCGGCGAAGATGCCGCCTAACGACCATGTCGCGTGCTCGCGCGCCACGCCCTGCCACGCGAACGACGGCGCGGCGCCGCTCAGGCCGAAGGCGCTCGTCATTCCCGTGAGCTCCCAGCGGAAACGCCGTGCCGACGGTGCGTACAGGGATCCGGTGAGAACACTCTGCCCGGTGAAGCGATCCTGTGGTGTGACCGCGAGAACACCGTTGGCGGCGAGCGAGTACCTCGCCGCCGTGTAGGCAAGCTGG
>DATEPP010000522.1:0-2587 GCA_035273165.1 Gemmatimonadaceae bacterium
AGGGAACGATCGACGAGAAGAGCGGCCCCTTCATCCGGCGTCCATTCCCTCGTCGTCATGTGACCATCTCCGAAACCGTGGTACAAAAATGGTACAAGTTGGGAAAAAGGCGCTCAACTGAGCGCCCTCTGCATTTCCGTAAGTTGTAGCAACTCAACGGACGAGGTGGGATTCGAACCCACGGTACGCTATGAACGTACACAAGCCTTCCAGGCGTCCGAGAACGACTTGAGAAGTCAGGAAACTAGTCGGATTTCATAGTGGCGACGAGTGCGATCCGCCGTGCTCCGCCCGACTCGATCCCTATCTACACGATTCAATTGGCACACGAACTGGCACATGACATACATAACCCTTGGCGGCACCGCGCTTCGCACTTTCTCTTCCCGCTTCAATCGCGATATCGGCTCCGCCCTCACGGCGGTCGCGTCCTCCCAGCGTCGAGATTGATCCACCTTATTCTCGTGAGGCAAGCCGCCAACAAAGGTAGGCCAACCACGCGCTCGTGCCGCCACTCACCGCCGGAACGGATCAGTCTCGCGATCGTCTTCGGTGTATGAGACATCCGATTCGCCTGTATGTCGCCGTCATCCTGTCGGCGACGGCAACACTCGAGCTGTCGGCACAGACCCGCAACCGCATCGACCGCGCAAACTTCGACACCACCTGCGCACCGTGCGGCGATTTCTACCAGTACGCAAACGGTGCCTGGATTGCTCACACGGCAATCCCGGTCACGGAGGCGACGTGGAGCGCCGCCGACGAAGTCGGCAAGCGGGTGGACTCCACGCTTCGCGTCATCGTCCGGCAGGCAAGCCGAGATCGGTCGGCACGCGAAGGCGATCCAACTCAACTCATCGGCGCCTTTTATCGTTCTTGCATGGATCTGCCGCGCATCGAGACCCGAGGCGTCGCGCCGCTGCGCCCACTGCTCGCGCCCATCGAGTCGATCCGCGGCCCCGACGACGTCAGCCTCGCCATCTCGCGTCTTCAGGGCGAGGACATCGCGGTCGCATTCGGTTTCGTGAGTCGCGTCGATGAGCTGGACGCGACGAAGGTGATCGCGGTCGTCACGCAAGGCGGACTCGGTCTGCCGACGCGCGACGAGTACTTCGGCGATGATGCGCGATCGCGCGCCCTTCGAGAGGCGTACCAGCAGTATCTCGTAGAGCTGTTCACGCACGCGGGCGATTCGCCCGCCCAGGCGCGAGACGAGGCTGCGCGTGACATGAAGCTCGAGGTGACTCTCGCGTCGGCCTCCTCGAGCCCTGCGCAGCTTCGCGCCGGCGGCAAGTATCGCCGCATGTTATTCGGCCAGCTCCAGGAGCTGACGCCGCACTTCCAGTGGCGCGAGCACCTGACGATCACCGGCGCAGCGGCCTTCGGCGTGGCGACCGTCGGGCCGCTGGCGTTCTTCGACGGACTGGATAGCCTCATCGCCAACGCGCCGGCGGCGGACTGGCGGTCATACCTGCGCGCCGCGGTGCTGAGGACCTACGCTCCAGCCCTCGATAAGGGGTTCGTGGACGCGAATTTTCGCTGGAGGCGGCAGTTGAATGGCGTGTCGACGGCGCTCTCGCGCGACGAGGCTTGTGTGTCATCGATCAACGCCACGCTCGGCGAGCTGCTCGGCCACGAATACGTGAGGCGCGCGTTCACCCCCGCGGCCCGGCAGCGGGCACTCGATCTCGTGACGAACCTGAAAACGGTGCTTCACGATCGCATCGCGAGTCTCGACTGGATGTCTCCCCTCACCAGACAAGAGGCGCTCGCGAAGGTGGCGGCACTGCGCATCGAGGTTGGCTACCCCGACGTGTGGCACGACTATTCGGCGCTCCGGCTCGCCGATACGTCTTACGTTGCCAATCTGGTCGCCGTTAGGCAGTGGTCGCGCCGTGAGGAGCTTTCGCGCATCGGCCGGCCCTCGAACCGCGCGCTGTGGCCCGTCGCGCCGCAGGAAGTCGACGCACTCGCCGGGCGGGGCAGGATCATCTTCCCCGCCGGCATTCTCCAGCCACCGTTCTTCGATCCCACGGCGGACGATGCGGTCAACTATGGTGCAATCGGCGCCATGATCGGGCATGAGTTGACGCATCACTTCGACGACCAGGGCCGCTTCATCGACGCCGACGGCAAGGTGCGCGACTGGTGGTCGCAGCCCGACGCCGCGGAATACGAGGCGCGCGCCACGCGCATCGTCGAGCAGTTCAACGCCTACACCATTCTCGACTCCGACACGCACGTCAACGGCCGACTCACACTCGGCGAGAACATTGCCGATCTCGGCGGACTGAAGATCGCGTACCTCGCACTCGAGCGGCTGCTCGCCAGTAAGCCGCGTGTCACGATCGACGGCTTCACCCCCGAACAGCGCTTCTTCCTCGGCTACGCGCAGATGTGGCGTTCGGTCTCGCGACCGGAATACGCGCGCACGAAAGTAAATACTGATCGCCACGCGCCGTGGATGTGGCGGGTGAACGGCCCGCTGTCGAACATGCCCGAATTCGCCGCGGCGTGGGCGTGCACGGCAGGTGATCAGATGGTGAGGCCAGCGGATAAGCGCGCGGCAATCTGGTAAGCTGCTTGC
>DATEPP010000523.1:0-2710 GCA_035273165.1 Gemmatimonadaceae bacterium
CGAGATCACCGCTGGGGACTTCCACACCTGCGCCCGGAAAAACAATGGAAACGTCTACTGTTGGGGGATGTACGGCGGCGACGCGTACATTCAGGGGGCGACGCAAATCATGCGACCAACCCTCGTTGCCTCCAACGCGAAAATGATTTCGGCGGGCGCGCAGCATACCTGTATGCTCGACAACAACGGCCTTGCTTACTGCTGGGGCGGGGGCGGAGTCGGACAGCTCGGCCTCGCGGCCGGTCAGAAGTATTGGGATATCCGGTCGGGACCCGTCGCTGCACCAGCGGGAGCGAGCGCGCCACTATCGTTCGTCTCCATCGACGCCGGAGGCTGGTCCACCTGCGCGGCGACCACATCGCAGCTCTACTGCTGGGGTGAGCTCGGCGCCATTAACACATCGGCGCAATGGACGGGGGCGCCGACGTTGATTTCCAACTTCGATAACTCCGGTGGTTCGCAACTGGCCGTCGGATTCAGACACGCCTGCATCACGCTGTATTGGTACACGGAGATGAACTGCTGGGGCAAGAACGATGACCTCCAGGCAGGCGTCAATCCAGCGAACGCGATTTACTACCCCAACAGCCCGGAATACCTCGTCTTTGCCCAGGTCAACGACCTCGGTGCAACGGTGAAGCGAGCGTCGACCGACTCGAATTTCACCTGTGCGGATCTGGTCAACGGAACGGTGAGCTGCTTCGGCTCCAACGTCTACGGTCAGCTCGGCAATGGCAGGACGAGTCTGCCCACGGCTACGTCGCAGTCCGTCGGCAATCTCAAGCCGCTCCATGGCGTGGCAGTCGGCGCGAGGCACGCCTGCGCGCTGGACGCGAACAACGCACCGTGGTGCTGGGGGTGGAATTCAAAGGGGCAGACCGGCCACCTCGTGTCGCCTCCCGATACGAACCCTGTTCCCGTAGACCTGTCGCACATTCCGGTGCGCACTTTCCGCGCGGTGGCGTCGGGACAATATCACAGCTGCGGCATCGGCACCGACAACCACATCTACTGCTGGGGATGGAACAGCTATGCGGAGCTGGGTATCGGTTGGGTCATAAAGAATGGCTACTTCGAGTACGCCGTGCAGGCACTCGACCCTCAGTAACTCTTGAGGGCGCCAGGTCCCAAACGGCGCCAGGTCCCTAACGGCGCCAGGTTCCAAACTGCGCCGAGTTCCAAACGGCGCGACGTTCCAAACGACGTTTAACGACGTCTGGGACTTCGCGACGTTTGGGACCTGGCGCCGTTTGGAACTCCGCGCCCCTTGGAACTCCGCGCCGTCTGGGGACTTCGCGCTCTCTAGTTTTCGTCCGTTAGTCGCCGCGGAGCACCGTTGCAGGATCGACGCTCATCGCACGCCGTGCCGGCAGCATGATCGCGGCAACGGTGATGAGTATCATCGTAACAGCGGCCGCCGCAAAGATGGAGAGATCGGCGGGGCTCACAGCAAAGAGCAGCGATGCCACGACGCGGCCGAGGGCGAGAGCGCCCGCGAGTCCGACGACGAGACCGAAAGCGAGGAGCATCGCTGCCTGGCCACCGACGACGCGGAGCACATCCGCCTTGCGCGCGCCGAAGGCGACGCGCAGGCCGATCTCCTTGGCACGCTGTGTCACCGAATAGGACACGACTCCGTAGAGTCCGATCGCCGCCAACAGCAGCGACACGCCAGCGAGCAGCGCGAGCAGGCGCGCGGCAGTCTGTGGACCACGCAATGGCGCGTCGATGTAATCCGACAGTGGCATCACGCCGTAGACGGGGACGCTCGGATCGACCGCGGCGACGCCACGCTCGATTGAGCGCACCGTCTGATCGACCGCTGCCTCGGGCCCGCGTGCGACGAAGGTGTAGCCGTACTCCGGTCGATAGACCTGACGAATCGGGACATAGAAGTAGGGCGTCGCCGGCTCGGTGAGGCGATACGTCTTCACGTCTTTGGCTACGCCGACGATGGTGAACCACTTGCCCCAGCCATGCACGCGCACACCGAGCGCGGTGCGGCCGGGAAGAAAATGGCGCGCGAAGGTCTCGCTCACGATCATCACCGGCGTGTGGGCGGAGTCGTCGTCGAAGCGAAAGTCGCGTCCGTCGAGGAACGGTATGCCTAACGTCGCGAAGTATCCCGGGCCAATCGCCGCGCGTGGGGTCTTCATGTTCTCGTTCGCGGCCGGCGCGTAGCCCTCGATCTGCAGATCCTCCCACGAGCCGGAGCCGAGGCTGAGCGGTACATAGTCGGTGTAGCTCACCGCGCGAATGCCCGGCTCGCGCGCGATCCGCTCCGTGACACGACGAAGGAATTCGTCAGCATATGCTGAATCGTATCCGGCGAGGGTGAGGCTCACCGATCCGATCGCGACGCCATCGGTGGTGAAGCCTGGTTCGACCGCACGCGTGCGGCGGACACTGTCGTAGAAGAGTCCCGCGCTCACGAGCGCCATGACCGCGAGCGCCATCTCGGCGACGACGAACAACCCGCGGAGGCGCGTCGCATGAGTGCCGGCCGAGAGGCGCGCTCCGTCGCGGAGCGCCTCGTCGTAGCGCTCACGCGATCCGTGGAGTGCCGGCGCGATACCCGCGAGGAGCGTCACCGCGCAGGCGAGCGCGATCGTGAACCCGACGACGGCGCCGTCGACATGAGGGTCTACTAATGACGGCGCGGCGAACTGGGGAACGAACAGATGAAAGCCGCGCGTGAACCAGAAGGTGC
>DATEPP010000524.1:0-13585 GCA_035273165.1 Gemmatimonadaceae bacterium
CGTGCTGCCGTGCTGTGGGGGCGCGGTATGTACGGAACGGTGCGTGAGAGGAGCGCAGTCCCGGCTTCTCTCACGTATCGTTTAATAGCCCTGCCGCGCGCGCATAGTCCGCCAGCTCACCTCGCGAAGACACACCGAGCTTGGCGAACACATTCGATAGATGTGTGCTCACCGTTCGCGATGAGATATCGAGCGCGACGCCGATCTCCTTGTTGGAGCGGCGACCCGCGACGAGTCGCACGATCTCCACTTCACGTCCCGTTAGGCCGGCCGCACCCGCGGCGAGCGACCGCACCGGCGGGCGCGCGCCGAGCTCGCGCAACTGCTCTCTCGTCGCACGCAGCTCCGGCTCGGCGCCCAGCCTCGCGAATACGGCGTGGGCCTGACGAAGCTCGCGCATCGCGCCATCACGATCGCCCGTTTCCGCGAGCGCACGCGCGAGCTGGCGACGCACCCGGGCCGCGTCTGGGACGTACGGTATCGCCTCGAGCTGCTCGGCGACCTCGCGCAGCATCCCGACCGATCGCTCCTTGTTTCCCCGCAGGAGCTCCACCAGCGCGTCCGACGCATCCGCCCACGCCAGCCCCAGACGGTGCTCGAGCCGTTTCGCGTCTCGTCGCAGCCGCTTGCTGATGCGTTGCGCCAGCGTATCGTCCGTCTTCCAGAGCGCCGCTTCGGCGATCACCGGCATCAGCCGATGCACCGCCCATACGACGTAGCCCGATGCATCGGCGATCTCGAGTCCGCGCTCGCCGACTCGAATCGCCTCCTCGTAGTCCTGCATCGTGAGATGGTACGCGGCGCGGCCCGTGTGCGCCGGCACGATCGAGTGGACGTCGCCCGCGCCGGCGCCACCGGTCTTCCCCGCGCCCGACAGCTCCCACGCTTCGTCGACGCACGCCTTTCCCCGTTCGACGTTGCCGCGGCCGAAATAGAGCAGACCGAGCCAGACAAGGAGACGCGGAAGCAGCGCGCTCTGGCCTAACGAGCGCGCGGCTTCGAGCGTGCGTTCGGCCAGCGTCACCGCCTGATCCCACTCCCCGATTCCCGCGTAGTACTCGATCGCCACCTCGGCAGTCCATGCGCGTAGAAGCGGCGACCGCAGCTCGTCCGCGACCCGTTGCGCGTGCGCGAGATGCACGGTGATGTCCTGGACGGAGGCCGTGAGGCCACCGAGCATCGCGAGCGCCCAGTGCGCCGACCAGGCGACTCCGCGCTCACCGGATTGTTCGGCGAGCGCGATCGCTTCGGCGCCGTGTCGCCGGGCGAGTTGCGGCGGCCCGGTCCAGACGTACAGCAGGAGGAGCGCCCGATGCACGCGCGCAAGCAGTGCCGCATTTCCGAGCCGCTCGGCGATTTCGAGCGCCCGCTGCACCGTGCGCTCGGCCTCCTCGCGGCGGCCGAGCCCCTGGAGACACATCCCCTTCGCCACGAGCGTCCGCGCCTCGAGCGACGGATCGCGCGCCGCCGTCGCGGCCGCGATGGCAGCGTCGTAGTCCGCAAGTGCCTCCTCGTGATGGCCACTCCAGTACGAGACCATTCCGAGGTTGCGGCGAATGTGCGCCAGACGTGAGTGGAGGCCTCGTCGCTCCGCGTCCTGCGCCGCGCGCTGCCAGAGCTTCAGCGCCACCTTGTATTCGCCAAGACGCTGCCGGGCCCGCGCCAGCTCGTGCGCGATCTCGATCGCCGCCTCGTCGTTAGGCGACCCCGATCGATCGAGCTGTTCCAGCGCTGCGGCGAGATAGTCGGCGGCCTCGCGGTCCGCGTGCTTCGCCATCGCGTCGCATCCGGCAAGCTTCAGATACTGGACCGCCTTGTCGGCGAGGCGCTTTGCGTCGGCGCGCAGGTAGTGGAACGCGAGCTCGCCGGCGTGCGCGGGCGCCGCATCACCGTGAAATTCCTCGAGCGACTCGGCGATCGTCGCGTGCAGCGCGCGCGCGCGGGCGAGGCCGAGCTCCGCGTAGAGCGCTTCCTGCAGCAGAGGATGCGTGAAGTCGTACAGGATCTCGCCGTCTTCTTCCCGTTCCTCGATCACGCGGGCGCGACGTAGCTCGTCGAGCGCCGCGAGCAACACATCCTCCGGCAACCGGCTCACGAACGCGAGCGCGTCGTGGGACGATCGCGTCCCGATTACCGCGGCGAGATCCGCAAGACGGCGCGCGTCCGCGGGCAGCTGGCCGAGTCGGGCGACGACGACGTCGCGAATCGTCTGCGGCATCTTCAGCGCCTGGAGATCGTGCGCCGTGGGCGCGCGACCTTCGGCTGCCGTCGCATCGACGAGTGCCTTGAGTGTTTCCTCGACGAAGAATGGATTGCCGCGCGTCCGCTGCTGGATCGCCTCGACGAGCTCGCGCGGCGGGGCGCTCCCGAGCGCCTGCGCGACGAGCTCCTCGGTCGCGTCGAGATCGAGGGAGGCAAGACGAAGGCTCTGGGCAACCCCGAGCCCAACGAGCGACGTCTCCAGCTTCCGCACCGCTGACTGCCCCTCCGCCGCTCGCGGATCGGCGTCGTTGCACGTCACGAGGAGCATCACCCGGTCCCCGACGATCTGCCGCGCCGTGAAGTGCAGCAGCTCGATCGACGAGTTGTCTGCCCACTGCAGATTCTCGAGGACGAGGAGCAACGGCCGCTTCGTGGCGAAGCGCGAGAGGAACTGGGTGAAGTTCCAGAGAAGCCGCGCCCGCAGCTCCGCCGGCTCGCCGCGGACACCGGTCGTGCTCACCGGCCGGTCGCCGGTGCCGAGCGCGGGAAAGAGCTGCACGAGCTCGGCGTTTCCACCGCGCGTCAGAAGAGCCAGCGCCGAAGGGTCGATGCCGCGCAGAATGGGGAGCAGCGCGTCGGAGAAGAGCGCGTACGGAACGCCCGTCTCCACCGGATAGGCACGACCAATCGCGACGACGAAGTTCCGCTTCGCGGCGACTCCGGCGAGCGCGGTTGCCAACCTTGTCTTGCCGATGCCACTCTCGCCCGTGACGATGAACGTGCTGCCGTGGCCGGCCTCGGCGCTTTGCAGGGCAGCACTGAGCTTGGCCAGTTCCCCGCCCCGGCCGATCAGCGGAGCCGATCTGTCGGACAATGGTTGACGATCAGCGGGAGCGGCGATACCGAGCTGTTGCGGCGGCTGATTCATGCCCCCGAATCTTCACCGCGGTGCCGGGTGGTGCCAGTGGGTGGTGAGTGGCGGGTGGCGAGTGGCGAGTGAAAATGAAGAAGCCGGCGCTTAGCGCCGGCTTTCCGAATTCACTAACCACCAGCCACTCGTCACCCGCCACTCAACTGGCCGCCTGCGCCGGCACCCCGCCAAAGCGCCGCTCGCGGGATTCGAAGACGCGCAGCGCTTCGCGCAGCTCTTCCTCGCCGAACTGCGGCCACATCGCCTGCGTGAAGTAGAGCTCCGCGTAGGCGCACTCCCAGAGCATGAAGTCGCTCAGCCGCTGCTCGCCGCCCGTTCTGATGAGGAGATCCACATCGCGGACGGGACGCGGATCGTGGTGGACCTCGGCCAGAAGCTCGCCGAAGCGTTCGCGCGTGAGGCCGTCGCTGGTGGCGCCCCGCGCCAGCTGCTGCGCATAACGCTCGGCCGCGCGCAGGATGCCCTCGCGCGACGAGTAGTCGATCGCGACGCGTAGATGCAGGTTGCGGCAGCGCGCGGTGAGTGCCTCAGCGTCCGCGATGGCGGCACGCAGAGTCGTCGGAAGGCGGTCGCGGCGACCGACGATCGTTAGGCGGACACCGTTCTCGAGACAGCGCTTCGATTCCGTGTGGAGCGAGCGGCGCAGGAGCCGCATGAGCGCCGTGACTTCGGGCGTTGGCCGGCTCCAGTTGTCCGACGAGAAGGCGTAGAGCGTGAGCGTGCCGATACCGGCGCGGACTGCTGCCTCCACGATCGATCGCGCGGCGCGCACGCCCGCGTGATGGCCGGCTGACCGCGGCAACCCACGCGCCGCGGCCCAACGGCCGTTGCCGTCCATGATGATGCCGACGTGTATGCCCGACGAGGGAGAGAGCGTCACCGCTGTGTTCCGCGACATGTTCGTTCCGATAGTAGACGCTCAGCGCTCGCGCGCGGCACGAATGAGCGCTTCCATGTGGTCGAGGTACCGCTCGAACGCGCGGCGTCCGGCGGGTGTGATTGAATACTCGGTTTTCGGCATTCGGTTCTCGAACGACTTGGTGCAGGCGATGTAGTTCGCTTCCTCGAGCTTACGCGCGTGCACGCTCAGATTGCCGTCCGTCGTCTCCAGCAGCCGCTTGAGATCGTTGAAGCTCACCGAGTCCGTCGCCGCGAGGGCGCTCAGGATTCCGAGTCGAATACGCTCGTGGATGAGCCGATCCAGGGCAAGCGGCCCCTCGGTCTTTGCCTTCCCGCGCACACCGCGAAGCGGCGCGGCCGAGCCGCGCTCGTCCGGAACTGCGCCATGCTTAGCCACCATACCTCCGTGCGATCAGGGCACCGAACAGGATGTGCAGTCCGCCGAAGCCGGCAATCAGGAGAGCCGTTGCCCACGACGGCGGTGCGAAGAGCGTGCATGCTCCGAGAGCCATGAACGCCGCCCCCATCACGGGGACGATGCGAACCGAGTAGGTGCCGGCAGTGACGACACCCGTTCCATAGAGAAGCATCCAGCTGCCAGGCAGAAACACTTCCAGCCCGCGCTCGACGAACAGCAGCGTGAGCACCATCCCCACCAAGATCGGCGGCGAGAAGCTCAGGATGAGCTTCCGCACAGGTCCGGTGATCAGCGGCATTCCCGCCGCGCGCGCTTTCGCAGCCATGAATGCGGTGGCGACGCCGGCAGCCAATGGTGCTTCGATGAGCCAGGTCGTAACCCACCCCACGAGACTCAACCGCGACGCGACGACCGCAGCGATGATTGCCGTCCCCCCAATCACGATTTCGCCCCAGCCGGAAACGGCTGTGAACGTGCCGGCGCGCTCCATGGTCTCGCGAATGAAGCGCAGGTTGTCCATCGCCCGTTCCTGCATCTCGGGCGGTGTGGAGCGTGCGGGTCGCAAGGGGATTACCGGTGCCATGGCCTGAATGGTAGGGGTTGGGTGCGGTACAAGCAAGTACTTTACGTCACAAAGTTAGTAGCCACCCGCGGCTCCCGATCCCGCGTCCCCGAAGGTCGCGGGCCGGGCCGTCGCCGCACCGGTGACTACTCTTGCTCTTCGTCCTCGCTCTGCGGCTTCGCCTGCTTCCGCTCGCGGAGCTCCCGTAACGCCGGGTTCACGCCCGTGTTGGGGATCATTGGCTGGTCGTGCGGATTCGACTGCAGCTTCTCTTTCTCCTGCGCCTTGAGGTGAGCGTCTTCGTGACCCTGACCCCACTTGTGGTCGGTCGATTGCCCTTCGGCCGGATCGATGTTGTGCTGATCGGGACGCTTTCCACCCATCATTCCCTCGCTGCTGAAGACACTGGTCGCCGCTGTCAGGAAGCATGCCGCATCTCGGCCCCTAACGCTCGGACACGCGGTACTTCGACAGCACCGCCCGCACCTTATCGAGCGGGATCGCTTCCGCCGTGCGGCCGCTGCCCGTGACTGTCGTCGCTTGAAAGAGCGAGTTATAGATCGCCTCTTCGGTCGCCTCGACAGTGGCCTCGAAGAGCCCGGACATCGATTCGTTGGCCAGCTCTTCCGTCGTTAGGCGTGAGGCGGTGACCGCGCGCCGGACCTTCGGGCTCGTGGAGAACGCGATGACGTAATCACCTGATCCGTTTGCCGCCGAGCTGCCCGTTCGGCTCAATCCCATGATCGCCCGCGCCGCCAGCCGGCGCAGATTGCGATCGGAGAGCGGCGCATCCGTGGCCACGATCATCACGATCGATCCGTCACCGCGCTCGGCGGGCGTCTCGACGTCGCGCTTGAACGCATACTGTCCGAGCTCCCGCCCCACCGGCGCCCCGAGCACCTGCAGGATCCCACCGAAGTTGCTCTGGACGAGCACCCCGAGCGTCCACCCGCCTAACGAAGCCGGGAGCACCCGCGACGACGTCCCTATTCCGCCCTTCCATCCGAAGGCGATCGTCCCCGCGCCCGCTCCAACGCTTCCCTCCGCGACCGGTCCGCTCGACGCCGCCGCGATGGCGGCACGCACGTCGGCTGCACCGATCGGTCGAGATCGGATTGCGTTCAGCGTTCCGTCGTTCGTCTCCGCAACCACCGGATTGATCGATCGCACGTTCTCCATCCCGGGTTGCTCCAGCATCCAGCCGACGAGTGCGTCCGCCGCATTCCAGACGCAGAGCGTACAGGTCAGAAGGATGGGAGTCTCGAGCTCACCGAGCTCCTGCAGCTGCGTCGCGCCGAGCAGCTTGCCGAAGCCGTTGCCGACATGCAGTGCGGCGGGCACGCGGTCCAGGAACGCATTGCCCTCGTGAGGCAAAATTGCCGTGACGCCGGTGCGAATCGAGTCGCCGCGATTGACCGTGGCATGTCCCACGCGCACACCTGCGACATCGGTGATCGCGTTGTTTCTGCCTGTCGGAAAGACACCCGGCTTCACGCCGAGATCGCGCGCCCGCGCGCGCTGGGCCTGTGCGCTTGCCGCCACAGTCACGAGCATGAGAGAAAGGGAAAGAAGTCGATGCATAGGGTACACTCGAGATGACAGCGCAAATGGACGCTTCGTTCCGAACTCGCTGATAGCTATGGACTATGGACTAATCGTTCTAATGTTCAGAGCTACCAGACCTAGTCAAAAGGATCATGCCCCTCGTTCCACTCTACGGCCACGAGCGACTGCGCGAACGCCTCACCGAGGCATACGCGCGCGGCGCGCTTCCCGCGAGCATGCTGCTGCAGGGTCCGCGAGGAGTAGGCAAGCAGCGACTCGCCCTCTGGCTCGGACAGCTGCTTCTCTGCGAAGGCGAGGGCACGCAGCCGTGCGGCAAATGTAGTCAATGCCGCTTCAGCGGCGATCTCACTCATCCCGATCTGCGGTGGATCTTTCCGCGACCGCGGCTCAAGGATGGCGATCCCTCCGTCGATGACGTTCGCGAAGACTATGCAGAGGCGATCGCCGAGCGTGTGGCAAGTGGTGGACTCTACGCACCGCCATCGGGAAGCGACGGCATCTACGTAGCGACCGTGCGCGCGATCGTCCGGTCAGCCACGATGTCGCCGGCGCTCGCGAAGAGGAAAGTGATCGTCATCGGCGACGCTGAGCGCATGGTGCCCCAGGAAGGTTCGGACGCCGCGGCGAACGCCTTTCTGAAGCTGCTCGAGGAACCGCCAGCCAATACCACTCTCATACTCACCTCCTCTGAGCCGGGCGCCCTGCTCCCGACCATTCGCTCTCGCGTGGTCGCCGTGCGTGTGCCACCGATCTCTGACGCCGCGGTTGGCGAGTTCCTCGCTGACCCTCTCGTGAAAGCGCAGCTACGGTCGGAGCAGTCGAAGGCAGCCACGTCGGAGCTCGTCGGGCTCGCGGCCGGCGCGCCGGGACGTCTGCTTGCAGGCGCGGCACTCCGGGAAGCAACGCAGCAGGCGCAGCGCTTACTCGAGGCGGCAACCTCCGGCGATAGTGCCGTCGGCTATCGCGTCGCCTTCTGCCAGGGTGCGGCTCGGGCGCGCGGTAGCTTCACCGATACCCTGGACGCCCTCGAGGTGCTTCTACATCAGCGCGTTCGAAACGGGGTCAGCTCAGGCAACGAGCGTCTGAGCTACGGGGCGGCAAAGGCGCTCGAGGTAGTAGAGCGTGTGAAGGAGCAGGCCTCGGGCAACGTCAATCCGCAGCTTCTGACCGCGTCGCTGATTCGCGAGATGTCCTCCCTCGTCGGGTCTCGATAGATGAGCGCTCCAGACGAGCGGCAATCGCTCTCCCACGTCAACTCGGCCGGCGAAGCGAGCATGGTGGACGTCGGGGGAAAGGCCGTTACCGATCGTATCGCGCGCGCGCGCGGATCGATCACGATGGAGCCCGCAACTCTGGCCGCGATCAAGGGCAATACTCTAAAGAAGGGAGATGTGATGGCCGTCGCGCGCGTCGCCGGCATCCTGGCGGCGAAGCGCACCGCGGAATTGATCCCCCTTTGCCACCCCGTTCCCCTCACCGACGTTCAAGTCGAGCTCCGCCCCGACGACTCCCTCCCGGGCATTATTGCCGAGGCTACGGCGCGTGCGACGTGGAAAACAGGTGTCGAGATGGAGGCACTGACCGCCGTAACGGTCAGCCTCCTCACGATTTACGATATGGCAAAGAGTTTAGACCGTGGAATGAAATTGCACGATATATCGCTGTTACAAAAGTCAGGTGGCAAGCTCGGCGATTGGTCAAGGGGTTGATGGCACCTTCGTTGCCGCTTATCGTGGGGTCGAAGCGGGCAGTAGCGTTGTACTCAACCTGTTGCCAGTAGAGAGCTTATGCGCAATCTGCGTGGTACGTACGTGCACCGTGGCGATGCCGCCCGGCGCCGTAAGCGCCTCAAGAGAAACATCTCCGCGGCCGGTGCTGTCACGGTCGTGGCCATCGTTCTCGCCACTCGTCAACCCGGCACTGCTAACGCCGAGGTTGCAGGACGAGCTGGCGGATTTTCGCTCGGCTTTGGGCGCGGTACGGGTGAATTGCGCCAGGAGCTCGATTCCACGAAGGGGGAGATGGATCTCCTCCGCGCCCGCTATGAGCGGGCGGACCGCATCATTAACTACTCCACCCGATTCGCCATTCCGGCGAATCTGGCGACGCACATCCTCGACGCCTCAATGGCGGAGGGGATCGATCCGGAACTCGCCTTCCGGCTCGTAAGGCTCGAGAGCGAATTCAATCCTCGCGCGACGAGCCCCGTCGGCGCGATTGGATTGACCCAGATGATGCTACCGACGGCGCGCTTCTATCAGCACGACATCACGCGCGACAAGCTGTATGAGCCGACGACCAACCTTCGGATTGGCTTTCGATATCTGCGCGGGTTGATCGGGCAGTACCACGGCAATGCCAAGCTCGCACTCCTCGTCTACAACCGCGGCGAGGTTGCCGTGAACAACGCCCTGCACGCCGGTCTCGATCCGTCGAATGGCTATGACAGGATCCTGACCAAGGGCTACAAGGGGAAAGGGATCGTCGAGTAGCAGCCCACTACTTCGAATGGGGGGATCGCGCGGCGCCCGCCTGCGCGACTCCCCCCTTTTTGCGTCCGGTGCTGGCCTTGGCTGGCTTGTGCGAGCCGCGCTTCCCCGAGCTACGCGCCGCGCGCCCCGATACCACAAGCGACTGCCCCGGGAAGATGATCGAGCGCTTCATGCCGTTGAGCGCCATGATCGACTTCACGGTGGTGTGGTAGTGCTTCGCGATAAGGCCGAGGCTTTCGCCGCGGCGCACGACGTGGGTCCGTGTGCCGCTCGAGTACCGCTCGATCGATGGGTCGGGAGCGTCGGTCGCCGCGGCGGCGACAGCAGCCGTCGGGATCAGCAGCACCTGGCCGGCGGCCAGGCGTCCAGTCTTCTTCGAGCGCTCAGCCTTGGGATTGAACAGCAGCACCTGCTTTGTCCGGACCCCATAGCGCTCGGCGACTGTCTCGGGATAGTCGCCCTTCTTCGTGACCACGCGCCGAACGCCGACGCGCTCCTCCTGCGGCAGCGCCCGCAACAGGCTATCGAACGAGGCCGCCGAACCGACGGGGATTCGTACGCGAATCGAGTCGCGGGGCGGCGTCATGCCGCGCAGGATCTGCGGGTTGAGCTCGAGGAGCTGCGCGACTGTTGCGCCACTCGCCTTGGCGATAGCCGCTACCGGCAGAGCCGGCCCCACACGCACTGAATCGTAGGTGAAGGGAGGAAGGGTGCGAATCGTCATTCCGTACCGCTGCGGTTCTTTCGCGATCAGCGCCGCCGCGATCAACTGCGGCACGTACTCGCGCGTCTCGCGTGGCAGAAAGTCTTTGTCGGCGAGCGCGAAGAATTTGTCGTCGCCGCTGGTGCCCTCGAGGTCATCCGCGTATCTCGTTAGGCCGCGGGCGATGCGCCCAGGACCGCCGTTGTAGGCCGCGGCCGCGAGGTACAGCGATCCCAACTGCTCCTTCAAGCCGCGAATGAATCCAACGGCCGCGGTGGTGGACTTGATGGGATCTCGCCTCTCGTCGACCCACCAGTCGACGCGAAGTCCCATGTCGCGCGCAGTCGACGCCATGAATTGCCACATCCCCACTGCGGCGGCGCGCGAATAGGCATTGGGACTGAAGCCGCTCTCGATGAGAGCCAGGTAGTACATGTCCTCGGGCAGCCCACCCGCGCGCATCTTCGCCCTGATCATTGGCTCGTAACGGCTCCCTTCCTCGAGCTGAGCCACGATGTGCTCGCGAGCCGAGCCGCTGAAGACGCGGAGATAGTGCTCGACGCGCTCCGTTGTCTCGTACGAACGGACATCGATGTCCCACGTTGGTCCGTCATTCACCGCGCTCGAGTCGCCGTGGCTGGCGGTCAGCGACGATGCGGAGCTGCTGTCGCCGAAGACCTCGGCAGCACGCTTGGTCACCTCGGAAGCGCTCACCGTCGCGCTGTCTTTCTCAACTGCCTGCGAGCGGCCGCGGGCCGTATCAGAGCGCCAGGCTGTGTCTCGTACGATGCTGCCCGGTGATGGCGCGGCCGCATCGGCGCTCGGCGCGTCAACGGGAACGGGTGCCGCGCTCGGCGCGGGCGGATGGGCACAGCCGACGAAGCCGGCCGCGATCGAGATCAGCAGAGCTTTTTTCACGAGTGTGACTCTAGTGAACGAACCTGTCGCGGTCTACCTGAACGCCCTCAGCGGGACCCTACGGCGTTTGAAGCGGAAGGTTCGCGAGAGCGGCACGCGTCAGCGTGTCGCGAGATAATTCCCGAGAAGTCGATTGGTGGCGTTGAGCACGGCGAGCGCGGCCCCGCGTGGCATGTCTTCGTCGGCGAGATAACAGCCGACGAGTCGAGTGCCCGCCGAGTCGCGCACACCAATGGAGACGATGACGAGGTTGGAATCGAACGCGCGAATGTGCTTCACGCCGATCAGCTCGAAGGAGAGCGATCCCTCAGCGAATTCCTCGAGAGCTCGCAGCGCCGCTTCCGCCGCCATGCGCAGATCGCCGAGTGGGCTGGACTGGCCAGCGGACCGGCCAAACCACTTCTGACCCTCATACTCGAGCTCGACGTTGATCGAGACGTGGCCGGAGGGCGAACGTGAGAAGGAGAACTCGCTGAAGCGCAGCCGCTCCCGTCTGAACGAGCTGTTCGGGCCTGGCTCGGGTGCTCCGCCCGGCTCGGTCCTTGGAAGCGACATGAATTTCGCGAGGTGAAAGGCGACTTTGGGAGTGCTGATCTCTCCACGTATGACACGAGCGACCATGGTAGTTGGCAACGCCGAATTGCGCTTGTAGTGCCGGTCACGTTTGGTCTATCTTGCTCGCATGATTCTGATCTCCGCGGCGGCGCTGTTCTGTCAGCTGTCGGCCGCGCTCATGTCGCCCATGACGAGCTCCGCGACGGATGATTCGCTGCGTGCGCGCATCGAGCGACGCATCGCCGAAGTGCCGGGCGCAACCGCCGGCGTCGCGTTTCGCGACCTTGCTCGGTCCGACACGGTCTACATTGGAGCCGACGAGCGCTTCCACGCGGCGAGCACGATGAAGGTGCCGGTGATGATCGAGCTCTTCAGGCGCGCGGAGCGCGGGCAAATCAGCCTGTCGCAGCCGATCACGTTGAAGAACGAATTCGCGTCGATCGTGGACGGAACGCCCTACTCGCTCGACGCCAAGGACGACTCGGACAGTCTGGTCTACAGCTGGATCGGCTCGGCCGTCAGCGTCCACGATCTGCTCGAGCACATGATCACGCGCTCGAGCAATCTGGCGACGAATACCCTCATCGGCCTCGTCGGCGCGGCGAAGGCCAACGCGACCGCGCACGAGCTGGGCGCGAAGGACATTCAGGTGCTGCGGGGCGTGGAGGACGACAAAGCGTACGCGGCGGGGATGAACAACACGACGACCGCCCGCGATCTCGCCGTCCTGATGGCCGCGATCGAGACGGGAAAGGCCGCGTCGCCCGCGAGCACCGACTCGATGCGTGCTATCCTCTCCCGCCAGGAGTTCAACGACGAGATTCCCGCCGGTTTGCCGCCGGGAACGCGAGTCGCCCACAAGACCGGGCAGATCACCGGCCATCTCCACGACGCCGCGATCGTGTATCCACGGGGGCGCGGACCCTATGTCCTCGTCGTTCTGACGCGTGGAATTCCGGACGAGAAAGTTGCGCGTTCACTAATCGCCGACATCTCGCGTCTGGTCTACGAGCATGCGATGCAGGGTGCGGGCACGTCCGCCGCGAGGAGCGGCCAATGAAAGTCGCCGTCGGTGCCGACCACGCGGGCTTTCCCCTGAAGGACCGGATGATAGACGTGATCCGCGGCGCGGGACACGACGTCGTCGACTGCGGGGCCGAGAAGCTCATCCCGGGCGATGACTATCCGGACTACGCCGAGCGCGTCGCGACGGCCATTCGAGAAGGGCGCGCGGAACGTGGAGTGCTCATCTGCGGAAGCGGAGTCGGGGCCTCGGTGGCGGCCAACAAGTTCAACGGCATTCGCGCCGCGCTCTGCCACGACACGTTCTCGGCACACCAGGGCGTCGAGGACGATTCGATGAACATTCTCTGCCTCGGCGCGCGTGTCGTTGGGCCGGCGCTGGCCGAGGAGCTCGTCGTCACCTTTCTCCGTGCGCGCTTCTCCGAAGCTGAACGGCATGCGCGGAGGCTGGCGAAGGTGCTCAGCTTCGAACGCCGCGGCTAATTTGATTGGGCGAGACTGAGAGCTCGGACTTCAGAGTTCAGATCGGGCCCTTTCGGTGCGCCTGGCGTGCATCTCACCCCGTACGGCGAGTCCAGCATCGAGAGATCAGCATCGCGGCGTGAGGCGTGAGATTGAGATTCTCGATCTCATGCCTGACATCGCGAGGTTTACGTCTTGATGCTGGACTCGCTTTCGTGGGTGAGATGCGAGCACGGCCCATCGAAAAAGATCGATCTCAGTTCTGATATCTGGCAGCTCAGTCTCGAGATTTCGGCCCTGGTGCCTAACGACCGAGTCCGATCGTCAGCCCCGCCAACAGCGTTCGCTGCGGCGCGGGCTCGTAGAACTTGGCCGTCGCTGGCGTGCCCGCGGCGTTGATCGCCACTGATCCGACATAGCGTCGATCGAACAGGTTCTGCACGCTCACGACAGGCGTCAGCCAGACGAACCGCCCAATGCCGTCGGCGCCAACTCGGAGGTTGTAGACCGCGAAGCCGGCGGCGCGCGCGCTGTTCGCGTCGTCGACGTAGACCGCGCTCTTGGCCAGGGCCTCGAGCGTGGCGAATGCGCTCCAGAAGCGCCAGGTCGCGCTCCCCTGCACCTGATGCTCCGGGATTCCGGGAATCACGTGGCCGGCGAACTGGTTTCCCGCCGAGACGAAATCGCGAAAGCGAAAGTGCGAGTAGGTGTAAGCCGCGCTGAGATCGAGGGGGCCGATCTCGGTGCCCGTGGAGAGCTCGAGTCCGCGCCGGCGGGTGCGTCCCGCGTTGCGGTAATATGTCCTGCCGTTCCCGCCTGGCACCTCGAAGGGAATGAGCTCGTCCCGCACCTC
>DATEPP010000525.1:0-5296 GCA_035273165.1 Gemmatimonadaceae bacterium
GGATAGTAGGCGCAACCGAAGAAGATCATCGGCGCGACGATGACGCTGAACATGAGCCCGATCTGCTGCGGCGAGATCGCGGTGCCGAGCCACATTCCGAGCGAGGAGAATGCCGTCGCCCCGAGCAGGGCGATGACGATGATGGCACCGGTGTTCGCGAAGGAGAGATTGGGAATCGGACCCATGATGATCCGGGCGATCGGCAGCACCACGATGCCGGCGATGAGTGCCTGGATCACGGCGGCGGCGATCTTCTCGGCGGCGACGACGCGCGTCGGCACGGGTGCGAGGAGGCGATCCTCGATCTCTTTCGTCCAGCCGAAGTCCTGCATCATCGGCAGCGCCACCGCCTGGATCGCGGACATCGTTAGGCTGATGGCGAGGATGCCGGGGAGGAGGGCGGCGCGATAGGCAGCGCCGACGAAGCCCATGCGTGGCAGCAGCGCCCCGAAGACGATGATGAAGAGCAGCGGCTGCATGATCGTGCGGACAAGAAAGAACGGCAGCTCCTTCCGTGCGACGGTGACGTCTCGTCGCAGAAGCGCGAGAAAGACCTTCGATGGGGCGACGGGACGTTCGCGCGTCGAGCGCGCGGGCGCTTGCGCGGGGAGATCGCGGGCAGCGGTGGTCAATCGAGCTTCCTCCCAGTGAGTGAGACGAACAGCGTCTCCAGACTCGGCTCCGTGAGACCGATGTTACGGACGTGCAGGCCGCCGTCCTCCACGAGCTGAATGAGAGGCGAAATGATGCGGCCCCCGCGCTCACTGAACGCGCGAAGGACCGTGCCCTGGGCTTCGGCGCGAAGCACTCCCTCGAGACCGGTGACGGCGGCAACGAGTGGTTGCGCGTCGGCGTCGAGCTGGAGCTCGATGAGGGTGCCGCCCGGCGCGCGCTCCTTGAGGCGCGCCGGCGTATCGAGGGCGAGCAGCTTGCCGCGATCGACGATGCCGATACGGTCGCAGAGCCGGTCCGCCTCCTCCATGTAATGCGTCGTCATCACGATCGTGCGACCCTGATTGTGCAGGTCGCGCAGGATCGCCCAGAGGTCGAGCCGCGCCTGCGGATCGAGGCCGACAGTCGGCTCGTCGAGAAAGAGCACGTCCGGCTCGTGGATGAGCGCGCGCGCGATCATGAGCCGCTGCTGCTGGCCACCAGAGAGCTGATCGACTTTCGCCTGCGTCTTGTCGGCGATGTCGAGACGCGTCATCAGCTCGCGTGCGCGCTGTTCCGCGACCGATCGCGGGATTCCGAAATACGCGGCGTGATAGATCAGATTCTCGAGCGCGTTGAGGCTGCGGTCCGGATTGGGCCGCTGCGGCACGACGCCGATATGAGTGCGTACGCGGACGGCGTCGGTCGCGACGTCGACGCCGGAGACACGCGCCGTGCCCGCGGTCGCGACGACGCGCGTCGTCAAAATGCCGATCGTCGTCGTCTTGCCGGCGCCGTTAGGCCCCAGCAAGCCAAAAAATTCCCCTTCGTTGATGTCGAGGTCGAGCGCCTGAAGCGCGACGACTTCTCCGGTCGGCATCGGTGGACCCGGCGGCATTCCTGGCGGTCCCGCGCGCGGCTTACCGCGCCGCTTCCCGCTTGGCGCCGGGTACACTTTGCGGAGCGCGCGCGTTTCGATCGCCGCCGCGGGCACCGCCTAGTTGTCTCCGTCGAGCAGGCCGCCTAACGCGCCGAGGACGCTGCCTTCCTCTCGTCGGCTGCCGCCGGCGCGCGGCGAGGCGGCGATGATGCGGTCGGCGAGGCGGGAGAATGGCATCGTCTGCAGAATGACGCGACCGGGTCCCTTGAGCAGCGCGAAGAAGAGGCCCTCGCCGCCGAAGAGAGCGGTTTTGATGCCAGGCACCATCTGGATGTCGTAGTCCACCGACTGATCCATCGCGACGATGCAGCCCGTGTCGACCTTGAGCGACTCGACGCCAGTGAGCTTCACCTCGTGCAGCGTACCCGAGGCGTGCAGAAACGCGAGGCCGTCACCCTCGATGCGCTGGAGAATGAAGCCCTCACCGCCGAAGAAGCCGGCGCCAATGCGCTTCGTGAACGCGATCGTGACGTTGACGCCGCGCGCGGCGCAGAGGAATGAGTCCTTCTGCGCGATGATCGTTCCTTTCCACTCCTTGAGATCGATCGCGCGGATCTTACCCGGAAACGGCGACGAGAACGCGACGTCCTGCCGTTTGTTCGCCGTGTTCGTGAAGGTTGTGACGAAGAACGAATCCCCCGTGAGCGCTCGCTTCGCCCCCTGAACGAGCTTTCCGAAAAGACCGCCGCCCTGCTGGTTGGGATCGAGGGTGGTGTTCATGACGATCCCTTCCTGCATGTACATCATCGCCCCGGCCTCGGCGAGCACCGTTTCGCCGGGATCGAGCGTCACGATGACTGCCTGGAGATCGTCGCCGATGATCTTGTAGTCGATTTCGTCTGCCATGCTCGATTCTCGGAGTCGGGGATATCAAGAATGACCGGGCTTTGGGGAAAACGCCACTCTGCCGGCGCGTCACACCCTATCGGGATGCTCTGAAAAGACCTGATCACGAATTACGCGAATAACTGCTCGAATCGCTCCTCGTCACTCGCAACTCCGCGCTGCGGGACTGGTTGTTTTGTTGGTCTCGGGAAGCCACCACTGGCACGCTGGTGTGCCGTCCCCCAAAGAAGGATTGCCGACCGAGGCCATCGGAACTTTAGCATTCCATCGGAGAGATTCGAGCAGTTATTCGCGTAATTCGTGATCAGGTTTTTTCTATCGCTGCTTGAGTGATCCCGATGTCGTGGCGGCGCCAGCCTGCACCGCTGGCCGCAGCTGATCTCTCCCCTTCATCTGATACGGAATCCCGTGGATCATCCAATCCGGCTCGGGATAGCCGCGCAGGTGGTAGTCGAAGAACTGCTGCATCCGCATCGCGATGTCTTTCTGATTCGCGCGCTTCGTGGGGTTGTGGACGTCGTTGTTGTAGTCGATGAGATAGACCTCTTTGTTCAGTCGGCGAAGCGCGACGAACATCTCGATCCCCTGGTACCACGGCACCGCATCGTCGGCGTCGTTATGCATCATGAGGAGCGGCGTCGTGATGCGGTCGGCCCAGAAGAGCGGTGAGTTCTCGAGGTAGCGCGTCGTGCACTGCCAGATCGAGCAGCCGATGCGGCTCTGGGTGTGCTCGTACTGGAACGCGCGGGCGAGCCCCGAGCCCCAGCGAATGCCACCGTAGGCGCTCGTCATGTTCGCGACTGGCGCACCGGCCATGGCGGCGCTGAAGAGATGCGTCTGCGTGATGAGGAAGGCAGTCTGGTAGCCGCCCCACGAGTGGCCCTGGATGCCGAGTCCTTTCGGATCGACGTAGCCGCGGGCGAGAAGCATCTCGACGCCGGGGACGATCGACTTCATCGCGCTCGCGCCGGGGAAGCCCGTCTCGTAGTGAATGTCAGGAACGAAGATGAGGTAGCCGTTCGAGACATAGTGCGTGTAGTTGATCACGTTGCGGCCACCCGGCGGGACGTAGTTGTGCAGCGTGTTCGAGAACTGCTCGTAGAAATACGTGATCATCGGATACTTCTTGTGCGGATCGAAGTCCTCCGGCTTGTAGAGGAGGCCCTGAAGCGGCACGCCATCGGCGCTCGTCCAGTTGACCAACTCGACGGTGCCCCACTTGAAGTTTTTCTGTTGCGGATTGGCGTCGGAGATCTTCGTCAGGCTCGTTAGGTTGGAGCCGGTGTAGAGATCCGGGAACTCGGTGAAGGTGCTCTTCGTGAGCACATACTGATTCGCGTCGTCGGCCTTGAGTGGCGTGCCGAAGGCGACGTCGGCCATGACGATGCGCTCCGGAGCCTTGTTGACGCCGACCTGATCGCGATAGAATCCGCTCGCCTTGGTCGAGTCGTCGAACGCCGAGAGGAGGAGCGGCTCGGCAGGATCGATCACGCCGCGCTCCGCGTCACCACCTCGCCCGGCGCGACCGCCGCGTCCGCCGCGTCCGCCCATTGCCAGCCGGAAGACGAGGTGCTGTCGCCGACCGACCGAATCGGTGACGACGCGCGCGGGCTGCGCGCCGCTGGGATCCAGCTCCCAGAGATCGTAGCGATCGTACAGGATCACCGACTTGTCGCCCTTGGTGAAACCGGCGACCCCCCACGGCGCTGGCGTCGACGGAGTGTCCCACGTCTCCTGCGCAAAGCTCACGTTCTTGACGGGCGCGGTGAGGTCGACGGTCTTTCCCGTCGCGACGCCGTAGCTGTACCAGTGGCCGTTATCGAAGTACAGCACGTACTTCGCGTCGGGCGAGAGTTGCGCGCTGCCGCTGATCTTTTCGCGGAGCAGCTTGCGATTTCCGGTCGTGGCATCGATGAGATAGACGTCGTCCCCCTCGTCGCCCCACATCCGCTCGATCGAGTAGCGCTCGGCGCTCGCGGCGAGCGCTACTCGGCCGTCGTCGGAGACGCTGACAGCGGGCATCGAGTCGTTGGCGAGCCGGACGAGCTTCTTCGTCGCGAGGTTGTAGATCGTCTCATACGTGCGGAGCCGGTCGCGCCCCGCCTCGATCTTCTGCTGCGGCTGCAGCCGTGGATCCTTCCAGGACCAGAGGTCGAACACCGCCTTGTCGTAGAGCGAGTCGGCGGGGATGGAATCCATCGGCGCCGGTGCGACGCCAAAGAGGAGTGCGTTCCCGTTCCGCGTGAACGTGACGCGACCGTTGTCAGAGATTCCCAGCTCGTCGCCAACCTGCGACGAATTCACCACGGCCTGGGCGCTCGGCGATTTCAGATTCGCATAGTACAGCGTGAAGCGCGGATGCTCCTTGCCGACGTCGTCTCGATCCGAGACGAACGCCGCCTGGTTGCCGGCGCGGTCGAAGGCGAACTGCTTGTACGCGCCGCGCCCGGCGAGCAACGCGATCTCGCGTCCATCGGCGGGAGACATCACGTACGCGCCGTCCTTACCGGTGTCGCGCGACGAGACCGTATAGCCTAGCCACTTCGCGCTGTCGTCGAAGGCGTAGGTCGTGACGTCGTTGATGCGGCGCTCCGTGCCCGAGGCGAGATCGCGGATCACGAGCGTCGACCCGTACTCCGGCCGGCGACCGCGCTGCGTGGAATCGCTCACCGGCCGCGGCTGGCCGCCAGGTGCGGCCGCGTTGGCCTGCGGAGCACGAGCACGCGCCGACGAATCGCGCGCGGCACGGTTCGCCGCGCCGCTGTCCGACGGCTCGAGCAGGTATGCGACCCACTTGCCGGATTCACGCGCCGCGCGGAACGAGCGCACGCGCGGAATGCTCGTCACCTGGCCATTGGC
>DATEPP010000526.1:0-33175 GCA_035273165.1 Gemmatimonadaceae bacterium
GCGCAAACAAGAGCAGATCCCTCGTCGCTTCGCTCCTCGGGATGACAGTTAAATGACGATGTTCATCAGCCGTCCCGGCACGTACACCACCTTCTTCGGCGTACCGGATACAAACTTTTTAATCCCCGCGTCGGCCATTGCCGCCGCGAAAGCTTCCTCCTGCCCCGTCCCGTTCGGAACGCGGATCGTACCGCGGAGCTTGCCGTTCACCTGCACGGCAATCGTGACGAGGTCCTCGGCGGCGAGCGACGCGTCGTAGGCCGGCCACCCCGAATCGAAGACGCTCCGGGTGCCGCCAAATCGCTCCCAGAGCTCCTCGGCGACGTGTGGGGCGAATGGTGAGACGAGCTGCACGAGCGGTCGCACCTCGTCGATATGTGGCGTGCGCTCCTTTGCGCGCAGCACGTTCATGTACTCCATCATCGCCGCAATCGCCGTGTTGTACGAGAGGCGCGGTATGTCGTTCGCGACCTTCTTGATCGTCTGGTGCAGCTTGCGCAGCACGGTGTCGTCGGGCGCACCGTCACGCCGCGCGTCCACGGCGCTTGCCCAGAGGCGGTCGAGAAAGCGTCTCACCCCCGCGATGCTCTGGTCTCTGAAGTCCCCACCTTCCTCGTAGGGGCCAAGGAACATCAAATACGTGCGGAAGCTGTCGGCGCCCCACTGCTCGATGTACTCGTCGGGGTTCACGACGTTGCCGCGGCTCTTCGACATCTTCGCGCCTTCGCGGATGATCATGCCATGGGCGCGGAACTTCGTGAACGGCTCCTCGAAGTCGAGATGCCCCGCGTCGTGCAGCACCATCGTCACGAAGCGTGAGTAGAGAAGGTGCAACACGGCGTGCTCGTTTCCGCCGATGTACGAATTCACCGGCAGCCACTTCTTGAGCATCGTCTCGTCGAACGGCTTGTCGTCGACGTCGCTGCTCGGATAGCGCAGGAAATACCACGCACTGTCGAGGAACGTGTCCGACACGTCGGTCTCACGGCGTGCGTCGTGGCCGCAACGCGGACATTGCACGCGATACCACGATTCGACCCGCGCCAGCGGTGAGACACCCGTGTCGTCGGGCTTGAAGTCATCGACGTGAGGCAGCAGCACTGGCAGGTCCTTCTCCGGCACCGGCACGACGCCGCACCGATCGCAGTAGATGATCGGGATCGGCGGCCCCCAATAGCGCTGTCTCGACACGCACCAGTCGTGCAGCCGGTAGTTCACGATCGGCTTGGCGTGGCCCCGACTGGCAAGCCAGGCAATGATCGCATGCTTCCCCTCGTCGACCGTCAGCCCGTTGAACTGAGCCGAGTTGACGAGTTGCGCGTGCTCGGTGTCGACGTACGGCTCCTCGAGCGGCGGATGCTCGTCGCGGTTCTGGGAGTCGACGTGCGCCGCGTCGGAGGCGTGATGCGAATGATGTGAGCCGCGCGGTGCGACGACCCGCACGATCGGCAGCCCGAACACTTCAGCAAACTCGAAATCGCGCTCGTCGTGGCCGGGCACGGCCATGATCGCGCCCGTACCGTACTCCATGAGCACGTAATCGGCGATCCAGATCGGGATCGGCTTGCCCGTCGCCGGGTTGATCGCGTACGCCCCAGTGAAGACGCCTGTCTTCTCGCGGTTCACCTTCCGCGTGACGAGATCCTGCCTCGACGCAGCCAGCCGATAGGTCGCGACTTCCTCGCGCTGATCGTCGGTGACGAGCGCGTCGACGAGCGGATGCTCGGGGGCGAGCACCAGATACGTCGCCCCGAAGATGGTGTCGGGCCGCGTCGTGAAGACACGGATGTCCGTCGCCATCGCGTTCAGCTCCGCCGTCGTCGCCATGACGTTCAGCCCGACCGTCGCGGCGCCGCCCATCTCCAAAAGGTCCATCACGCGAAAGACGATCTCCGCACCGTCCGAACGGCCGATCCAGTTCCGCTGCGCCGTCTTCGTCGTCTCCGACCAATCGATCCAATCGAGATCCGCGAGCAATCGCTCCGCGTAGTCGGTGATGCGGAAGAACCACTGCTCGAGAAACCGCTGCTCGACCTTCGCGCCACAGCGCTCGCACTCGCCGGCAATCACCTGCTCGTTGGCGAGTACCGTCTTGTCGTTCGGACACCAGTTGACGACGGCCGGACGACGATATGCCAACCCGCGCTTGTGGAGCTCGAGAAAGATCCACTGCGTCCACTTGTAGTAGTCCGGATCCGTCGTCGAGAGCTCGTGGCGCCAATCGACCATCAAGCCGGCGCGCTTCAGCTGCCGCCGGAAGTTCGCGATGTTGCGCGGAATCAGCTCGGCGGGATGGATGCCAACCTTGAGCGCGTAATTCTCCGAGTGAATGCCGAACGCGTCGAAGCCGATTGGCTCGAAGACGGTGTGCCCTTGGAGACGCTGGAATCGTCCATAGATGTCGTTCCCCGTGAACGCGAAGAGATTGCCGACGTGCAGTCCCTCCGCCGACGGGTACGGAAACATCATCAGAGCGTAGAACGGGCGCGCACCATCGCGAAGATCGGTGTCGTTCGTTCCCCGCTCTTCCCAGCGGGTCTGCCATTTCTTCTCGACGACGGCAGGATCGTAGCCGGCCGGCTCGGTGGCCGAATCCGGAGTGGAGTGCGTCACTTCAGTCATTTGCAAGGCGAGACGGTGCGCAGTCAGGGGCACGAGCCCGAGACGCCGTCCATGAGATGAGCGGTTCCTTCATCGCAATGTAGGCGGACTCGAATGGCATCGCCAACCGCGCACCGCGCATGACGTCGATCACGATCTCGAGTCTTATCAACCGCTCTCGCGGTTCGACTGGAATCAAGGGGTCACTGCGCCGCCGCTACGTCTTCACGACTGGCGCCGCCGCAATCGTGCTCCTCGCCATCGTCTCGGCCGCGGGGAGCATCGGGCTTAAGCGCTCGATGACCCAGCAGCAGAACGCCATTCTCTTCGACGCGGCCCGTCGATCGGCCCTTCTCGTCGATCGCGTGCTGGCCGAGCGTCTGCGGCAGGTCGACCTGATCGCCTGGGAGTCCTCGGTGATCGCCGCGGCAAAGAAAGGGACGGCGGCGTCGCGACGCCATAGTCTCCCTCTTCAGACGATCTCCTCGCTCGAGGAGCGCTTCAAGGCGACGCGGTCGCAGCAGGTGGATTCCACGGCGCTCGAGTTCCTCCTCGACCTGCTTCCGAAGCTCGACATCGCCGAGGTGATGCTCACCGACCAGTATGGCTACAACGCCGTCGCGACGTCGCCGCCGAGTGACTTCGTGCAGAGCGATGAAGCATGGTGGCAGGACGCGTGGAAGTCGGGCGTCACGGATGCCGAAGCGACCGAGGACAAGGCGACTGGCGAAACGGTGGTGGAGCTCGCGCGAGCCGTTCGCGATCATGGGATGCGCGTTGGCGTCGTGAAGGCCAAATTCGGACTCGCGAATCTCGACTCCGCTCTGGTCCAGGCCGGGGTGGGGACTTCGCTCCGGGTCGATCTCGTCGACTCGGTTGGGCACATCATCGCCAGCTCGGCAGGTGGCAAGCGATTCCAGTTTCTGCACGGGGCGAAGGATCTGTCGCGAGTGGGCGCTGATAGCATCGTGGGCTTCGGGCCGACGGATGAGCGCCAGCGCGGAGCGGTGATGAACGCCAATGACGGTCACTGGCGGCTGGTCGCGCATGGAGACGAAGCCACCTTCGGAGCGCCGGTGATGCACGCCGAGTTTGCCCTCCTGGGCGGCGCGGCGATCGTTCTCCTCGCGATCATCGGCGCGCTCACCGTCGTGAGCCGCTCGATCGAGCACCGGATCACCACTCCGGCGGCGGCGCTGGCGGAGCTTGCGGAAGCGGTTGCGGCGGGCGACCTCTCTCGCCGCATCGGTCACACTGACGCCGAAGACGAGATCGGCCGGTTGTCACGAGCCGTCGCGGCGATGGTCGCCGAGCTCCGACGCCTGGCCGGCGCACTGGGCTCTTCGGCTCAGGAGACGTCGGCGATGTCCGCCGAGATCACCGCCGGAACCGAAGAGATGGCGGCTTCCGCCGGGGAGATCGCGCACACCGCGAGCGAGCTCTCGCAGCAATCGACGGGCATGGCGCAATCGATTCAGTCCCTCTCATCGTCGGCCGAGGAGCTCGTTCGCTTCGCTGGTGAGCTCCGAGACGGCGCCCATGAGGGCGTCGAGCGGAATCGCCAGCTCCGCGGACTGTCGCTCGAGAGCCGGTCCAAGCTGGATGAGAGCTCGCGTGCGTTGGAGCTGCTCGCAAAAGACGTCGGCGCCAGTGCGAGCGCGATCGAGGGCCTGGCGAGTGCATCACTCGAGGTCCGGAGCTTCGTAACGCTCGTTCAGAAGCTCGCGCGGCAGTCGAAGCTCCTCGCGCTCAACGCCGCGATGGAAGCGGCGCGCGCGGGTGAACATGGGCAAGGCTTCGCCGTGGTCGCGAGCGAGGTGCGACGCCTCGCCGCGATGTCGTCGGAGGCCGCGCAACGTACCGAGCAGGTCATGGGCGGTGTCCTTCGCGGCATCGACGACTCGCGCGCTTCGAGCGAGCGATCGGTGAAGGCCGTCCGGCAGGTGCTCGATGCGACGGAACACGGTGTCCGATCGTTCGTGTCCGTGGCCGAGGCGGTCGAGACGAACGAAGCCTGGACCACCTCGATCGAGCGCGCGGCGACGGCGGCGAATATGCTCGTTGCGGAGATCACCAAGCGATTGACGCAATTGAGCACGGGAACGGAGTCGTTTGCCGCGGCCATGCAGCAGGTAGCGGCATCGAGCGAGGAGCAGAGCGCGAGCACACAGCAGATCGCGGCCGCCGCGGCGGCCCTCTCACACGCCGCCGAGAATCTCTCGCAGCTCGTTGCCAATCTGCGACTCGAGGCGGGCCCGACGAGCACCGGAAATCCACCGAGCGACGCGCAAGAGCCGGGTCGGGAGCGGCAAAAAGGCCTTCTCGGACTCCCGAATCCGGTTCCGGCGTAGCAATTTCGGGGTGCTCCGGCCGTCTGGCTCCAAGCGGGAACTAATGTCGTGACGGGCGGGATTGTGCTTTGTCTGCACCCAAATCGCCTTCACCAGTGGAGCCTTTGTCGTATGCGCATCGCTCGGGTCATTCCTCTCTTCGTCGCCGCTACCCTTGCAGCTTGTGGCGGGAGCGGCGGTGACAGCGGAGGAACCACCAATCCGCCCCCGCCGGCAACGGTGAGCTCCGTGTCATTGACCAGGACCTCCGTCTTGCTGAAGCCGACGGAGTCCACGACCATCACAGCTACGCCGAAGGACGCGAGCGGCAACGCGCTCTCGGGACACGCGGTGACGTGGACGGTGCTCCCAACGACGGGCGTGGCGAACATCACACCGAATGGCGCGTCAGTAACGATCAGCGGCGCGGCCAACGGGACGGCGACGGTGACCGCCACCTCTGATTCGAAGACCGCGGATGTTCACGTCACGGTGTCGTCCACGATAGCCGCGTCGGCCGAAGTCGCTGTGGGTGCGAATGGCAACGCCTTCAGCCCCGCCGACGTCGACATCATCTCCGGCGGCACGGTGACGTTCTCATGGAGTGGGGTGACGCACAATGTCACATGGCAAACGACGCCCGCGTCCGTACCGAACATCACGGACAGGTCAACCGGAAGCGTGCCCGTGACGTTGAATCAGGTAGGCACCTACAGCTACCACTGCACTATCCATCCAGGGATGGACGGTACGATTACGGTGCATTGAGCGGTTGACGGTTGACGGTTGGCGGTGGACGATGGCAGTGAACCGTCCACCGTCCACCGTCCACCGCCAACCGTCATCGACCCTTCGGTCGCTCGTCCTTCTTGAAGAGAAAGACTGCCGACTCGAGGCGGGGCCCGCTGGCATCGGCAACGGCGAACTGGCCGCCCTCGTAGGCAGCCGAGCCGGCATAGCGGCCGTCCTTGGTGACCGCATAGAAGCTGAGATCGAAGTACGGCCGGCCGCGGTCATCGAGGAGGCGCTTCTCGCTCATGGCGATCACGCGTCGCATCACCTCGAGCAGCGCCTCCTCGGGGGACTTCCCCTGGCGCATCAGCTCAACCGCGAGAAAGGCGCCGCACACTTTGATGTTCGACTCGCCGCGTCCAGTCGATCCGGCGGCGCCGACGTCGTTGTCACAATACTGGCCGGCGCCGATGATCGGGCTGTCGCCGACCCGGCCGGCGATCTTCCACGAGATGCCGCTCGTCGTGGTCACCGAGCCGATGTCCCCGGTCGCGGTGACCGCGTTCATGTTGATCGTGCCGAACGTGTGCGGCACGCCGCGTTCGTCGAGAAAGACGTGACTGTCCTCGTCACCGTGCTGGCGCGTCGCCGGCGTGACCCGTCGTTTGGCCGGTACTGAATCGTCAGGGACATCGAGCCAACTGTCGCTGGGGCTCAGGCGGGACTTCCATTTGAGCCACGCCTCGCGCGACTTCTCCGTGAGGAGGTTCTGCTCCTTGAAGCCCATCTCGAGCGCGAACTTCTTGGCGCCAGCACCGACGAGGAAGATGTGATCGGTGTGGTCCATCACGGCCTTGGCGACGAGTGAAGGCGTCGCGATGTCCTCGAGGCACCCGACGGCACCGGCGCGCTTCGTGGGACCATGCATGCAGCTCGCGTCGAGCTGGACGACGCCGTCCTCGTTAGGCAGCCCGCCGAGCCCGACGCTCATGTCGTTGGGGTCGAGCTCCACCATGTTCACACCAGCGATGACCGCGTCGAGGGGATCTGCGCCTCCGGCAACCAGGTCGTAGGCCTTCTTGATCGGGCTGCCGCCGGGATTGTCGCGATAGAAGCCATTCGCGGACGATATTACGATCGGCCGGCGCGCCGCTGACAGCGGTGACGTCCCGCGCCCCTCCGCCGCGGCAAGATTGGCGGTAACGTCGTCGAGCCGGGGCAAGGTGAGTGCGGCGGCAGCCGCGGCGCCCGCGCCGAGGAAGTCACGACGAGAGACTGACACGGAGTCCTCCAGCAGTTCGAGTGAGTCGCGTCCTCAAGCCTCTGATTCTAGAGCGACTCGGCGCTCGCGGACAGACTGCCTTCGTGCGCTTTCCGCGGCCACTCCGTAGCTTGCACACCGATCTGACTCTCGACCCATGCGCTCGAATCGCTCGTCCATACTCGTCCTGGTCCTGGCGCTGGGCAATGCGGTGTCCGCGCGCTCGCAGAGACCGGCGCTGCACGATCCGCTCAGCGACTCGATGCCCGTCTTCGGCATCGTACGCGTCGATGCGAGGAGCTTCGGCGGTGCGGTCACGATCATCGATTCGACCGAGATCGCGTCATCGCATGCGCGCACTCTGTCGGAGTTTCTGACGGCTCGTGTCGCCGGTGTGAGCGTTCTTCGCTCCGGAGGCGTCGAGGGGGAAGGATCACGGGTTGCGATCCGTGGGCCGAGGACGCTCAGCCTCTCGCCGTATCCCCTCCTCGTCGTCGACGGCATACGCGTTGACAATACGCAGGAAGCACGGACGCTCGACTTCGACGTGTATCCCTCTCGACTCGACGACATTCCGCTCGCGGACATCGCTGAGATCGCGATTCTGCCTGGCGCGGTGTCCGCATCGTCGTTCGGCCCTGGTGGAGTCAATGGTGCGATCGCAGTCACCACCAAGCGGAGCGACAGCGAGGGTTTTCACTGGCGGTCGCGGCTTGGCACGCGCCTAACGAGCGTCCCTGATCGATTTCCCGCGAACTACCTCCGCACCGGCACCGCGCCCGGCGGTCAACCCGCGATCACCTGTAACATCATCGCGGTGAGCCAGGGCAATTGCATTCCGTCGGGCCTTCAGAGTTGGAATCCGCTCGAGCAGGCGAGCCCCTTTCGCCTCGGCCGAGCACTCAGTGGCGACGGCGAACTCTCGTCGGGCATTGGTTGGTTCTTGGGCCGCGCCATTGTGAGCGGCGATCGCGCTCTGGGCGTCACGCCCGACGACGATGACGGGAAGTTCACGGGCCGGCTGAATCTCGACCAGCGGCCGGTGAGAAGCGTGAGCATCTCGGAGCATGTCGGCTACCAGCGATCGAGTACCGGGATGCCGATGCGCGGTCGGTGGATCGACCGATCGAATGTCATCTCCAATGGACTCTTCGGTAGGGCTATTGACGACAGCGCGCACGGCTATCGGGATTTCCCGATGCTCACGACATCCATGCGCCAGCACGCGTCGCAAACGCAACTCGCCATCGACGGCGACTGGAACCCGTGGCAATGGCTGAGCGTCTCGGCAGAAGTCGGTCACGATCACCTCGACCAGCATGACGAGGCGATTATGCTCGATCCGCGGTTTGTCGACCCCGACCGGACTGCGGGCACCTTTCGCCACGATCTCCATACCGCGGAGATGGTCGCGCGCTCGAGTTACCATTTCTCGCCCGATCTGTCGTCGACGACGCTCCTCGGGCTGAGTCGATGGACCTCCCAGCTCTTCTCGAATTTCTCATCGCCATCGACGGGAGTGACTCTGTGGTCGAGCTGGCGAGCCACGTCGCCATGGCTCGCTCAGCGAGTCGCCTGGCGGGAGCGATTGTCGTTAGGCGCGTCGCTCCGATCCGAGCAGATGACGGAGCCGTTCTTCGGGGCCCTCCCGCGTCAACTCTTCAAGAGCTTCGACGTGGCCTGGAGCGTTCCGGGGGCGGGCTCTCGTCCTCCTTTCCGCCTTCGCGCGGCGTACGGTGAGGGATCGCAGGCGCCGCGTTCGGACCCCGAGATCGTCGCACGAAGCGCGTTCGAATCCGCGCCGCTGATAGTCGCCTCCGACAGCGTGGAGCGCACGGTCGAGCGCGAGGTTGGGTTCGATGTCAACAGCGGCGATCTGATATCACTCGGGCTTACCGTCTACAGCGACAACTCCAGCAACCTGGCGTTCAATCCCCCCGTCGCTCCGCTTCCGCCGGGCACCCCACTCTTCAGCTACGGAAGCATGCGTACTACCGGAGTCAATGCAGTCTCAGCGCTGAAGATGATCGAGATCCCTCCGCTTCGCTGGGATCTCACGGCCGGTTTCTCGACGATCCACAATCGTGTGCTGTCGCTCGGTCGATCCGCGCCGTTCGTGTTCCAGGCCAGTCGCGTCCAGCCCGGGATGCCGCTCTCCAGCTATTTCGGAACCACCTATAGCTACAGCGACGTGAACGGCAACGGGATCATCGACCCGCAAGAGGTACTCGCCGCCTCTGCACAGTCTTTTCTCGGGAGCGGCACGCCCACGCGGGAGGCGTTTTTCCGCAACGTCATCGCCCTGTCACGGGGGCTGACACTGAGCGCGACCCTCGACTACCGTGGCGGTCAGAAGCTCTGGAACCGGAATGAAGACCTGCGTTGTTCAGGCTTGCTCCAATGCCGGGGCGCCCAGGACCCGTCGGCTCCGCTCGCGGAGCAGGCGGCATTCGTCGCCCACCGGCTCGACTTCACGCTCGACATCGAAAACGCTTCGTTTACGAGGCTTCGAGAAGTGGCCCTGGAATGGCGAGTACCCAACCTCGCGCTCTCGGGCGCTCACGACGCCCGGCTCTCTATTGCCGGACTCAACCTCGCGACGTGGACGCACTACCGCGGGCTCGATCCCGAGGTGACCGCCGGCTGGTTCGACGATGAGATCCGGATGGACTTGGGGAAGTCACCGATTCCGCGGACCGTGGTCGTACGCCTCGACCTGCGCTGACGAAGGCAAGCGGCCAGGTCGGGCGCTCTGGAACGCAGCGCGGTCGCCTGTCATCTGCCGAAGCATCAGCGCCCTCGGTAGCTTCGTGACTGCTGTTTAGAGACGGCGCTCGTCGCCGCGGCACTCACGTCTGGAAACGAACGCCGGCTCATGGCCGCCTCAACGACAACTCGCGACCAACTGCGCCAGTCGCAGTTCCTCGAAGGGCTCACCGAGTCCGCGCTGCACCAACTCTCGCGAGTGGTGGCGCCTCGGACCTATGAGTGCGACGACCTGCTCTTCGAGGAGGGCGCGCCGCGAACGTTCTTCGCCATCCTCGCCTCGGGCGCGGTCGCGATCGAGAAGACCGTCCAGGGCCGCCCGGTCCGCCTCGTCACCCTCGGCGCCGGCGAGGCGATCGGGGAGGGGCTGCTCCTCGACGATTCGCCACACGGCACGAGCGCCCGCGCCGTCCAGCGCACGGAGGCGTTCGTTCTCACGGCGCCGCAAGTTCAGGAAATGCTCAAGGAGTTTCCGGCGCTCTACGCGGCGCTCGTCGCGCGCGCGGCGCGGACGATCTCACGGCGGCTCGCCGCGACCGATGCCACGCTCGTCGGTCATGGGCGCAGCCTCGGCTTCACGAGCTCGCGGACGCGCCGCGAGCACGATCTGCTCGGCGAGCGCGACGTACCCGACGACGCGCTGTACGGCATCCAGACGCTCCGCGCCCTCGAGAATTTTCCGATCACCGGAATTCCGCTGCGCGAGTTTCCCGCGCTCGTCGAAGCGCTCGCGGCGGTGAAGGAGGCCGCGGCGCTGGCGAATGCCGATCTCGGCCTCCTCGATCGCGGCATCGCCGATCTGATCGTGCGGGTCGCGCAGGAGATCCGCGCCGGACGCCACCACGAGCATTTCCTCGTGGACATGATCCAGGGAGGGGCCGGTACGTCAACGAACATGAACGCGAACGAGGTGATCGCGAATCGCGCCCTCGAGCTCATGGGCCGTCCGCGCGGTGATTACGCCGCGGTTCATCCGAACAACCACGTCAACCTCAGTCAGTCGACCAACGATGTCTATCCAACGGCCGTGAAGCTGGCGCTGCACCGGTCGATCGACGAGCTGAGCGCCGCCGAGAAAATGCTCGCGACCGCGTTTCTCGCGAAGGGCAAGGAGTTCGCGCAGCTGATCAAGATGGGACGCACTCAGCTCCAGGACGCGGTCCCGATGACGTTAGGCCAGGAGTTCCGCGCCTTCGGCCACACCATCCTCGAGGACGTCGAACGACTCGGTGAAGTGCAGAAGTTGATCAGTGAGATCAACATGGGCGCGACCGCGATCGGCACCGGGATCAACGCGCCGCCGGGCTACTCCGACGCGGTGCGCGAGCACCTCTCGCGCATAACGAAGCAGCAGTTGATCACCGCTCCGGACCTCGTCGAGGCGACGATGGACACGGGCGTCTTCGTGCAGCTCTCGGGGGTGCTCAAGCGGTGCGCGGTGAAGCTGTCGAAGATCTGCGACGACCTGCGTCTGCTCAGCTCGGGCCCGCGCGCCGGACTCGGCGAGATCAACCTGCCGCCGATGCAGCCCGGCTCGTCGATCATGCCCGGCAAGGTCAATCCAGTGATTCCGGAAGTGGTCAACCAGGTGTGCTTTGACGTCATCGGCGCGGACGTCGCGGTGACACTCGCGGCAAGCGCGGGGCAGCTGCAGCTCAACGTATTCGAGCCGCTCATCGCCTTCCGGCTCCTCTCGGCGATCAGCGCGATGCGCAACGCGTGCGTCGTGCTCCGTGAGCGCTGCGTGACGGGGATAACGGCGAACGCCGAGCGGCTGCGCTATTTCGTCGAGCACTCGATTGGCGTCGTGACGGCGCTCGTCCCCGCGATCGGCTACGAGCGCGCGACGCAGGTCGCGAAGGAAGCGCTCGACAGCGGACGCGGCGTCTATGACGTGGTCCGGGAGAAGGGACTGCTCACCCGCCAGGAGCTCGACCGGATTCTGAACCCCGAGGCCATGACGGGCGACGGAGCAAAGAATGCCTCGCCGTCGTAAGCGCCTCGACCCAGCGCTGTTCCGCCTGCCGGTCGACGAGATTCGCCAGGGCTTCTACACCGACAAGTACTTCGAGCGCACGCGTGAGCTGCTCCACGCCGATGCGCACTCGCCGCGTGTCCTGATGCAGGTGACGGGGAAGTCGCCGGGCTATCTCAGCGGTATCGACGAGGCGATCGCGATCCTCAAGCTCTGCGCCGACGACTGGGGAAGCCTAACGGTGAGCGCGCTGTACGAGGGCGACGAGTTCGAGGCGTGGGATACGGTGATGACGATCGAGGGGCCTTACGAGTCCTTCGCCCATCTCGAGACACTCTATCTCGGCGTGCTCGGCCGGCGGACGCGGATCTGCACCAACACCCGCCGGCTCGTCGAGGCGGCGCGGCCGAAGCCGATCCTCTTCTTCGGGGCGCGGCAAGATGTCTGGGGTGCGCAGGCAGGCGACGGTTATGCGGCGCACACTGGTGGCGCGATGTCGGTGTCGACGGACGCGCAGGCGTCACTCTTCGGCGGTTCGGGAATCGGGACAGTTCCGCATTCACTCATCGCGGCGTACGGCGGCGACACGGTCAGGGCGTCACGCGCATTCGCGACGCATGTTCCCGGAGTGGACCTCATCGCGCTCGTGGACTACGAGAACGATTGCGTACGCACGAGCCTGGAAGTCGCGCGCTCGCTCGAGGGCCGGCTCTGGGGCGTGCGGCTCGATACGTCGGAGAATCTCGTCGACACGTCCGTCATTCCGCAGATGGGGGCGTTCAAGCCAACGGGCGTGAACCCGCCTCTCGTCTGGAACGTGCGCAACGCGCTCGACGCGGAAGGCTTTGGCGAGGTGAAGATCGTCGTGTCGGGAGGGCTCAACGCCGCGCGCGTCCGGGAGTTCGAGGATGAGAAGGCGCCGGTCGACGTGTACGCCATCGGCACGTCGATCGTGCATGATGGCCGCTTCGATTTCACCAGCGACATCGTCGTCGTCGACGGCGCGGCCCAATCCAAGGTGGGGCGTGAGCTGAGGCCCAATCCGAAGCTGGACCGAGTGAAGTAGTGGCGCGTGACGAGTGGCGCGTGGCGAGCAAGATCGTCTTTACTCGCCACTCCTCACTCACCACTCGCCACTCTTATGGCTGGTCTGCGGCTCGACGGCGCCGGACAGGCGAAGATGAAGACGCTCGATGACGCGATGAACATCCTGTTGCGCGTCAACGGGCTCGTCGAGCAGTACGCGCTGCAGATCAAGCGCAACCAGTCGGGCTCGACGTTCCTCACCAACATCAAGCGCCAGCTGCCGGCGTTGAGCGGGATGCTCAAAGCGCAATTCGGCATGATCTCCGATCAGGTGATGGCGACGAGTCTCAGCTCGAGCCGGGGCGCGAGCGAGCAGATGCGTGTGCGCGCTCTGCGTGAGGGTGTTGCGCAGATCAAGACCGCGCTCGAGATCGCGATCACTCAGGTCATAGACAAGCACGGCCTCGAGGACGACAAGAAGGAGCAGAAGGAAAGCGCCTAGCGCCTGATGGGATGCCTCGCGCGGATCTTTCGGTCCGTGCGTGCGACGCGGCGCGCGCTGTGCATGTCGAGCGGCGGCTTGATTCAGCCAGATTCAGCCGGTACCTTGCCGTTGCTCCAGACCAATGCGCCCCGGGCGCGCGACATCACGTCGTGTCGATTGCGGCGCACCGCACGCCGGAAAAAAAGGACAGCGCAATGCATTATCGATTCCGCCCGCGCCGGCTCGCTCGTGCCGCGCTGACGGTAGCGCTGGCGGCCTCCTCGCTCGTTATCGCCGCCTGCGGCCAATATCCGAACTCAATCTTTCACTCTCGAACAGATACCAATCGCGACGTAGGGTTTCTCTTTGAAATCCTGATTTGGTTCGGATCGATCGTCTTCGTCGTCGTCGAAGCGATCCTGATCTATACGCTGGTGCGTTTTCGGCGGCGCGGCGTCAGCCGCACGCCCGAACACGTGCACGGCAACACGACGCTCGAGATCACGTGGACGATCATCCCCGCGCTGATCCTCGTGTTCATCGCCATTCCCACCGTGCGTACGATCTTCCGCACGCAGGCGAAGCCGCGAAGCGACGCGCTGCAGGTGGAGGTGATCGGACACCAGTGGTGGTGGGAGTTCCGCTATCCGCAATTCACGATGCGGAGCCCGACCGGAAAGCTCGATACCGTCGTCACGGCGAACGAGCTGTATCTGCCGCAGGGCCGCACGGTGAGCTTCACGTTGAAGTCGCAGGACGTGATTCACTCGCTGTCGATGCCCGGCCTGTCGGGCAAACGCGATCTCATCGCGACTCACGTGAATTACCTGTGGTTCACCCCCGACTCGGCACAGGAAACGGCGTACAACGGCTTCTGCGCGGAATACTGCGGCGCGTCCCACGCCAACATGCGCTTCCGTACGTTCGTCGTCTCGCCGAGTGATTTTCAGAGCTGGGTTGCGCACCAGCAGACGCCGGCGGCGTTCGCCGTACCGACGCCTGCGCAAACGGTCGCCAACAACACCGCGGCTGCACAAGCGCCAGGTGGCGCGCAGCCGCAACTGCCAGCGGGCGCGCAGGTGCAGCCGCAGCGCAATCTCAACAATGCGCCGCTGAATGGCCGCGCGACCGGCACCAATGCGCCAACGGTCCCATCAGCGGGCGCGCCTGGTGTCGGAGTGCCGACCAACGCGGCTCCTGGGCAGACATCGGTCGCGCAAGCGGGATTCATTGCCTTCCCGCGCGAACGGATGCCGGCGTACACGCTGCCGAAGACGCCAGTACCCTCGGACATCCAGTACAGCGATCCCTTCGGTGATCCGGCGCGCGGCGGCAAGCTCCTGATGCAGGGGCAGGGCGCCTGTCTCGGCTGTCACACGATCCGCGGCAATCCGAGCATGATCGGACAGATCGGACCGAACCTCACGCATGTCGGCAGCCGCACGACGATCGCGGCCGGTCTCTTTCCGAACGACACGCGGCATCTTGCGCTGTGGATCAAGAACGCGCGCAAGATGAAGCCCGGCGTGTTGATGCCGACGATCGGCGTCAACGAGTACGACCCGCAGTTAGGCACGACGATGAAGGTCGGTCTCACCGATCAGCAGATCGCCGACATCGTCGCGTATCTGCAAGCTCTGAAGTAGCAGCACCGCTGTTCCGCACAACGACGAATACTCTGGAGATATAGACGCATGGCAACGACCGCCACGGTTCCAGCCTATTCCGGCACGAAGGAGCATGCCGAGACCGGGCTCTGGAGCTGGCTGACGACCGTCGATCACAAGCGCATTGGCGCGCTCTATCTCGGCACGTCGCTCTTCTGGTTCCTCGCTGGAGGACTCGAGGCATCGATCATCCGGGCGCAGCTCGCATTTCCCAACGGGAAGGTGGTGTCGGCGGAGATGTTCAACGAGCTGTTCACGATGCACGGCACGACGATGATCTTCCTCGTCGTCATGCCGCTGTCGGCGGCGTTTTTCAATCTGCTCATCCCGCTGCAGATCGGCGCGCGCGACGTCGCCTTCCCGCGGCTCAACGCGTTCAGCTACTGGGTGTACCTGTTCGGCTCGATCTTTCTCAACGTGTCGTGGTTCATCGGCTCCGCTCCCGATGGTGGATGGTTCGGCTATACACCGCTGACGACGCTCGCGTACTCCAAGAATCTGAACATCGATTTCTGGGTGCTCGGTCTGCAGATCCTCGGCGTGTCGTCGCTGGCGGCCGGATTCAACTTCATCACGACGGTCGTGAACATGCGCGCGCCGGGCATGTATTTCATGCGCATGCCGATCTTCACCTGGATGGCGTTCATCGTCCAGTTTCTCATCGTGCTCGCCTTCCCGGTGATCACGATTGCGCTCGTCTTCCTGCAGTTCGATCGCTTCTTCGGGACCAACTTCTACGAGATCGCGCAGGGCGGTGATCCGCTGCTCTGGCAGCATCTCTTCTGGATCTTCGGCCACCCGGAGGTCTACATCCTCATCTTGCCGGCGTTCGGTATCGTGTCCGAGGTCTTGCCGACGTTCTCGCGGAAGCCGCTCTTCGGCTATCCCGTGATGGTCTACTCGGGCATGCTCATCGCCTTCCTCGGCTTCGGCGTGTGGGCGCACCACATGTTCGCCGTCGGCATGGGACCGATCGCCGATACCGTGTTCGGTGTGACGACGATGCTCATCGCCATACCGACAGGCGTGAAGATCTTCAACTGGATCTTCACGATGTGGGGCGGCGATCTGCGGTTCACCACGGCGATGAAGTTCGCGATTACGCTCGTCGCGCTGTTCACGGTCGGTGGCATCTCCGGTGTCATGCACGCGTCGCCGCCGGCGGATCTGCAGCAGACGGACACGTATTTCATCGTCGCGCACTTCCATTACGTGCTCGTCGCCGGATCGATGATGGGCCTCTTCGCCGGCGTCTATTACTACTTTCCGAAATTCACGGGCCGGCTGCTCGACGAGACGCTCGGCTCGTGGCACTTCTGGCTCTTCTTCATCGGCGTGAACCTTACCTTCTTCCCGATGCACTTCTCGGGACTGTACGGAATGCCACGCCGGATCTATCGCTATGATGCCGGCCAGGGCTGGGAGATCTTCAACCTGCTCAGCTCCATCGGCGTGATCTTCCAGATCCTCGGCGTGGGCGCGGGCTTCTGGAATTTCCTCTGGAGCGTGAGGCGCGGCCGCATCGCGGGGAATGATCCATGGGGCGGACCGACGCTCGAGTGGTCGATTCCGTCGCCGCCGCCAGACTACAATTTCGCGACGATCCCCACCGTCACGTCACGCTATCCGCTGTGGGACGTGAAATCGCCGGCGCTCACTGCCGATGTTCCCCACTCGCGCAAGGGTGACGAGCGCAACGACGTCGTGATCGGCGGCGCGCACGTCGGGGCATTCCACGACCGCATCAACGCGGGAACGCCGTTGGGCGGCAGCAACCCCGAAGCGGCGCAGCGGCCGGGTGTCGTCGAGAGGGGCGTGGTCGGACGGACACCGCCGGTGATGCGCATTCCCACCGCCCGCGAGCTCGGCATCCCGATGCCGAATCCATCGATCAAGCCGCTCTTCGTCGCGCTCTTCATGACGCTCATGTTCGCGTCGCTGATCGCGATCCATAAGGACAAGATGCAGCTCGCCGTCGCGCTCGTGATCCTCTTTGCCAGCGCCCTCACGGCCTCGCTCTACGGCTGGCTTCTCACACCGCTCGAAGACGAGCACTAGTTCAGACCCGATCCCAGACGATGTCTACTACCGCAGTCGCGCACGCGCACGCAGGGCATCCGCCGACCACCACCGGTCTCGATCATCGCAAGATCGCGATCTGGGCGTTCATCGGCTCGGAGTGCATGCTGTTCGCGTCGCTGATCTCGACCTATCTCATCTACAAGGGGCGCAGCGTCACTGGCCCCTACCCACACGAATGGTGGTGTCGTGCCACGAAGGCCACGTCCGCCGCGGGCCCGATCGCTGGATGCCCGGCAGGTGAGCTCTTCAAGCCCATCCTCAACATCCCGGTGACGTCGCAGTCGACGTTCGTGCTCCTGATGTCGTCGCTGGCGATGGTGCTCGCGCTGGCCGCCGTCGAGAACAAGGACAAGCCTGGCTGGGCTGGACCTGGTTGGGGCGGCCGGCTCCTCGAGTCGTCCAAGCTCTGGCTGCTCGCGACCGCCATCCTCGGCGCGGGCTTTCTCTGCTACCAGGCGTACGAGTTCACGTCGTTCGTGCATGAAGGGTTGACGATCAGGACGAATCTCTTCGGCTCCTCGTTCTTCACCCTCACCGGCTTTCACGGCGCGCACGTGACGGCTGGCGTGCTCTGGCTGTTGACGCTCCTCGCCATCGACGTCAAACGCGGACTCGGTCCACGCGACGCGCTTCTCGTCGACATCTCCGCGCTCTACTGGCACTTCGTCGACGTCGTCTGGATCGCGATCTTCACACTCGTGTACCTCATCCGTTAGCGGCGACCTACATGGCTCACGAACCCGTGCACCACGGCACCCCCGAAACTCTCGCATCGGCCGAGGCACATGTTGCCGCCGGCGAGGTGCACGAGCATCCCACCTGGGGGACGTACAAGTGGGTTGCGCTCATTCTCACCGTCATCACCATCGTCGAGGTGTGGGTCTATTACATCCCGGCGTTCGTGGCGTCGCGCCTGTTCATCCCGGCGCTGCTCACGATGTCGGCGGTGAAGTTCGCGATCGTGGTGCTGTTCTATATGCACCTCAAGTACGATCACAAGCTCTTTCGCGCTCTTTTCACCGGTCCCCTCATCATCGCGATGACGACGATCGTCGCCCTGATGTTCCTCTTCGCGAAGCTCGTCATTCGCACCGGATGATCGTACCGCTGCACGTTTTCGGTCTGTTGCACACGGGCGCGACGCTGAGTGCGTCGCGCTTTTCCGTCCACGGCAGCACTGTCGTCGGCATTCTCGCGCTCGCCGCGCTCTACGCGTGGCGCGAACGCGTTCACCGCCAGGCAGGCGGGGCGCCGCTCGGTCGAGCAAAGCCGACGGTGCTCGCCATCGCGCTGATCACGCTCTTTCTCTCGCTGAACGGCTGGCTGCACGACCTGAGCGACTCCTATCTCTTCAGCGCGCACATGGTGCAGCATCTCGTGCTCGCGCTCGTCGTGGCGCCGCTGCTCATCATGGCGACGCCAGGATGGATGCTGCGCCCTGCCCTCGCTTCGCGACCGGTGCGTGCCGTGGCGCGCTGGGTGACGAACCCGCTGCGCGCCTTCGCGATCTTCAACGTCGTCATGGCCGCGTGGCACCTGCCGCCGCTCTACAACCTCGCGATGGCGCACCACAACGTGCACATCGTCCAGCATCTCATGTTTCTCGTCGCGGCGGTACTGATGTGGTGGCCGATCCTGAGCCCGCTCCCCGAGCTGCCGCGTCTCGCCTATCCGCTGCAGATGCTCTACCTCTTCCTGATGAGCATCCCGATGTCGATCGTCGCGGTCTACATCGCATACGCCAATTCGGTGCTTTACCCGGCCTATGCCACCGCGCCGCGGATCTGGGGTATCTCGCCGATGCAGGACCAACTGATCGGGGGACTCATCATGTGGATCCCCGGCGGCTTGTTCTTTTTCGCGGTCATCTCGGTCATCTTCTTTCGATGGCAGCAGCACGAAGGAGACGAGACGGTCGCGGGAGCACAGGTGGCCGCGGCGGGAGCTCATTTGCCGGCGTCGCGGTAGATCGTCAAGAGGTGCTAGGTGGTGGGTGCTAGGTGCTAGGAAGCTGACAACTGTCAGTTCTAGCACCCACCACCTAGCACCTAACACCTTCCAGCATTCAGCCTTCAGTCCGAGGCCCTCCCATGTCCACTACGCTCGTTCCCCCTAGCGAAAAGCTCGGCACGGTCGCTGATCGCCCGAGCGGCGTCGCGGCGGGTCCGAAACGGTCGCGCGAGCGGCTGCTGTCGCTGGACGTCTTTCGCGGCCTGACGGTGGCGGGCATGCTGCTCGTGAACGATCCGGGGACCTGGAGCGCGATCTATCCGCCGCTGGAGCACGCGCCCTGGAACGGTTGGACTCCGACCGATCTCGTCTTTCCCTTCTTTCTTTTCATCGTCGGCATCACCACCCATCTCTCGCTGAGCGCGCGACGCGCGCGCGGTGCGGACGAGGGTGACGTCCGCCGTCAGATCCTTCGTCGCGGCGCGATGATCTTTCTGCTCGGCTTTCTTCTCAACGGATTTCCCTTCTTCACCTGGGGCGCCGTGAGCGGAGTGGCCGATCCGACCTTCCTGCAGCGCGTCGTCGATCGGCTCTTCCACTGGCGCATCATGGGCGTGCTCCAGCGCATCGGCCTCGCCTACATGTGCGCGGCGCTGCTCACCCAGCGCGCCAGCATCAAGCGCATCGTCGTGACGATCGGAGCCCTCCTCCTCGGCTACTGGCTCGCGATGACGGTGCTTCCCGTGCCGGGCACCAATGGAACGTTGGGAGGGATGCTGCTCGACGTTCCGTCGGGAACGATGGCAGCGTACTGGGATCGCTTCTTCCTCGATTGGAGCCGATTTGGTCTCGGCAATCACATCTGGACCGGTAGCCTCACCTTCGATCCCGAGGGGCTCTTCTCGACCATCCCCGCGATCTGCACGGCGATGCTCGGCGTGCTCGCCGGGCGATGGATCGGGAGCGAGCGGACGATAGAGGAGCGTCTGAACGCGTTGTTCGCCGTCGGCTGCCTGGCGATGACGTTCGGGATGGTCTGGAATTGGGGTTTCCCGATCAACAAGAGCATCTGGACCAGCTCCTATGTCCTCTTCACCGCCGGCCTGGCTGCCGTTTCGATCGCGACGATCATGTGGCTCGTGGACGTCCACGGGCTACGACGCTGGACGAGCTTCTTCGTGATCTATGGAACGAACCCACTCATCGCCTTCATGGGCTCGGGTCTCCTGGCGCGGCTGATCTACTCGGTGATCTTCGTTCAGTATCGGGGCGAGCGCGTGCCTCTCGAGAGTGCCATCTATCAATCGCTCTTTGCGTCCTGGCTGACGCCTGTCAATGCGTCGCTCGCGTTCGCGCTCTGCTTCGTCGGACTCTGGTTTGGCATTCTGGTGGTGCTCTACCGCCGCAAGATCTTCCTCAAGGTCTGAGCGCGAACTTCTACTCCCGCATCTCGTTGCCCCTCTGCTGCCGGTGCGAAACCGGAGCGAATCCGCGTGCGAAGGGTAGAGAAACTGGAACACGAGTTGCCACCTCAGACGCTATGAACGGTCGTCGCACCTTCTCTGAAAATCGACTCTGGCCTCGCTTTGTCGAACGATTCGCATTCGTCTCGATGTGCGCGGCGGGAGCGCTCTGTGCGTCTGTCACCGTGGGCCACGCTGCGAACGCGCTGGCGTCGACGGCGCAGGCGACACAGCAGGATGGTGGGATCGGAGATTCCACGCCCGGTACGCCGCGGAAGAGCACGAAGCCGAAGTCGACTCGCCCCCGTCGGAAGACCACACGCAGCAGTGTGAGTCGCGGCGGCGAAGTGGCGAATCGGCGGAGCGTACTCTCGTGGACGTCGCCCCGCGGCCTCGACTCGCTGAACGACGACCTCGGTTCGGCCCTCACCCAGCACACGAGGAGCGGCCATTGGGGCGTGATGGTCGTGTCGCTCACGCGCGGGGATACGCTCTTTCGGGCGAGTCCGGACGCGATGATGCAGCCGGCGTCGACGATGAAGATGTACACGTCGGTGCTCGCGCTCGACCGCTTCGGTCCTGATTACCAGTTCAAGACGTCGGCCCTTCGTGAGAGCCAGGTCGGGCCCGACGGAACGCTCGAGGGCAGTCTCTATCTGCGCGGCGGTGGCGATCCGTCGCTGTCGCCCCGCTTCTGGGGGGCGATCAATCCGATGGACTCACTCGCACGGTTGATCGCGGCAGCCGGGATTCACCACATCCACGGCGATATCATCGGAGACGCAAGCGCGTTCGACCCGCAGCTCGTGCCGGAAGGGTGGCTCTCGCGCTATCTCGGAGCCGCGTACGCAGCCCGCGTCTCGGCGCTGTCGCTCAATGAGAATCTCGTGTGGGTCGTCGTGCAGGCGGATGGCAAGAACGCCGCGGTGACGCTCGATCCGGCAACGACGACGATTCCCGTGCAGAGCACGGTGCGCGTGGTAAGCGGGAGCCGGGGGCGGATCAGCGCCGTTAGGCAGAAGGACGGCAGCATTCTCGTTCGTGGCACGATCGGGAAGTCGGCGCCGCCGCAGCGGTACTCACTCGTCGTCGACGATCCGGCGTCATTCACCACGGGGGCGCTCCGGGCCGCACTCGAGAAGGCAGGCGTGGTCGTCGACGGGCGGGTGACCGTTGGATCAACACCGAGCAACGCGACCGAGGTTGCGTCGCTGGTCTCGCCGCCCCTCGCGTACATCATCGCCGAGATGAATCGGGAGAGCATCAATCTGTTCGCCGAACTGCTGTTCCGCGACGCGGCGCACGCGGCGACGCCCGACCAGGCCGGCTCCGCGACGACGGGGCTCGCGACGCTCCGGTCGTTGCTCTCGGAGAAGGTCGGCGCGCGCCCGCAGGACGTGCAGGTCTCCGACGGCAGCGGATTGTCCGTGCTCGATCGCGTAACGCCGCGTTCGATGGTGGAGTTGCTCTCCTACGCGCATCAGGCGCCGTGGGGCGCGACCTTCCACGCCTCGCTGCCGCTGGAGGGTGAATCGGGTACGCTCCGGCATCGCGCTCGATCCACGCCGGCGCGCGGCAATCTCCACGCGAAGACCGGCACGACCAATACCGTCGCCTCATTAGGCGGCTACGTCACGGCGAAGAATGGCGAGATTCTCGCCTTTTCCTTCATCTACAACGGCAGCGATCGCTGGAACGCCAAGCTCGCGATGGACCAGATGGGCGCGACGCTGGCGGAGTTTGTTAGAGAGTGACGAGTGGCGAGTGGTTAGTGGTGAGTAATTCCGAAGGCCGGCGCGAATCGCCGGCCTTTCCGTTTCGCTCGCCACTCGCCACTCGCCACTCGCCACTCGCCACTAGCCACTCGTCACTATCTTCATCCCCCGCTTCGCCAGCTCGGCGATGTACGCCTCCGCCGGCACGCACTCGTCAGGCGTGTGAACGCCCGCGGGCTTCACCTGGCCACGCACCTGCATCATGCCCGTGATCGAGAGCGAGTACCCGGTGGTCTGCATCATGGCGCTGATGTGATTGCGCTCGTCGTAGCGCGCGACGAGCTCGAAGGTCAGCGCCTTTTCTTTCCCACCCTTCGTGCCACTCACGATCACTCGTAAGGCAACGAGGTCCTTGCCTTCCGGCTTCGTGAGGCGTGGGCCGACGATCGCAATGAACGCATCACGCGGTACGACCTTCATGCCGTTGACGTCTACCGGCTCTGTATCGAGCAGCCCGAGCTCGCGGATAGCCTCCATCCGCTCGGCGTGTCCCGGGTACCGGAGGGTTTTGTACTCCATTTCCGCGATCTTGCCCTCATAGCGAAACGCCATCGTCGAGAGGCCGCCGGCCGTATGGAACGCCTCGAGCTCGCCGACGCCGTCACCGAAGCGCACTGGCTCGAGCTCCGAGAGAGCGCGAACCTGCGTGCGCTTGCCGCCGCGCAGCACCCACGAGAGCGTCGTGTAGTAATCGAGTACGCCGTGGAGCGAGTACACGATCTGATAATTGAGTGGCGGCTCGGGATTCTGCGGCAATCCACCGACGTAGATTCGCACGGAGCGCACAGCGTCCAGCTGGCGAATGCCGTGTTCCGCGAGGATGTTGACCATTCCGGGAGCAACGCCAGTATCCGGGACGACCGTGATCTGCTTGCGACGCGCCTCGCCGTCCAGGGTCTTCTGCTGATTCACGATCTCAGTGTTGCCGCCGAGGTCTGTGAAGTGAACGCCCGCTTCGACGGCGAGACGCGCCAGGTCGAAGTTGAAGTAGTACGGAATCGCGCTCATCACCGCGTCGCATTCGCGCATCAGACCGCGCACCGCGTCCTGGTCGCGAACGTCGAGCGGCGTCGGCAGCAATCGCCGGCCGGAGTACGGCGCCAGAAAATCTGGGAGATGGCTGATCTTCAGATCAGCCAGTCGAACCTGTTCGACTTCCTTGTCCTGCAACAGATCAAACGCACAAGCGGAGCCTTGAAGTCCGGCTCCGAGAACGAGCATCCGCATTTCGTGAACATCTCCAGGAAGAGAAAAGCTGGTGCGGCCAACGGGAAACTAAACGCGTCGCGCCGCGCGTGGCAGACGAGACCGTCGGCGTGGGGAATGGAAATTGACGATCTATACAACCACCGACACGAAATTCGGCCATCGAGGAACATGACTGCAGCTACGGCAACGCGAGGCGACAACGAGTGGCACCGACATCTGATCGAGGACGACGCGGGCATACGGCGCGTGCTCGAGGCAACGCACCGCATTGCCGTGTTGGGCATCAAGATCGAAGAGTCCGGCGCACCGGCGTATTACGTCCCTGAGTACGCGCGCGATGCCGGCTTCGAGATCGTCCCGGTGCCTGTCTACTACCCGGACGTCACCGAGATCCTCGGCGAACGCGTGTATCGCACCATCGCCGCCGTGCCGGGCTCGATCGACATGGTCAATGTCTTCCGGCGGTCACACAAGATTCCGGAGCACGTCGACGACATCATCAGTAAGCGCCCGAAATCCGTCTGGTTTCAGCTCGGCATTCGCAACGACGAGGCAGCCGAGCGCTTCGCGCGCGCGGGGATCGACGTCGTGCAGGATCGCTGTTTGATGGTCGAGCTACAGCACGTGGGGAAATAGCGATCACTGAATGATGATCGTCCCGCGCTTCGCGTCGAGAATCCAGCGGCGCGTAGCGAGAAGCTGCGCCGTCGCTCGTGAGGCGGGGCTCTCCCATCGACCGTCGACGAGCACGCGCAGGCCCTGGGCGTCGAGCAGCATTGGCGAGCGCGTTCCAACCGTCGTCTGACCGATCTGACCGCTGCGGCGCAGTGTGATCGTATCCGCAATCGGATCGAACGTCGGCGCGAGCCGTCGCAGCACGTCAACGCCTACGAACGTCCCCGAACGTGCTCCCTGCGGAGCATGCGCGGTATCGGTCTCGAGACGGGCTGGAACGTTGCTCAACACAACGTCGCCGAGGCGAAGCTCGGAAACGACGGCAACGACTCCTGTCGAATCCTCGCCGAACACCCGCATTCCACTCCGCCGGCGCGCCTGGCGACCGCGGACGACGACGCCCGAGACGCTCGCATCGACCACCGCGTCCACGGCACGATCGCCGATTCCGATGGAGACCGTGCCGATTCCCGATCCATCGCTGATTGGCCTGTATGGCAGCTTGGCGACGGAATCTGGAAACTCCAGCACCGGGGCGTGGCTCACGAGCCAGCGCGTCCGACTCTGCTCCGGGCGCGACAGCGGCGATGCCGGAAGCACCGCGAGCGCGCGGTAGTCGCCTAACGATCCGTAGATCGGCGCGAGCGAGCGGGCGATGCTGGCACTATCGCCGCCAAAGAGCCGCGCTTCCTCGAGGAGTACGGCACCGATGCGCAGGGCACCGCGCGACGCGAGGTAACGGCCGAGTGCGGCGCGCGCGACCGCGTCCCGCGGACGGGCACTGGAGGTCGCGTAGTACACCGACTCCGCAGTCGAGACGTGTCCGGACGCCAGGAGCGAATCTGCCTGCCCGACGGTCGCGCCCCACTGCGCGAATGCCGGCGCGGGCGCGAAGGCCAGCGTCGCGATCGTGAAACAGAACACGGTCGGCCGGCGCCGTATTCGGCGCACGTAGAGATCTGTCATTGTTCTGCTACCTGGAGTGAACGTCGATACGCGCCAGCAGCTCGACGTCCGGATCCACCACGACAGTCGTCGGGGTGAACGGATGCGCGCCGCGTGGCAGCGCGATCCGTGCGCGGGACTCTGCCGGAACGACGACGGTAGCCCGTTCCGTTGCGCCGTTGGCGGCGCGCAGCTCCACGGTGAGCGGAAAGCCGTACGCACCAAAGCGTGAGCCCTGCACGATGTCGAGCGTTACCTGCTGCGACGACGGATCGGACGACCAGGTCACGTCCAGCTCCGGGAAGCCCGGGCGGCGGAGCCACTGATCGAAGAACCAGCCCAGCTGCTGGCCGCTCGTTCGCTCCATCTCCTGACGCAGATCGTCCGTGAGGGCCGTCCCGTCCCGATACGTGGCATAGTATGAGCGCAGGGCGCCGAAGAAGGCGCTGTCCCCGACCTGCCGGCGCAGCATGTGGAGGACGAATCCGCCCTTCTCGTAGCTGTTGCGATTGAGGAGGGAGAGAATCTCGCGAGGGACTGTATCGATCACCGGATGCGTCGGCACGTCCACCGGATCGGCGAGCACCGCGGACCTGATCGACGCCATCGCGGCGTGAAAGGCGCTGTCCCCATGCGCGTGCGCCGCCCAGAGCGCAGCGAAATACGTTGCGAATCCCTCCGATAGCCAGAGATGCGGCCACTCTCGCTCGGTCACCGCATCGCCGAACCACTGGTGCGCGGTTTCGTGGGCGATGAGTCCTTCGTTCATCCGGCCCCGGCGAAACGCGGCGTCATCGTAGAAGATCGCGGTGGCGTTCTCCATCCCGCCGAAGCGCGTCGACGACTGCAGGTGCGCGAGCTTCTCGTAGGGAAAGTTGCCGACGAGCGATGAGAAATAGCGAACGATCTCACCGGCCTGGCTGAAGGCGCCGGGCAGCGTCGGCCTCTGCTCCGGTGCGACATACACGAACTGCTTGACGCAGTTTTTCACGTCGTGCGCGCTGCCCTCGGCCGTAACCGCACCGTATCCGCACGCAGTGTTGCCCAACGGATATTCCACCAGCGGTGCCGCGGCGATCACCATCAGGTAGACGGCAATCGGATGCGACTCGCGCCACCGCGTACGCACCCGGCCATCAGGGAGCGTCGTGCGGTCGACGAAGGCGCCATTGGCCACGACGGTGCGCTCGGCTGGTGCCGTCACGGTCCAGCTCACGGTCGCTTTGTCGCTCGGATGATCGACGCTGGGAATCCAGTAGCGCGCCCGGTTGGGCCAGTTGTCCCCGAAGCCCGTCCATCGGCCGGCGCTGTCCGTGCGTACGATGAGGCCATCCTCCACCGCGCCGTGATACGTCACCTCGATCTGCACCGCCTGCTTCCCATTCGGGCGGAATGGGATGTGGATCTCGTTAGGCGTGCGCGTGAATGCGACGCGTGCTCCGTCCGAGCGCACGCTGTCCACAGTAAGCCGGACGAGGTCGAGCACCAGTGTGTCGAGCCGCGTGGTGTACCTGACCGCGAGCGTAGCGACGCCGCGAATGACATTGCCGGTGCGCGGCAGCTCGAGCGATAGGTCGTAGCTCAGGATGTCGACGCCAGGCCGGTAGGGCATGGTCGTCGCGGCGTCGCGCGTGGCGCCGGGGCCAACCTGGACCTGCCCCGGCAATGGCGCTCCCGCCAGGCAGAGCGCCAGAGCGAGCAGCGTTCGGGACATCGCGACGTGCCTCAGCGCCCGAAGAGCTTGCCGAGAATTCGTGATTCGGATGGCGGGCTCCCGTCTTCGGCCGCCGCGGCAAACGCCTCCGCGAACTCGAGCGTCGTCTGATAGCGCCCCTCAGGGGCGCGCTGCATCGCCTTGTTGAGCACACGCTCAACTGCTTCCGGCAGCGACAGGTCGCTGCGCATCCGCCGGAGCGGAATCGGATCGTTCCGCAGCCGCGCGATCATCATCTCCTGCTGCGTTCGGCCGAGGAAGGGGAGCTTTCCCGTCAGCATCTCATAGACGAGAAGCGCGAGCGAGTAGATGTCCGTCCGTGCGTCCAGCGACTTGCCGCGGAGCTGTTCCGGACTCATGAACTCCGGCGTCCCGAGGATGATCCCGGTCGCGGTGAGCTTCTGCAGCTCGGCGTCAGCGCGTCGCTCCTTGGCGAGGCCGAAGTCCATCACCACGGCGTACTCCGTCCCATCCTCGCGACGGCAGATCATCACGTTCTCGGGCTTGAGATCGCGGTGCACGATCTTGAGCTGATGCGCGACGTGCAGGCCTTCCGCCATGTCGCGGACGAATCGCACCGTGTCCTCGAGCGAAATCTGGCCAAGCCGGTTGGTGCGATCGGCCAGGAGTTCCCCCTCGACGAACGGCATCACCACGTACACGAGACCGTCTTCCGTCTCGCCAAGGCGCATGATGTGGCACACGTTCGGATGGGCGAGCCGCATTCCAAGCCCTGCCTCCCGCCGGAGGCGCGCCATCGCATTCGCGTCCTCGGACAGCTGCGGCGATAGCACCTTGATCGCGTAGCGTTCCTGTGTCGCGACGTCGAGCGCGAGATAGACGAACGACATCCCGCCCTCGCCGACCTTGGTCACCATGCGGTAGCGTCCGTCGAGGATCTTCCCGATGAGGTTCGCCGGCGTGAGCGGCGTCTTGCGCATGAGACGCGCTGGCGCTTCCGTCGCCCGTGACGGCGTATCCGCTCCCGCTGGTGCCGTTGCCGCCGGCTTATCGGCGCCCCTCGGCGCCGACGGTGGCGACAAAATCGACCGCGAGACAAGGCGCGAGCCGTCGCGAGGGCAGAATTTCGCCTCGGTGGGATACGTCTGTCCGCAGGCGGGGCAGCGGTTCATCAGGTGCGCACCTGGTTTCGGCCACTCGACTTCGCTCGATAGAGCGCCTCGTCGGCCCGCGCGAAGAGGTCCTCGGTCGACTCCACGCGCGGCGATGGAAAGGTGGCCACACCGATGCTGGCCGTCAAATGCAGCGGCTCTTCCCCACTGGCGTCGAATGGATAGCGCTCGATCGATTCCCGCAACCGTTCGGCGAAGATGATCCCTCCGTCCTGCGACGTCTCGGGCAGCAGAAGGACGAACTCCTCACCTCCGTAGCGCGCCGCGATGTCCACCGTGCGCACCGATGCTTCGACGAGCGCGCCGATCTGTCGCAGCACCGCGTCGCCGACGAGGTGTCCTCGCTCGTCGTTGATACGCTTGAAATGATCGATGTCGAGCAGCAGGAGCGTGAGCATCGACTCGTATCGCTTCGCGCGATCGATCTCGCGCGAGAGCCGCTCCAGCAGGGCGCGGCGATTGAGGAGCCGCGTGAGGGGGTCGGTCGTCGCGAGCGCCTCGAGCCGGCGGTTGTCGGCGCGGGTCGACTCGAGCGCCTGGGCACGCTTGATCGCGGCGACCGCGGCATTGACCACGGTTTCCGCAAACTCGACGTCGTCGTGCGTGAGATCGCGCTCGTGCCGTTCCGTCCGGAGCACGAGCGCGCCCGATCGCCATCGGTCGACGTTGAACGGCAACGCCGCGACCGACCGCACGGGAACGTCGCGCGCTTCCTGCGACCACACCTTTCGAACTTGCTCAAACATGACGTCGCTCTGCGCGTCGCGGATGAGCACGGGACGCTGCGATTCGAGCGCGGCGACGATCTCGGGATAGCGCTCGAGTCGGATCTCGAGATTGGGCGTCGTCGGGTCCTCGAACGACGCCACCACCGCGCCCGTCTCGTCTCCGGCGCTCGCCAGCACGACCGAGCATCGCGAGAGCGAGAGCGCGCGTGATACCCGGCGTACGAGGATGCGATAAATCTCCGTCGCCGAGAGCTCTCCGGTCACCTCGTGAAGAATGTCGACGATCTGTCGGTTGCTCGCGACGTCCTCACGCGCCCGCTCGAGCTCCGCACGCGCCGCGGCGAGCGCGGCCCGCGCCGAGCGAAGCTCGCTCTGCGCCCGGAGCTGGGTGTTGATGCGGGCGAGCAATTCAGGGACACGAAATGGCTTCGTCACGTAATCGTCGGCGATCCGCGGCGGCACGAGTGCGCTCATCGCCTTTCCATTCATCGGCAGATGCGTCGCCACGACGATCGGAACGTCCCGCCACCGCTCGTCGCCTTTGACGCGCTCGAGCAGCTGCTCACCGACCGCGCCGAGGTCCTCGATGTCGAGGAGCAACAGATCGGGCCGCGTTCGCTCGAGCACGTCGATGAGCCGCTGGCGGTCACTGACGCTGGTGACCTGATAGCCCTGTTCGCGCAGCAGCCACGCGAGCGCGCCACTCGCCACCGGATCCTCGTCCGCGACGAGGACGTGCGCCGGCGCGCCGGTGGCTCGGCTTACAAATGGCGCATCGGTTCGGGGAGTGGTCTGCAGAGGAACGACACCGTCACGCACGCGCGAGCAGCTCCCGCAGTCCCGCCCACTCGACGTTGCCGCCGCTCAGGACCGCGACGACGGGGCGCGAGTCAGACGGCCTAACGAGACCCTGCATCAGTGCCGCGATCGTAATCGCCCCGCTCGGCTCGGCCACCAGCTTCATGCGATCGAGCAGGAGCTGCACGGCCGGCGCGAGCGCGGCGTCGTCGACGGTCACGACCTCGTCGACGTAGCGTTCCAGATGCGCAAATGGTAAACGACCGATCTCGACCGCCATCAAACCATCGGCGAGACTGCTCGTCTTCTCGAGACGAACCGGCCTCCCCGCCTCACGTGCTCGGCTGAGCTTCGGCGCGCCCGCGGGCTCGACGGCGACGACGCGCGCGGTTGGTACTCTCTGCTTGATCGCCGTGGCGACGCCGGCGCTGAGTCCACCCCCGCCGACCTGCACCACGACGGTGCCGACTTCAGGCACATCGTTGGCGATCTCGAGGCCGAGCGTTCCCTGGCCGGCGATGATGTTCGGATCGTCGTAGGGTGGTACGAGCGTGCCGCCTTCGGTTTGCACAATCTCGAGCGCCTTCTCGTAGCGGTCGCGCGTCGTGGTGCCGGCGAGAATGACCCGCGCTCCAAGTCGCTCCGCACCGGAGCGCTTCGCGGGAGTGACCGTCGTTGGCATCACGACCGTTGCCGGCACACCGAACAGGCTGGCCGCGAGAGCAACCGCTTGTGCGTGATTGCCGGATGACGGCGCGATCACGCCTCGCTCGCGTTCGGCGGGCGTGAGACGCGACAGGTAGGTATACGCACCGCGGAACTTGAACGCGCCACCGCGCTGAAGCATTTCGGGCTTCACGAATACCGGTGCACCGATCTGCTCGGCCACTGCCTCGAAAGCGAGCAGTGGAGTGCGAACGGCCACGCCCGCCAAACCCCGCGCCGCGCTCTCGATATCGTCGAGCGTCACGAGCGCGATTTCGCTCGCGGACATCGTCGTCATGCTCACCACACTCCCTATTGTTTGATCGAGCGCTCCCCTTGCCCGCGGTGTCGCCCGCACCGTCAGGAACCATGAAGACGTGGATGCGACTGCGCCCGACGAAATCAATCAGCGCATAGCGGCGGCGGAGGGAGGGCCGCCTAAGCTAGCATCGGCGCTCGCGGCCCGCCACAGCGAGCCGCGAGCCGCGACTGATGTACAACATTCAGTCGCGGCTCTATTTCACCATCCGTCATTTCGTCCGGTTGGTAATTACTCCTCCTCGTCCTCCGGGCCGACGCTCACGGGCTCACCCGTATCGTCTCCGGCAACGTCGCCTTCGTCCTCCGGCACGACGCGGGCGACATCCATCACCAGATCGTTCGCGTCGAGGTTCACCAGCTTCACGCCCTGGGTATTGCGTCCGGAAACGCGAATTCCCTTTACCGGCATCCGGATGGCAACGCCCTGCTTGGTGATGAGCATCAACTCATCGTCAGGCAGCACCTCCTTGATCGACACGGCGTCGCCCGTCTTCTCGGTCCGGTGGACAGTGATGATTCCCTTTCCACCGCGCTTCTGGACGCGATACTCGTCGATCGGCGAGCACTTGCCCATCCCCTTCTCCGTCACGACGAGCAGGTTGGCCTCGCGCTTGATGACGACCATGCCGATGACCTCGTCTTCGTCGCCGAGCTCGATGCCTTTGACGCCGGTCGTGTCACGGCCCATCTCGCGAACGTCCGCTTCGTGGAAGCGGATCGAGAGTCCGTGCCGCGTCGCGAGCACGATGTCGTTCGTACCACTCGTGATCTGGACATCGATCAGCTCGTCGTCGCTCTCGATCTTCACTGCCTTGACGCCGTTCGACCGAACGTTGGAGTACTCGGAGAGCCGGGTCTTCTTCACCGTGCCGTTCTTCGTCGCGAAAAGGAGGAACTGATCCTCGGCGAATTCCCGCACGGCCACGAGAGCGGAGACGTTCGTCTCGGCGGCCACGTTGATCATGTTCACCACCGGCTTGCCCTTGGCGGCACGGCCGGCCTGCGGAATCTCGTGGACCTTGAGCCAGAAGCAGCGGCCGTCTTCGGTGAAGATGAGCACGTAATCATGCGTCGACGCGATGAATAGATGCTCAACAAAGTCCTCGTCCTTGAGCGTCGCGCCGTTGTTGCCGCGGCCGCCACGGCGCTGCTTCTTATAGGTCGAGACCGAGGTCCGCTTGATGTAGCCCGAGTGCGAGATGGTCACGACCATCTCCTCTTCGGCGATGAGATCCTCGATCGTGAACTCGCCCTCGTCGCTCGTGATCTCGGTGCGCCGCTCATCCTCATACTTGGTCGCCAGCGCCTTGAGCTCGTCCTTCATGAGCGTCATCCGCTTCGGCTTCGACTCGAGGAGCGCGCGCAGCTCCTTGATCATGCCGCGCACTTCCTTGAGCTCCTCCTCGAGCTTCTCGATCTCGAGACCAGTGAGCCTGGCGAGCCGCATGTTGAGGATCGCCTCGGCCTGACGCTCCGAGAGCTTGAACCGCTTCTGCAGGCGATCGCTCGCCGTCGGCGTATCCTTCGCCTTCCTGATGATCTGCACGACCTCGTCGATGTTGTCGACGGCGATCTTGAGACCCTCGAGGATGTGCTCGCGCTCGAGCGCCTTGTCGAGCTCGAATTGCGCGCGCCGGACGATCACCTCGTGGCGGTGGGCGATGAAGTGCTCCAGCATCTCGCGGAGCGGCATCACCTTCGGCACGAGCTGCTTCGTCGTTGGATCGGGCACGAGCGCGAGCATGATGACGCCGAACGTCGACTGCATCGCGGTGTGCTTGTACAGTTGGTTGAGGACGACGCGCGGAATCGCGTCGCGCTTCAACTCGATGACGATGCGAGTCTCGTCAGCCGACTCGTCGCGCAGGTCGGAAATCCCCTCGAGCTTCTTGTCGCGAACGAGATCCGCGATCGATTTCACGAGATTCGCGCGGTTCACCTGATACGGGATCTCGGTGACGACGATCTGCGACTTGTTCGAGGTTTCCCGCTCCTCGATGACGGCGCGCGCGCGCATGACGATGCGGCCGCGCCCCGTCTCCTGATAATCCTTGATGCCCTGACGGCCGTAGATGTAGGCGCCAGTCGGGAAGTCCGGCCCCTTGACGATCTTGCGCAGGTCGGCAATCGTCGCTTCCGGATTGTCGATCAGATGGAGGACCGCGTTGACGACTTCGCGCAGGTTGTGCGGCGGAATGTTCGTCGCCATTCCCACCGCGATGCCTGACGAGCCATTCACGAGCAGGTTCGGCAGCCCCGCGGGGAGGACCTTCGGCTCCTGCAATCGATCGTCGAAGTTCGGCGCGAAATCAACGGTGTTCTTGTCGATGTCGGCCAGCAGCTCCATCGCGATCGGCGTTAGGCGGGCTTCCGTGTAGCGGTACGCCGCCGCCGGATCGCCGTCCATCGATCCGAAGTTGCCCTGGCCATCCACGAGCGGATAGCGGAGCGAGAAGTCCTGCACCATGCGGACGAGCGCGTCGTACACCGCGCTGTCACCATGTGGATGGAAGCGGCCGAGCACGTCGCCAACGACCGTTGCCGACTTCTTGAAGGGCCGGTTGGGAACCAGCCCGAGATCGTTCATCGCGTACAGAATGCGCCGGTGGACCGGCTTCAGTCCGTCGCGCACGTCGGGCAGCGCGCGCGACACGATGACGCTCATCGAATAGTTGATGAACGACTCTTTGATCTCCTCGTCGATGAGACGTGGGAGAATTCGTTCTCGGTTATTTGGTGCGGTCATGAAGGACCCTGCAAACCGACCGGAATAGACAGACTGCGAGCCTGCGTCAGGCTCGCGGAAGGAGTCTGAAAACTACCCCGAGAACGCCC
>DATEPP010000527.1:0-3199 GCA_035273165.1 Gemmatimonadaceae bacterium
GCCGAAGGCTACACGAAGGGAAAGGTCGTTCTCGCGACGGTCTACGGGGACGTGCACGACATCGGCAAGTCGCTCGTGAACACGATCCTCTCGAACAACGGCTACACGGTGTACGACCTGGGCAAGCAGGTGCCCGTGAACACGATCATCGAGAAGGCACTCGAGGTCGACGCGGACGCGATCGGCCTGTCGGCGCTGCTCGTCTCGACGTCGAAGCAGATGCCGCTCTGTGTGCAGGAGCTCGACAAACGGGGTCTCGAGATTCCGGTGCTGATCGGTGGCGCGGCCATCAACCGACGCTTCGGGCGGCGCGCGATGTTCGTGGACGGTGATCGCGCGTACGAACCGGGCGTCTTCTACTGCAAGGACGCATTCGAGGGCCTCGAGACGATGGACCTGCTGCAGAACGACGACGAGACGCGCCGTGACGCGTTCGTCGCGAAGCTGCTCGAGGATGCGCGCAACGATGTCTTCCTGCGCACCACCGTCGGCAAGGACATCGCCGTCGGCGACCAGGGCGGCGCGCGCAGCAATGTCTCGCAGAACCACGCGGTCCCGGCGGCACCCTTCTTCGGCGTTCGAACGCTTCACGCTGGCGAGATTCCCCTCGACGAGGTCTTCGCACTCCTCGATCTCGACGAGCTGTATCGACTGCAGTGGGGTGCGCGTGGCTCGGGACCGCAGTACGAGGCCACCGTGAAGAACGAATTCGAGCCCGTGCGCGCTCGGCTCGAGGCGGAGGCGAAACGGGATGGCTGGCTGAAGCCGCAGGCCGTCTACGGAATCTTCCCGGCGCAGTCGAGCGGCAACGATCTCCTGATCTACGATCCGGAGGCGTACGGCCGCGACGGTACGACACGAGAGATTGCGCGCTTCCACTTCCCACGCCAGGAAGGCCGCGAGCGTCTCTGCATTGCGGACTACTTCAGATCCACGGACTCGACGGACGTGGACCTCGTGGGCCTGCAGGTGGTGACCGTCGGCGACGACGCGGCAACGAAGTTTCAAGAGTTGCAAACCGCCGGCGAGTACACCGAAGCATTCTACGTGCATGGCCTCGCCGTCGAGACGGCGGAAGCGCTCGCCGAGTGGCTGCATCGCCGGATTCGGCGTGAGCTGGGGATACCGGGCGGTCGTGGCAAGCGCTACTCGTGGGGCTATGGTGCCTGTCCGGATCTCGATGATCACACGACGGTGTTCAAGCTGCTCCCGGCGGAACGGGAGCTCGGGATGGAGCTGACGTCGGCGTTCCAGCTCGTGCCCGAGCAGAGCACGGCGGCGATCATCGTCCACCACCCCGAGGCGAAGTACTATGCCGTCCGCGGGCAGGCGGGCGACGCGCAGGACCGGCGGGAGCTCTCGACGGTGACGTCGCGATGACCGAGCGCCGGCTCCTCGACCGGCTCATCGATCCGGAGCGGATCGTCCTCTTCGATGGCGCGATGGGGACGATGCTCTACCAGCGCGGCGTGTTCATCAATCAGTGCTACGACGAGCTGAACACGCGCTCACCGGATCTCATTCGCGAAATTCATCGTCAGTACGTCAAAGCAGGCGCGGAAGTGCTGGAGACGAACAGCTTCGGCGCCAACCGACTGAAGTTGACGCAGTACGGGCTCGAGGGGCAGGTCGAAGCGATCAATCGCGCGGCGGCACAGCTCGCGCGCGGTGTTGCGGACGACGCCGAGCATCCGGTCCTCGTCGCGGGCGCCGTCGGCCCGTTAGGCGTCCGGCTCGAGCCATACGGCCCAACGAGCGAATCGGATGCGCGCGCGGTGTTCCGCGAGCAGATGACCGCGCTCAAGGAGGGCGGCGCCGATCTCTTCATCCTCGAGACCTTCGGCGATCTGCACGAGATCAAGGAAGCGATTCGCGCCGCGCGCGAGGTAGACGCGTCGATGCCGGTCGTCGCGCAGATGACGATCGGCGCCGATCACCGCACGTCGTACGGCGCGACGGCGGAGGATGTCGCACGCGCGCTGGACGGCTGGGGTGCGGACGTGATCGGCCTGAATTGCTCGGTGGGCCCGCAAATCATCCTCGAGTGCATCGAGCGCATGGCGTCGGTAACTCGACGCAAGCTGAGCGCGCAGCCGAACGCGGGGATGCCGCGCGACGTCGGCGGCCGCAGCATGTACATGGCGAGCGCCGAGTACATGGCCACCTACGCGCGCCATCTCATCCACGCCGGCGCAAAGGTCCTCGGCGGCTGCTGCGGAACGACGCCCGAGCACATCAAGGCGATCTGCGAGGGGATCAGGCCGTTGAATCCGCGCTTGGCGCAGAGCGTGGCGCGTGACGCGCCGCGCGTCGCAAGCGGCGAGTCGGTTCCCCACGCCACGCTCCACGCGCCACGCGTCACGCCATTCGCCGAGCGATCACGCTGGGCATCGCGGATTGCCAGGGGCGAGTTCGTGACGTCGGTCGAGATCGTGCCGCCGCGTGGAGTGGATGGGTCGCGGATGGTCGCCGATGTGCGGAAGCTCAAGGACGCGGGCGTGGACGCGGTGAACGTCCCCGACGGTCCGCGCGCGCAGAGCCGCATGGGCGCGCTGCTTACGAGTGTGCTCATCGAGCAGCAGGTGGGGATCGAGACGGTGACGCACTACGCGTGTCGCGACCGCAACCTGCTCGGCATGCTGAGTGACTTGTTAGGCGCGGCGGCGATCGGGTTGCGGAATCTGCTCATCATCACCGGCGATCCGCCGAAGATGGGTCCCTACCCCGACGCGACGGCGGTCTTCGACATCGACTCGATCGGGCTCACGAATCTCGTGCGGAACCTGAACCGGGGTCTGGATCCGGGCGGCAACGCGATCGGTGAGCCGACCAAGTTCGCGATCGGCGTCGGCGTGAATCCGGCGGCCATCGACGCGGCGCACGAGCTGCGGCGGTTCGAGTGGAAGGTCGAAGCGGGCGCCGAGTTCGCGATCACGCAGCCGGTGTTCGACGCGGCGCAGCTGGAGAAGTTTTTGAAATCCATCGCGCACGTGCGGATCCCCGTGATCGCCGGGATCTGGCCGCTGGTGTCGCTGCGGAATGCGGAGTTCCTGGCGAACGAGGTGCCGGGGGTCTCGGTGCCTCCGGAGGTGATCGCGCGGATGCGGCGCGCGACTGAGAAATCGAAGGAGCACGCGACGGCGGAGGGGATCGCGATCGCGCGCGAGATGCTGACGCGGGTACGAGAAGTCGTGCAGGG
>DATEPP010000528.1:0-5489 GCA_035273165.1 Gemmatimonadaceae bacterium
TTCCCGGAGCTGCCCGAGCCGCCCAGACTCGTTAGGCGAATGGGAATCGCGTACCCGCGTCGAGCTCGCATCGAGGGCACCGGGGGTGGGGCCGTGCGCTACTGCGAGTTCTCGACCGGACCATTCGTCGAGCCGATTCGCATCTGGGAAACAGCGCGGCGGCTGTCGTTCGACGTCGTGCAGTCGCCGGCGCCACTCCGCGAATGGAGTCTGTACCCGAGCCTGATCCCACCGCACCTCGATGGCTACTTCCGAGCGCGGCGCGGTGAGTTTCGTCTCGTCCGCCTTTCGGGGAATCGCACGCGATTGGAAGGCAGCACCTGGTACGAGCTACGCATCGCACCGGTTGGCTATTGGGGAGTGTTCGCCGACCTCATCGTAAGCCGCATTCATCACCGGGTGCTGCAACACATCGCCACGACGACGCCGTACTCGCGCTGAAGCGCGCCTACAGCTGGCCAACGTTCGCGCCCCATCGGTCGATCTCGGCTCGGTAGCCGGCGTCGTCGTAGCGAGACGGCAGGAACCAGCTCGCGTACTCCGGCAGCCGAGCGCCCATCAGGTGCGCAGCGAGGAGATCGGCGCCGGCGTGCGAGCCCATGATGCCGTAGCCGGAGAGCGCGCCGAGGACGTATGCGCCTTCGACCGGTAGAGGGCCGACGAGTGGCCGATTCTCGCGCGTCTTGCAGTAGTAGCCTCCGTCGACGAAGCCGCGATCGCCGTGGCCGAAGTACGCTTTCATTGCCGGCAGCATTCGCGCGAGGCCGCGGATCGCGATCTCGCCGTAGTGGCGATCGAAGCGCGGCGGCCATGCAAAGGGACGCGGCTCGACGTCGTACGTCCAGATGATGTACAGCTCGTCGCCATGCGGGCCGTCAACTGGTCGCAGATGGACGCCGCCAGGGAAGGGAAGGAGCAGACGCGATCCATTCGGTTCGGCGCGAAGCTTCGCGCGTTCCTGCTCCGTCCATGGGAGCTCCACGGGATCATTCCAGATGAGAAACGGAGTTGCGCGGTTCACGACGCCGCGCGTGTCGCGCAGGGTGAGCTTGGCGTGGAGCTCCTGAAAGAGTGGCAGCTCGAGGTCGAGCGTGCGCAGGACGTCGGGGAGGGCAGGTCCCGCCGCAATCGCTGCACGGGCACACTCGATCGTGGCACCCGAAGCGAGCCCTACGCCGCGCACGCGGCCGCCCCTGGTGTCGATCGAGGTGACGCGGTCGCGCACGAAGGTGACGCCGGCGCCGAGGGCACGCTTGAGCATCCACGCGCCTAACGCGATGGCGTTGAACCAGCCAGCGCGACGAACGTGGAGTGCCGCTCTCGTGTCAGCTGTAAGGCCGGGAAAGGCGCTACAGGCGGCGCTGCCGTCGAGCAAGTCGGCGCCCTCGGGTTGACCGTCGTAGCCCTCAGGCGGCGGGGGCTGGTACGACGTGGACGCAGATCCATGCTCTCGCAGCTCGCCCATACCGAATGAGGAGACCTCCCGCGCGGTCGCGCGCAGGCGATCGACGCCTTCCTCGTCGGCGGTAACGAAGACGTATCCGCGCCGATTGAGGCGAAACGCGTTGCCGCTCTCGTCGGCCATCTCCTCGAGGAGATCGATGCTGCGCGTCATGTAGCGCAGCATCGTTGCGTCAGGACCGGGCCACCAGTTGCGGTAGGCCTGCGTGCCTTTATCGCTCGTGAGCGTCAGCGGCTCGCGCTCGTCGATGAGCACGACATTGCGCGCGGCGCGGCGCGCCGCGAGATGGTACGCGGCGGCGATGCCAGCCATCCCCGCGCCCACGACCACGATGTCGGCCGTGTCAGCCATTTAGGTGGTTGGTGGTTGGTGACGGGTGGTTGGCGTTTGTGGCGGTCGTGGGAATGGAGATCGACTGATCACACTGACCAACCACCAATCACACTATCCGGAATCGGACACGGCATCAACCGCGATCGTTGAGATCGTCGTCGAAGCTGTCGTCTTCGGGATCGCGCTTCGGGTGCTTAAACGTGTCGTTGCCCTCCGGTCCCGTGGGATTGGCATCGGTTCCACGGGCGTTGTTGCCAATGTTCTCACGCGCGTCGCCACGCGCCTCGAAGCGTGAGTCGGGTTTGGTATCGCTGCGCTGGTCGCTCGGAGTGGGTTCGCGAACGTCATCGTTCTGACGATATTGCGGGCGATGGCTGGAAGGCTCGTGATTGTCGGTCATGGCGCGATGCGTAGGGGTGAGTGTGAAGTCGAGGTGCCCTACGCTCCTCTCCGGCAGCGGGCGTGCCAGAATCGGTTCTTCCGGGAATTTCGGGATTGTCGTGCAGGTGATCAGAGCGACCGAAGGCTGCTGATCGCCGAGCATGGATCGCGACGTCGCTGGACCAGTCCAGGTGCGAGAGGCCAGGGCCGAGAGGGCAGGCGTGAGAGCGACGGCGGTCTCAGGGATTTAGACCTGCCTCAAGTCTGACATCGCCCTCGATCTCACGCCTGTCGTCTCGCTCCTGGCCTCTCGTTCCTGGACTCGCTGTCGACGTCGCGATGGCGGCATCGCCTGCCATCATCTTCGCTCCAGCTTTCCCAAAATTCCCGGAAAACCAAGGATCGCGCTCACGTTGCGTGGCGGCGGGCTCGACGCCAGCGATGCCACCGCTCCCAGACGAAGCCGGCAATCCAGCCGAGGGCGAATCCGATGAGCGCGCCCACGAGGGCGGCCTTCACCACGACCCACATGAAGTTGAAGAGCCCGCGGGCCGGATCGAGGCGTCGAACGCCGCGAACGATGAGCAGCCAGTGCTGCGCGCCGCGAATGAGCGCATACAGGATTCCGGCGGCGATCGCGCTTCCAGCCGCGAAGTCGTCCCGACGGGGCTGGTAGTAGGACTCGGGTCGGCGCGGGCGGCGGAGCGTTACCATCAGGCGGGAAAATCGACGCCGGTAAGCCGAACGGTTGCGTCCCAGAGACGCAGCCGTCGGCCCGGGTCCCGCGCCGGTCGCGGGACAGTCACCGTGCGCCCGCCTAACGTGACACAGCAGCCAGAGGCCGGCAGCGGCGCCGTGGCCGCGCCAATCACTGCCTGCGCCGCGTCGTCGGGATGGAGAAAGAGCGCGCGCCACAGCGGCCGCAGCCACGCGGCGCGCCACCACCAGCGCTCGCGCAACAGGTCGGTGACGACCAGCCCCGGATACACACAGACCGCCGCGACGCCGCGAGTCGTTAGGCGCTCGGCAAGCGACATCGTGAACATGCCGTTGGCGAGCTTGGACTGGAGGTACGCCCGCGTTCCGTTGTAGCGACGCGTCTGCTGGAGGTCGTCGAAGTCGATGCGTCCCCATCGCGCAAGCGACGACGATACGGTGACGACGCGCGCCGGCGCGGCGGCCTCGAGGCTGGGCAGGAGCAACCGAGTGAGCAGAAAGGGAGCGAGGTGATTCACGGCCAGAGTCGCCTCGATGCCATCGGCGCTGATGCAACGACGGCGATGCTGAACACCGGCATTGTTGACGAGCAGATGGATGCGCGGCCAGCGCGCCGTGATGTCGGCGGCCGCGCGTCGGATCGACGCGAACGACGCGAGATCACACTCGACCGTATTGCGCGACGGATCGCGGCCGAGCGTCACGACGGTCGCTCCGCGCGCGGCGAGCGCCGCGGCGGTGGACTTGCCAATTCCGCGGCTCGCGCCGGTGACGACGCAGACGTACGTTGACGGCCGGCGATCATTCATGTGATGAGTCGCGAAACACCGCGGAGAATCTAAGTGACGGGTCTGGCTCGGCTGCTCGCCATCGCACTGCTGCTGGGGACATTCCTGCTCGGCGTTGGCGCCGTGTTTCATCCAATGCTGGCCGGCGACGCCGCCACGCAGCTGCGAACGATGGCGACAACGCCTTACTGGAGCGCCATTCATCACACGCTGCTCGCCGGTTCGGGACTGGTCATCGCCGGGGTGTGGGTGCGACTCGTCGTCGATCGCGGGTCATCGGGCATGCTCGTCGCCGCACTCGCGATCGTGACAACAGGTATTGCACTCAATGCCCTGGACATCGCTTTCATGGCCGGTTCGGGCGCGCGCATGGCCACTCTGTTCTCAGCGGGGGACGCGGGGATGGCGACGATCTACGACGTAACGCATCCGAGCGTCCTCGTCGCCGCGCGCTTCGGCAACTTCATCGTGGCACTCGGTGCCGTCGTGCTGGGCGGGATCGAGTGGCGCGACCCCTCGCGTCCGCGATGGCTGGCATGGCTTGCCTGGGCCGCCGCCGTCGGCGGCTTCGTGGGCGTCTTCTTCTTCGACGACCCGAGCCGCATTGTGTTCGCGGCGGTCGCCCTGCTGTCGTTGTGGGAGGTGGCGACGGCACTACTAACGCTCCGCCGGCCAACCGTACCGCTGCCGAATCGTTAGGCGCCGTAGCGCTCGCGAAACCGCTTGGCGGCGTAGATGCCGGCCGCGGTCCCGACCATGCTCAGCACGAAGGCCGTCGTCGTCCCGACAACGGCTCCCGCATACCAGCCAATCGTTCCGCCAATGAACGCGCCGAGGGTGTTGAGCATCAATCGATGGACGCGTCACCGCGCCGCGGGTTACGAGACTGAGATCCGAGGTGTGAGAGCCCGGCGCCGAGCTCTCAGTTTTCAGCTCACTCTCCGCGACGAATCCCCGCTCCCGCCCTCGCCCCAGTAACCTTACCCTCATCGTAAGCGAGCATGCCGTTCACCCAGACCTTCACGATGCCGACGGACAACGCGTGCGGTTCACGCGGCGTCGCACGGTCGATGACGGTATTGGGGTCGAAGAGGACGAGGTCGGCCCTCATCCCTGGCGCGATCCGTCCGCGGTCGTGGATTCCGACGTTGGCTGCCGCGAGCGACGTCATCTTGCGGATTGCTTCGGGCAGCGTCACGACGTGCTGCTCTCGCACGTAGCGGCCAAGCACACGCGTGAAGCTGCCGAACCCGCGCGGATGTTTGCCATCGAGCTCACCGTCAGTGCAGATGTTGGCGAAGGGCCAGGCGATGATCTTCGCGATGTCGCGCTCGTCCATCGAGGCCGCGATGATCGTCTCGCCGGCAGGCCGTCCTTCCTTCCCGGCCGTCTCCGCTTCGTTGACGAGCCACATGAGCGTCGTCGCGGGGTCAGTGCTGCGCATCCGCGCGATCTCCTCCACCGTGTGGCCGGCGTAGGCTGGCATCGGCTCGTAGCGGGTGAGCGTGATCTCGTTCGGCGGCGCCACTTCGTCGAGCGCGAACTCGGCGGCGCGACGATCATTGAAATTGCGTTCGGGAAAGAGGACAGTGAGTCCGGACTGCCAGTAGCGGTACGGATACACGTCTGCGGTGATGTCGATCCCGCGCGCGCGGGCGCCGTCGAGGAGCGCGATGAGGCTGTCGCCGCGGCCCCAGAGCGACTTCATCGCCAGCTTCGTGTGGGAGACCTGAACGGGAAGGCGCGCCTGGCGTCCGATGTCGATGATCTCGTCGATCGCGCTCCAGAAGGCGCGATCCTCGCTCCGG
>DATEPP010000529.1:0-2183 GCA_035273165.1 Gemmatimonadaceae bacterium
AAAACGGTGGCCGAGCGCGTGGAGCGCGTGCGGACTGCCATCACGGACGAGAAGCGCACGCCGTTCGAGATCGTTCCCTATCTGCTCGGCGAAGAGGTGGAGCTCACGCCGATGATGGTCAACTGGGGCCTCTCGGAGACCCTCTGCTATCTGCGCCACCTCGAGAAGCTCGGCGAGGTGGAGAAGGTGGACGAGGACCCGGAGCGCTGGCTGGCCGCCGTGAGTCCCCTGTCAGGCCTCTGACACTCGCGCCGTGCCCGCTTTGCGGTACGGCGAATTGTGGGATAGGTGTAGTCCAGTTTCGGACTCGCAACTGAATACGGAGGCCCCGTGGACTCGCCCACCTCACGCGGGTCGATGCGCAGCTGGCTCTTGGCGCTCGCATCGGCTCTTGCACTTCTGCTTCTTCCTGCCATCGCGCAGGCGAACACCTATTCCGTAAACGACACCGGCGACAGCGGTGACGGCACGTGCGACGCCACATGCACGTTGCGCGACGCCGTTCTAACGGCCAATGCCAATCCGGGGGACGACGTGGTGCAGCTCGCTCCCGGCACGTACAAGCTCGACGGCCAGCTCGAGATCGACACCGGCGGCAAGGTGACGATCACGAGCAGCGGCACCAGAGACAACACCTTCATCGACGCACAGGGCAATGACCGAGTGCTCGAGGTGCTGAGCGGCGCCAACGGCGAAGTGGACAACGTCACGCTGCGCAACGGGCTCGGCGGAGAGGGTGGGGCTGTTTTCGTTGACGACACCGCGACATTCACCACCAACAACGCGCGCCTCTCAAGCAACGAGGCTGAGGACGATGAGGGCGGCGCCATCTACAACGACGGCACCGTCAACCTCAACAACACGCTGCTGGAGCGGAACACCGCGCCGGACGAGTACGGCGGCGGCATCTACAACGACGGCGGCACCGTGAACCTCACCGATTCCAGCATCACGGGCAGCTACCTGGACGACGGATCCGGTGGAGGCATCTACAACGACGGTGGAACGCTCACGCTTCTTCGCTCGCACGTGGACAACAACTTCGCGGCGTACTACGGAGCGGGCATATACAACGACGGCGGCACGCTCACCCTCACCCAGTCCACCGTGAACGACAACTTCGGTGCCGAAAGCGACGAAAGCAACGGTGGCGGCATTTACAACGATCGCGGGGCACTGACCGTCACCGACAGCGCGATCTCAGGCAACACGAATTACGGATACGGCGGGGGCATCTACAACAACGGCAACATGTCGATCGACCGCTCGGCGATCGACCACAACTCGGCCTACTACCCGGGCGGCGGCATCTACAACGACTCCGCACAAAGTGACGCCGTGACGAGAGGCGGCTTCACGTTCAACGACGTCTCGATCACCAACAGCACGATCAGCGACAACCTGAGCGACGATGACGACGGCGGCGGCATTCGCAACGACGCCGGCACCCTCAACCTGTTGAACGACACGATTGCGTTCAACCAGAGCACCTACGACCACGACGGTGGCGGCCTGTACGCCGATGACACGGTGAACGTGAAGAACACGATCCTGGCCATGAACGTCGAGGACGGGGCAGTGAACAACTGCTACGACTCGGACGGCTACATCGTCGATCAGGGCCATAACCTCGAGAACGGCACCGACTGTGGCTTCGACAACTCGCAGCCGGGCGCGAGCGGTGACGTTCAGAACGCGGATCCGCTGCTGGGTCCGCTCCAGAACAATGGCGGCCCGACGTTCACGCGGGCGATCGACAACACGAGCCCGGCCTTCGACGCGGCCGACGACACCGGCTGCCCGGCGACGGATCAGCGCGGCGTCACGCGGCCACAGTTCGCCCACTGCGACATCGGCGCATTTGAGCTGGCTCCGGCTCCGCCGCCGGCCGCGCCAGTCGCTCCTTCGGCGCCCGCGGCTCCGAAGAAGATCCCGCCGACCATCGGCGTGGCGGGCGTGCGCAGGGCGTGCACGACGTCATCGCGCGTGCGCGTGCGCATCACGATCAGCAAGACGACCGCACCGGTCAAGAGCGTGAAGGTCACGCTCGACGGCCACAAGATCAAGACGACCACCCGCTCGCGCTTCACGCTCGTAATCAACGCGAAGCGGCTCAAGGCCGGTCGTCACCGGCTCGTGATCACGGCAACGGACACGGCGGGCAACCGCAACGTCCTGCGCCG
>DATEPP010000530.1:0-6508 GCA_035273165.1 Gemmatimonadaceae bacterium
CGGCCCTCGGCCGCGACCTCGCGATGGCAAACCGCGGCGACACCGCCGCGCAACCGCAGCTGAAGGACGTGCCGGCGAATCCGACATCGACGTCGAATCCGACGAAGACAGCGCCTCGGACGACGCAGCGGCCCTCGAATACGACCTCGCGGTCGACGAGCAATCCGTCCACCCGTCCGAATACGCCCACGACGACGGCGAGCGGCAACACCGTCACGCATCCGAGCGCGGGCGGCTCGAACAGCGGTGGCGCCGTGGGTACCATCGCGGCCGGCACCACGCTCTCGTTGACGCCAACGGCGAACGTCTGCACGAACACCAACAAGGTTGGTGACAAGATCACGATGACGACCCAGAATACCGTCACGGGGTCGAATGGTGCGACCATTCCCGCTGGCTCGACGGTCACGCTCACGGTGACGAACCTCAAGCGCAGCGAGAACTCCAACGATCAGATCATCATGGAGTTCGCCGTGAATTCCGTGAACGTTGGGGGCAGGAGCTATCCGCTCGACGCAAGCATCGAGAGCGCGCCGATCACCCGCGTGCGCAATCAGCCGAAGAGCAAGGATGCCCAGAAGGTCGCGATCGGCGCCGGCATCGGTGCGATTGCCGGCCAGATCCTCGGCAAGAACACGAAGTCGACGGTGATCGGTGGCGCGGTCGGCGCCGCAGCCGGTGCGGCCGCCGCGGCCGCGACGGCGAACTACGAGGGCTGCGTCAACAGCACGAGCACCGTCACGATCAAGCTCAACTCGGCGACGCAGGTCCGCGCCTAACGGCGGCTATCAATCCATAGCTGATAGCTATCTGGGAGTTTGGAACGAAACGTTGATGGGGTGAGGGAGCCTTTGGCTCTCTCACCCCATTTTTCATACTCCATTTACCACTTTCCACTCCTACCCTGACTAATCCTTTTTTCAGTTTCTCGCGACTGCTGGCTGAAAATCGTAGCCGTCAGTGGACGAAGTGGGAGAAGTGGGAAGTGGTAAGTGGTCCAGCAATTACACCCATCGACGCTTCGTTCCAAATTCGCGGATAGCTATCAGCTATGGACTGCTAGCTATCAATATCCGACCGGTCGTCCCGAAGATCTCGGATCAGACATCCCCTCGTAGCCGCCGCGGACTTTCATGATGGCGTTCACGAGTCCGATGCCGCCCGTCCACGACACGGCGTAGCCCATCGCGCGGAGCGAGTCCATCACCGCGGGCTCGAGGCCGTTCCGCTCGACGCGCAACGTGTCCGGAAGCGCCTGGTGATGCAGCCGGGGAGCGCTCATCGCATCCGAGAGAATCATGTGGTGATCGAGCACGTTGAGAATCACCTGCGACGTGCTCGTGATGATGCGCGGGCCGCCGCGGCTGCCGACGACGAGCAGGAGTGAGCCGTCGCGATCGAGGACGATCGTTGGTGACATCGCGCTCAGCATCCGCTTTCCGGGCTGGATCGCGTTCGCCTCGCCCTGCACCAGGCCGAACATGTTCGGTTTCCCTGGCTGCGCCGCGAAGTCGTCCATCTCGTCGTTGAGAAAGAAGCCCGCGGCGCTCACGAACACGCCCGATCCATAGAGCGCGTTCAGCGTGGTTGTCGTGGCGACCGCGTTTCCTGCTGCGTCGACGACGGAGTAGTGCGTCGTCTCCGTGCCTTCATGCTTGATCGGGGCTGGATCGCCAGGGCGCATGCTTTCCATCCACTGTTCGATGGCCGTGGTCGGCGTCGCGCGCTCCGGTTGGATGGTCCCACGCAACCGCGCCGCGTACTGCTTGTCCGTCAACCGACCGATCGGCACGGGATAGAACGCGGGATCCGCGAGCTGCGAGTTTCGGTCGACGAAGGCGCGCTGATACGCGTCGCCGAGGAGATGCGCGTAGCGCGCGCTCCCGAAGGCGGAGAGTGAATCGAAGCCTTCGAGAATGTTGAGCGTTTCCGTAATCGTGACACCGCCCGAGGACGACGGCGGCATCGTGAACAGGGTGTAGCCGCGGTACGTCGACCGCACCGGCTCGCGCCAGATCGCCTGATAGCGCGCCAGATCCTCGGTGGTGATGATTCCGCCGTCGCGGCGCATCTCGTCCGCGATCGCCTGCGCCGTCTCGCCGCGATAGAATCCCGCCGCGCCCTGATCGGCGATGCGGTGGAGGGTCCGCGCCAACGCCGGTTGGCGGAGCGTCGATCCCGGCGCGACCGCCGTACCACCGGGCATGAACACCTCCTTCCCGCCGAACTCCTCGATGAGCTTCGCGTTCACCGTGATCGCGCGGCTGAAGGCACTGTCGACGACGAAGCCCTGCTCCGCATAACGAATCGCCGGCGCCATTACCGCCGCGAGCGGCATCGTGCCATACTTCGCGAGCGCACTCGTTAGGCCGGCGACGGCTCCCGGCACGCCCGACGCCAGCGGTCCGACGATGCTCTTGTCGGTGAGGTTGCCCTCCGCGTCGAGGTACATGTTGCGGCTCGCCGCGAGCGGCGCGACCTCGCGGTAATCGATCGCCGCGGCGCGGCCATCGGCCATGTGGATCACCATGTATCCACCGCCGCCAATGTTCCCCGCCTCGGGATAGACGACGGCAAGAGCGAATCCCACGGCGACGGCCGCGTCGACCGCATTGCCCCCGCGCCGCATGATCTCGATCCCCGCCTCGCCGGCCAGCGGCGCGTCGCTCGCCACCATGCCGTGCGCCGCGAACACGGCGCGGCGGCCCGCCTTGTAAGGCCACGACGCGGGAAATACGGCAGGGCGCCGATCCCCGGAGTAGCTCGCAGCGCCGAGTTCGGGGATTCGGCTCGGCACGCCGACATCGGTAGCCGACAGCGGAGGCGTCTGGGTCGAGCGACAGGAGAGCGCCAGCGTTGCAGCCGCGGCGAGGAGGGCGAAGCGTCTCGTTAGGTTTTTCACGTGTGCACTCTCAGCATCCGAACGTGTTCCAATTCTCGACAGGAACTGCCGTCTGGCGCCGGCCAGACTCGGGCGTGCCTGCCGGCGTGAGGACAAAGCTCGCCAGGAGCGGGATCAACCGACTCTCATGCAGGGAAATCTGTCGGGCGATCCTCCGAAGTAATAGTCAGAGATCTATAGCCGCAGAGACCTCTGACAGGGCGGATCGTTGCCGCACAGAGTTCCTCAGCGGTCTCAGCGCCCTGTCAGTGGGTTCAGGGGCCTAGCTCCAGGGCAACATTCGTCAGCACGGTCCAGGATGGCCTGCTCTCAACATCTCTGATCAGCCAGGCTATCTTGCGCACCGTGTCGCCTCGTATCGTCGATTCGCGCATCACGGAGAAGCGCAACCCGCGCACCGCTGACATCGATCTCGCGTCGCCGCTCGAGATCGTCGATCTCATCGCCGCCGAGGACGCGCGCGTGCCTGACGCGGTGCGCTCCCAACGCGAGGCGATCGCGCAGGCGATCGAAGTGGCGGAAGCGACCTTCCGTCGCGGCGGGCGACTCTTCTACGTCGGCGCGGGGACATCTGGACGGCTCGGCGTCCTCGACGCCTCGGAGATGCCGCCGACGTACGGCACCGATCCCGAGATGGTGCAGGGGATCATCGCCGGCGGCCACAAGGCGCTCACCCGGTCGCAGGAGGGCGCCGAGGACCGCCTCGAGTCGGCGGTGGAGGATCTGAGCGCGCACGGCGTGCGTGGCGGCGATTTCGTCGTTGGCATCGCGGCCTCGGGAACGACCCCGTACGTGCGTCGCGCCCTCGCCCACGCGCGCGAGATCGGGGCTCGTACAGCGCTCGTCGCCTGCTCGCCGCCACCTAACGAGACGCTGCAGTATGTCGACATCCTCATCCTGCCGATCACGGGGCCGGAGGTCGTCACGGGATCCACGCGCATGAAAGCGGGGACGGCGACGAAGCTCGTGCTCAATACCATCACGACCGGCGCGATGATCCGGCTCGGCAAGACGTACGGCAACCTCATGGTGGATCTCCGGGCCACGAACAAGAAGCTCGAGGACCGGAGCGAGCGAATTCTCGCCGAAGTGTGCGACGTGTCGCGCGAGGAGGCGCGCGCGCTGCTCGGTCGCGCCGGCGGCACGGTGAAGCTCGCGATCGCGATGCACTTTCTCGACGCGTCGCGCGAGGAAGCCGAGAAGGCGCTCGACCGCGCGGGGGGCGTCATTCGCCGCGCCATCGGCCGCGAGCCGCCGCCGGTCGGCGACGACGAATCCACGGCGCGGGCGCGCTCGTGAGCTCGTTAGGCCTCTCGCGTCCCGACTCCCACGTGTATGTCGGCGTGATGAGCGGCACGTCGCTCGACGGTATCTCCGCCGCCGCCGTCCGCTTTGCCGACCGGCTCGGGGCGCCGGGAGCAACTACAGAGCGCGGTGCGACGCTTCTCGCGTTTCGCGTCACGCCCTACACGCCCGAGCAGCACGCGCGGCTGCGCAAGGCGCTCACCGGCGGCACGGCGCAGGAGTACTGCCGGCTCGCCTTCGACCTCGGCGGCTGGCTGGCCGAGGCGGCGATCGGTGTGATTGCCGACGCTGGCGTTTCGCGCGACGAAGTGCGCGCGATCGGCTCGCACGGCCAATCGATGTGGCACGAGCCGCTGCACTCGACGTGGCAGCTTGGCGAAGCTGCCGTGATCGCCGAGCGCACGGGCATCGACGTCGTCAGCGACTTTCGCGTCCGGGACGTCGCCGCGGGCGGACATGGGGCGCCGCTGGTCTCGATGGCGGACGCGCTGATCTTCTCGAGCGATCACTGGCGCGCACTGCAGAACATCGGCGGCATCGGCAACGTGACCGTCGTGCCGCCTAACGGCGATCTCGACGGCGTGCGCGCCTTCGACACGGGGCCTGGAGCGAGCGTCATCGATCGCGTCGTGCGCGCGCTCGCCCCCGAGCTGCCGTACGACGTCGACGGCCGGCTCGCCGCGGCGGGGACGCCGATCGACGAGGTCGTGACGGAGCTTCTCGCCGCGCCGTACTTCGCGAGCCCGCCGCCGAAATCGACAGGACCGGAGCTGTTCGACGCGCGCTATGTGCAAACGCTCATCGAGCGCTGCCGCTCGACGATGCCGCGCGCGACGACCGAAGACATCGTGGCGACAGCAACGTCACTCACTGCGCGCAGCATCGCCGACGCCTACCGTCGCTTTCTCCCCGAGCCGATCACCGAGACCCTCGTCTCCGGCGGCGGCGCGCGCAATCCAACGCTCGTCCGCATGATCGCCGCCCTGATCGCGCCGATCGAGGTACGCCAATTCTCCGATGTCTTCTTCGATGGCGAAGCAAAGGAAGCCGTCGCCTTCGCGCTGCTCGCCCATCTGCACGTGAACGGCCGCCCAGGCAACGTCCCGCGCGCTACTGGCGCGAAGGGGCAGAGGATACTCGGTAAATTGACGCCGCGGTGACTGAAAACTGCGGTCTGAAAACTACGGTCTGAAAACTACGCTCCGAAAAGTACGGTCCGAAAAGTACGGTCCGAAAAGTACGGTCCGAGAAGGGCGGTCCGAGAACGACGCGTCGAGAAGAGCGGCAATGGGGCGCCTCTCAGGCTGACAATCAAATAAGGAAATCGGGCGCGCACCGCGCGCCCGCTTCCTTGTCAGGTCGCCGTTCTCGGACCGTCCTTTTCGGACCGTAGTTCTAGGACCGTAGTTCTAGGACCGTAGTTCTAGGACCGATCCTCGCGCTGTTACCGAAGTATCCCCGGCGCCCGCCCCGCCAACAACTCCGCCAACCTGGGCGCCGGGACAGCGTACGTCAGCCGCCCTCCACTCTGCGCATCGCCGCCGTAGACGACTCCGATTACCCATCCGTGGGCATCGAAGAGCGGCGTGCCGCTCGAGCCGTGGCTCGCGTAGGCATCGACCTGGAGGAGGTCGGGTAAGAGTTTACTAATCGTGCCCGCCGTCAGGCTCGTCTTGACGACGTTGCCCTGCATGGGGAGGTCGAGCGCGTGCGGGAAACCGATCGCCACCACGGGCGAGCCCGCCCGCACCGCGTCGAGCGAACGCGCGACTCCGGCAACCACCGGGTAAGTCCCCGGCTCGTCCACCTGGATCAGCGCCAGATCCACCGAGGAATCGGGGGAAAGTTGGACGACGTGCGCGTGCAGCAGCACATCGGTGTTGGCGTACTTCACGCCGAGCCGGGTCGGTGCGCGTCCCGTGAGCGGCGAGCGCACATTGTGGCGATTGGTGACGAGGAGCCCATTAGGCGTGACGCCGAAGGCGGTGCCGCCATACGGCTTGCCGTCGAGCTCCGTCACCAGAAACGCGATTGCCGAATCGTTCCTGACGCTGATCGACGAGAGATCGAGCAGCGCGAGCCCCTGCTGCATCGCCTGGCGGCGCTGGATCTCGCCGCGGAGCGAATCCACTTCCGCCGCTGACGTGGACGTCGTCGCCGCTCGCACGCGCTGCGCGAGCTCGGCGTGCTGTCGCCGGAGTGCACTCGCGAACGTCGTGTCGCCCGCGGCGGCGAGCCGGGCCTGGATCGTGGCGGCCGTGGAGTCACTTGCGGCGAGCAGTTGGATGAGCTCCGCCGCCT
>DATEPP010000531.1:0-4931 GCA_035273165.1 Gemmatimonadaceae bacterium
GGACTCGGGCGCCCGGTGCGCGGACTATCGGTGAGCGCATCGAGTCCGGGCGTCGTCTTTGAGAACTTGCTCATCATGGGGAGCACTGTCCCCGAAGCGCTGCCGAGCGCGCCTGGGGACATCCGCGCCTACGACGTCACTACCGGCGCGCTGCGCTGGAGCTTCCACACCATTCCCCATCCCGGCGAACCGGGATACGAGAGCTGGCCGCCGGACGCCTGGAAAGTCGCCGGTGGAGTCAACGCGTGGTCTGGCGTGACCCTCGACGCGCGCCGCGCGATGGTCTTCGTCGCGACAGGCTCCGCGTCCTACGACTTCTGGGGCGGCAATCGCATCGGCGACAACCTGTACGCGAACAGCGTCATCGCGCTGGACGCCCGCACAGGCAAGCACGTCTGGCACTATCAGGTGCTGCGTCATGACCTCTGGGATCGAGACCTGCCCGCGGCGCCGGTGCTCGTTACCGTGAGGCGCGGCGGGCGCTCCGTCGACGCCATCGCACAGATCACGAAGACCGGCCATACCTATGTCCTCGATCGCGCAACAGGCAATCCACTCTTCCCCGTGGAGGATCGTGCGATGCCGGCCGCTACCCTCGCCGGCGATCGCGCGGCGCCGACGCAGCACTTCCCGACGCTTCCCCCGCCCTTCACGCGTCAGCGGCTGACGAAGGACGAGCTCACCACGCGCACACCCGCGGCCCACGCTGCCGCCCTCGCACAATTCGAGCAGTACGGCACGACCGACCCGTTCGATCCGCCTAACGACAAAGGCACGATCATCTTTCCCGGCGTCGACGGCGGCGGGGAGTGGGGCGGCCCCGCGTTCGATCCGAAGACGCATCTGCTCTATGTGAACGCGAACGAGATGGCGTGGCTGCTCAAGCTCGTGCCGCGGAGCGACAAGTCGCTCTACGCCGCCAACTGCGCGAGCTGTCACGGCGACAACCGACAGGGGAGCGCGATGGCGCCGTCGTTGCAGGGCGTCGCCGAGCGCCGCACGCGCGAGCAAATCGCGCAGATCATTCGCGACGGCACGGGACGGATGCCGGCATTCGGCAGCGCGCTCGAGGGACGTGCACTCAACGACATTGTGAACTTCCTCATCACCGGTCACGACTCGTCGGCCGCTGTCGGACCTGATCCGTTCGGCATCCCGTGGCGCAACGCCTACTTCGACATCTTCGTCGACAACGAAGGCTATCCAGGCATCTCGCCGCCCTGGGGCACGCTCTCAGCCATCGATCTCGATGCGGGCGCCATTCGATGGAAGATCCCCTTCGGCGTCTACCCGAAGCTCGCGGCGCAGGGTCTCACCAACACGGGCACCGATAACTACGGCGGCGCCATCGTGACGGAAAACGGCCTTCTTCTCATCGGTGCGACGACCTACGACAACACCTTCCACGCCTTCGACAAGCGCACGGGCAAGCTGCTCTGGAGCGCGAAGCTCCCCGCCGCGGGGAACGCAACGCCGTCCACCTACATGGTGAATGGTCGTCAGTACATCGTCATCGCCTGCGGCGGCGGCAAGAACGGCGCGACGAGCGGCGGGAGCTACGTCGCCTTCGCCCTGCCTCGTTAGGCGCCGCGCGTCCGCTCCTCCACGCCACTCACGGGGATCTGCCCGATGGGCGGTCGTCGCTGCTCCGCGGGGTCGTCGCCCATGAACGCGCGGGTCAGGATCTGATCTCCGTGCCGCCGCTCGCCAATGCGCCACAGCATTCGGCCGAGCGTCAGGCCGGCCACCGGTGCGATCGCCAGTGTGAACAGCCCGAGCTGGACGGCGTGGTGTGCAGAGAAGTAGATGGGCAGATCTCCACGCAGCACCACCACGACGAGATCGAACAGCAAGGCGAGCGGCAAGCCGAGCGCGAGCAGGCCATACTTCAATTCGAAAACCGCCCGGCCGCGTTCCTGCTGCGCTGGCCAGTTATTCGGATGCGTTGGATCCATGACGCGTTGTCGTCCGCCGGCGGTGGCGGCGTCGCCGTTAGGCAGCGTCATTGGCCCCCCACGTCGTGGCGTCGGTCGCTCTTCCGTGCCATCTCGGCGAAGGAGGCCGGTACGAACATATTGTCGGCGATCGACGCAACGGCCTCGGCCGCACGCCACGCTTCCGCGAGCGCGGCGAGCTCGCCCTCCAGCGCGCGTCGCTCCGCCTCCTCGTGAGCCGACATCTCGAGCGCGAGCCGCACTTCCGGAGGCAGCATCGGCAGTGTGAGGTCGCCGAGTCGGCTGGACCGTTGCGCGACGCGAAGGAAGAACCGCTGCGGATCCGCCGCGTCCTCCAGCAGATCGACCGCGCCGCCCACCTGCGACCGCGTCGCGCCAAAGCTGTTGATCCCCGCCATGAGATGACTCGTCGCACGAATCGCCTGGCTTCCCTCGAAGTATCGCTCTCCGTTGGCGTGGTGCAGCAGCAGCCACCACGAGCCGTCACCGTCCATCTGCAGCCGTGACTTCTCCGCGTCGGCCGCGCGCACGCGGAAGGCGCCGATGCCGCCGGCGGGGATGCGCGCGATGACGCGCTTCTGGTAGGCGAGGCCCGGCAGCTTGTGCGCGTTGAACCAGAAAAAGGTGGGCAGAAGGGCGAACAACCCCGCCATCGCTCCGCCGACGACTGCGGCGCCGCCGACGACCGTGAGGCCGCCGGCAACGGCGAACGCGCGAATACGTCGACGGCCGAGCTGCTCACCGTAGCGCCACGCCGCGAACTCCGGTCGCTGCGGCCGCCCGATACGAACGAGATCGAGCCCTTCGCGCAGACGTGCCAGGCCGATCTCGTCCGTACTCACGCGCACGCGCGTCGCGCGAAAGCGCCGCTCGCACTGCTCCACGGCCTCCCATCGCTCCTCGAGCGGGGAAAGGTTCCACTGCCGGCAGTGAAGGCAGACCACCCAGAGACGCCCACGGTCGGGGTCGAAGGCGAGGCGACGGCCGACCGGGAAGGCGTCGATCGCCTCGTTGCTGCCTAACGACGAATGGCAGAAGATGCAGCTCGAGTACACCGGCGCTGCTCAGCGAGGGTACGACGACACAGCCGTGAACGGACGCGTAGGCGGGATCGGCGGGAGCGCCGAGGGAGGCACGCCTTTCTGCGCTGCGTCGCGCATCATCCGCCACGAGTCGACCGTCTCGATGGCATGCGCATTGATGGACTCCGCGTGCACGAAGGCGTTGCGCGCTTCCTCCAGAGACCCGGCGAGGTAAGCGGTCGATGCATACTGTGCCCAGATCCAGAGGTCCCGGGGCTGCCTCTGCGCAATCAGGCGATACTGCGCCGCCGCATCCTTCAGCAGCGCCGCGTTCGCGAAGAGCTCCGCGGCCGACAGGAGCACGCCAAAGCTGGAGTCGCCGAGGGTGAGGGCGAGCCGCATCTCGTCGAGGCCCTCGTCTCGCTCGCCGCGATTGAATCGCAGCGTGGCCTCCCTGGCCGCCGCGTACGCGTCATACGGAAATCGTCTCAGGATCGCGTGATAGGTGCGCTCGGCGCTCTTGTCGCGCAGCTGCTCCAGAGTGTAGGCATAACCATTCTGCACGAGCTCTTCGTCAGGCAGAAGTTTGACGGCCTGCTCATAGGGCGCGCGCGCTTCCGCGAAATGCCGCGAGCAGCTGAGCGCGAAAGCGAGGTCGTTCTCCGCCCATCCGTCGCGCGGACGAATAGCGACTGCGCGCCGCAGCGGATCGATTGCGCGCGCGCACTCATGAGTGTGCGTCAGTGCATTGCCGAACAAGTACTGCGACCGGAAGTGGTTCGGATAGCGCGCCGCTTCTCGCTCGAGCAAGGGCAGCTGCGTGCGCAGCTCGTCTGGATCGGACGACGCGAACCGCGGCGGCCGGGTGGACGACAGCGCAGCGATGGCGACCCAGACCACCGCCGCAGCCGCGAAGAAGGTGTGCTCGGTATAGACGCGGTGCCGGTGCCGAACCACTACCGGCTGCTCCCTGTCGCCGCGGATCCGCGCGCCAAGCAGAATCGCGCTGCTCACAGCGGCAATGGCGAGCGCCATCGGCCACACGTCATTGACCGTCAGAGCGTCCCGTAACGCGGCTGAACGGACCCAGGACGACGCGGTATACGACAGGACCGCCGCAATGGCCGCCGCCGGCACGCCGAGCGCGAGAGCCCACGAGACGCTCGCCACGAAGCCAGCGCGTTGCCCAAGTCGCAGGCCGAAGACGACAGCCCCCGTGCCCGCGCCGGCGACAGCGGCACCCGCAAGCCCCACGGCAGCAGCGATGAGTAAGTTGTAATCACCGCGAAGCATCGCCGTGACAGCGAGAATCACGACCGCCGGAGCAAGCAATGCCGGCAGGACCAGCGCGGCCATCCGCGCCGCGCGAAGCGACGAGTCATGCTCGATCGTTCTCGACAGCATGCCGGACACGATAGAGCGCGGGCATTACCCGCGCAATGAGACGCTTTGTCCCTATTTCGCCGCCCGCTTCGCCGCGGCTTCCGCCTCGGCCGTCGGGCCCCGCATCCCCCGATCGATCTGCCGCACGGCGCCGAGATGATACGCCAGATGAGCGATGCTCGCGATCATGTACGTGAGCTGTGTCTCGTCCATCGACCGCGCCGAGCCGAGAGAGTCCAGCCAGCGATGGGTCTCGGTCTGCAGCTCGCGCCGCAACCGGTCCCAATCGGCGTCGGTCACCGACGAGATCTTCCAGCTCTGCGTCCAATCGGCGCCGGCCCACGGATTCTTCACCCCCGCCTTCCACTGATTCATGAGCTCGAGGCCGTAGCGAAGGTGATCGACGTGCGCAGCGATCGATGCTCCGCCGAGGCTGGTGCGCGACGCGTCTTCGGCGGACAGCTTCTCGAGTGAGCCATGCAATCCGATGTCGCCGGTGTTGAGCATGTACGACGGGTCGCGCGGTACACCGTCGACCAGCTCTCTGAACAGCGTCGCGAGTGTTCTCGAA
>DATEPP010000532.1:0-16136 GCA_035273165.1 Gemmatimonadaceae bacterium
CGTCAGCCCACGCCAGCACGCGCAGCGCTCGGAGCGTGATCCACCGATTCGGCTCTCCAACCTCGCCGGCCAGCTCAGGGTACAGGGTGTCGCGATGTCGCAGGTCGAGGAGCCAGGCGCCCTTGGGCTGCTGACGCCTTCGCACGATCCGGAGTGCTTCCTCGAAACGCTCGTCTCGTGGGGCAGCCGCCGAGCGGAAATAGTCGAGCGCGCGGAGCACGTCGTAATGCCAGAGCGGCGGAAAGGCGAACTGCGTCCAGGTCGCGTCAATGACTTCACCCGTCGACAGCCGCCGCATGAGACGCCGCTCGATGAGATATTCCTCACCGCGGCGGCGCGCGTCCGTCAACGCCGTGGCCGCACCGAATGCTTGCTCGAATGCGAGCAGTCCCTCGAGTACGCAGAGGGTCGTGTGGAACGACGAGCGCACCGAGCCGCGCTCGGCCTCGCAGTTCCAGCCGCCGTCGGCGAGTTGTTCCCTCAGGAGCCGGTCAACGAGCCGGTCGCTGCGCACGCCGAAGTACGCGCCGAGCGCCAATACCCGCCCGTTGATGCACGGTTCGACCTCACCCTCGAAAAATGGCGAATCGCCGAAGTGGGGACCCCATGTCACCCGGTCGCGAACGATGGCGATGGCGTTCCTCGCCGGAGCGCTCGCTGGGTCGATGCCGAGATCGCGGAGGAATACGAGCGTGTACATGTTCGACCACCAGAACGGCACGGCGCGACCGTCTCCCCACTGGCCGTCGGGTCGCTGCAGATCGAGCAGCTGCGCTCCCCAACCCTCCGTAGCCACCCGCGATCGCTCGGCGGCGATCTCCTTACCGGAAGCCGACGTCAGATCGCGCATCACCTGCCAACGGATCGACGGATCGGTCTCGATGAGCCAGCCGATGACTGGCTCAGTAGCTACTGGATGACGACGTTCGCCGTAGGAGAGGGTCATTCCTCGAATCTCCATTCCCGAATCGGGAGGAAGCTACCGGCAGTGCACGGCACGTTGCACCCTGGCGAGCTGGACAAGCCGGCACGACAATCGCACCTTGGCCGTCCACCCTCTCGGACGCCTGGATGCGCTGCCGCTGCTCATTCTATCTCGCCGTCGTTGCCGTGCCAGCGACTCTGGCGGCGCAGCTGCCGAACAGAGGTCGTCTCCTCTCGACGCCCAGCGCCGCGGCACTCGGGGATGCTGCCGCCATTTCCGTCGGCGTCTCCTCCGTAAACGATGTCGGCGGCAGCCTCTTTCTCACGGACTTCAAAGCGGGACCGGGCGCGTTCCGCCTCCTCGCCTCGCACCACGAGCACTTCTCGAGCTTCGGCGGCGGATATGGCGCCGCACTCGCCACCCGCGAGCTCGGTCGATCACTCACCGCGACCGTCGGCGGCGAGCTCTCGTTAGGCTACTACGCGACGCACTTCGCGAAGAACGATCTCGTCGTCGGCAATGGGACGAGTCTGAACGCGCACCTCGCGCTGCCGCTGGCGCTCCATCTCGGTGTGCGCGACTGGTTATCCGCGACACCGTACGTAGCGCCATACGTCGAGACGGGAGCGGCACCGAGCGGCTACTGGATGCCGATCCCCTGCGACATGTTCACTGCGTGCGAGAAGTACGTCTTCAGCGACCACTTTCGCACCGCTGCCGCCGGCGCCGCGCTCGGGATGCGCCTGACGATCTGGCATGTCGGACTGGACGCGGCGTACGGTGACGCGTTGCGCTCCGCGAAGCGCGGCCAGCCGGCATCCTTCGCCATCTCGCTGCGCCTGTGACATGGAATTGTCATCGTGAGGAGCGAAGCGACGAAGGATCTATTCGCTTCGCTCAGGATGACATTTACGTCCCAGGCGGCAATCTGAAGATGCTCAGTTGCGGGTGCAGTGCCGCGGGAAGCGGAGTACCCGGCGACGCGCCGAATTGCACTGTTACCGTCCCCTGTCCTGCCGCTGTGCTCAGCCGGTAGAATGCCATCGTCCCCGGCACCATGCTCGCGGTAATCGATCCCGTGAGTGGCGTCGTGACGATCGGGAACGGACGTGGCACGAAGCTGCTCCCGTTCGACGTGTCGAAGAGACGCTGGTACATCTGCCGAAGATTGCGCCTCGCGAATCGGTTGCGGACGGGAATCGAGGCCTTCGGGATGCCGGGCAGACTGTCGGTGTAGAGCGCGAGGCTGAAGTCACCGAAAAGGCCGTCGAAGCTCTCCCCCGCCGCCGCCGCGATGTTCGCCGTGCCCGTCAGGCTGCTCTGCGCCATCGCCTTGTAGATCCCGCTCCCCTTCACGTCCCCGAGCCAGCGCGCGAGCAGCCAGTCGCCGCCGCGCCAGGCGATTCCACCGTCGGCATCGGAGTGGAGTGTCACCGTCGCCGTGTCGGTCTTTAGCAGATACTCATACGATGAGAAGAGGAGCCCGTTGATGAAGCCCTGCGACGAATCGGGGAAGAGTTGCGCCGGATTCGTCCGGCCGGTCGGCGGCGGGAACTTGTTCTCGTAATAGAGTGAGCCCAGCTCCTCCGCGACGATGGCCATCCCCTCGTCGAGCCAGCCTCGCTCCGATGGCGCCCCGCGCACGACGACGTGCTGTGAGAAGTTGATGAGATGCTCGAGCTCGTGCAGGAACGTCGCCGGCGTCTCGGCGAGGAGGTCCTCGACCGTGTGCGCGCAGCTCGTGGTAGCGTTTGGATCCGGCACGAGACTGTAGAAGATCTCGCCGTGATTGGAGCTCGTGTCGTTCGACGCGAGGTCGATCCCGTCGAAGAATCCGCCAATGAACCCCTGCGTCTCACAGTCGGCCTTCGGCGTCAGCGCGTTGACGATCGGCGAGAGCAGCATGATCAGCCGGCCGTTCTGATCGATGTCCGACGGCGTGCCGAATGTCTCGATGTCGAGCGGATAGAGCGTCTGATCGAACAGCTGCCCGAATGCCTGCAGCTGATCCGGCGTGAAGCCATTGACGGGTGCGAGGGTGTCGACGTACAGCAGGATGTTCTGTCCGACATAGCCCAGCCGCGCGCCCACCGCGGTGAACTGCACCGGACTCTCCGAGGAGAGGACGTGAAAGCTCGAAACGCTGCCGAGTGCGGGATCACTTGCTCGACGCAGAGCGGCACCTGGACTGAGTCGATGCCACGCACCCGACGCCACCTTTCTCTCGGCGAGGTTGCGCAGGTTCGCGTCCAGGGTGCGTTGTCGCGACGTGCCCGAGGCGGACCTCGGCGGTTCATCCTTGGCGGCGATCTGCGGCGCCAAGCTGAGCGACGGGGCGGCCGCCGCGATCATGTCCGACGACGCGCCGGAGCCACTGAGGCCGATCGTGTATGATGTCGGCTTGTTGGCTGCCGTCCCGGTCGCGTACTGCGGTACGATCAGATAGACCGCGCCGCCGCCCGGAAGGGTGACGTCCGTACCCGCGCTGCACGCGACGGTCGTCGCCTGGAGCGTCGACAGCTGCACCGTGCCGCCGCTGCCGCAGGTCTTGGAGGTGTTCGGGTTGGTGATGCCTTTGTCTCCGCCGCCGCCACAGGCTGCGACGGCCATCGCGGCAGCCAGCAGGCTCGCGACACGCCAGTGTGGTGTCGAACAACGCACGGTCATGTGATCTGTGTCTCCGCCGAGAGCCCGTCGTGGCAATCCACGAGCCACGAGCGGTAATTGGTGATTGGTGGCTGGTGACTGGTACCTGACATCTACCAACCACCAGCGACCACGCACCAGTCACCAACCGCACCCTACCAGCGAACGCGGACTTTCAGAAGCTTGGCGATCCCTTCCGGCGGCACGGCCTTCGAGAAGTGGAAACCCTGGGCGAACTCACAGCCCATGTCGCGGAGCAGGCGCAGTTGCTCCTCCGTTTCCACTCCTTCGGCGATCGGGATGAAGCCGAGGCTGCGCACGAGCGCCACGATCGTCTTCACGAGCTTGAGGGGGCGATCACCGGCGTCGAGGTGGCCGATAAAGGTGCGATCGATCTTGATGCCATCGATGGCGAGACGATCGAGGTAGCCTAACGAGGAATGCCCACTCCCGAAGTCATCCATGAAGACGCGGACGCCGAGCGCATTGAGCTCCGTGAGCGTACGCAGCGATGCGTCGAGGTTCTCGACGAGCAGATTCTCGGTCACCTCGAGCGCCAGCCGCTTGGGCTCGAATCGCAGCGCCTGGAGTACTTCCGCCACCTGGCGCACGAGCCCTCCCTCCGCAAGCTGCCGCACGGAGAGATTGACCCACACGGATTGTGGCGCGTCGTCGCCATGCTCGCGGCGCCAGATCTGGCACTGCCGACAGGCCTGCTCGAGCACCCATCGGCTGATGTCGCTAATGAGCCCCGTCTCTTCCGCGACGTGAATGAACTCACCGGGGGGCACGAGTCCGCGCTCGGGGTGCTGCCAGCGAAGAAGCGCTTCGACCGCCACGATCCGGCCGCTGTCGAGCGAGACGACGGGCTGATAGTAAACCCTGAACTGATCGCGCTCGAGGGCACGGCGAAGATCGGTCTCGAGGCGAAGTCGCCGCACCGCGACCTCGTGCATGCGTGGATCGAAGACCTGGAAGCGCGCCCTCCCCTGCTCCTTCGCGCGGTAGAGCGCGAGATCCGCGCTCCGGAGGAGTTGCTGCGGGTGATCGTCGGCCTCGCCGTGCACCGCGATGCCGATGCTCACCGACGTGTACGCCTCGTCATCGCCAACGCGGATCGGTGCCTGCAGCGACGCCTGTAACCGTTCGGCGACGCGCGCGGCGTCGCTCGGATCGCGGATGTTCTCGAGAAGAAGCGCGAACTCGTCGCCACCGAGCCGGGCGAGCATGTCCAGCGATCGCAGGCAGCCGGTGAGACGCCGTGATACCTCGAGCAGCAGCTCGTCGCCAGCGACGTGGCCGAAGCTGTCGTTGATCGCCCTGAAGTTGTCGAGATCGAGGAAGAGCACCCCGAAGCACTCGTCGGGATTGCGGCGCGCTCGCTCGACGGCGATGCGTACCCGCTCGACGAAGAAGGCGCGATTCGGGAGACCGGTGAGCCGATCGTGCAGCGCGTCGTGTCGCAGCTGCTGCTCGATCCGTTCAGCGTCCGCGGTGCGGCGCTGCAGCTCGATCTCCGTGAGGGCCGAGACCGCGATCTCGCGGAAGAGGCGCACTTCCTCTTTCGTCCAGTCCCGCGGCGACTCGTCGATCGCACAGAAGATTGCGGTCGCTTCGCCATCCGCTGACACGAGGCGCATGCCGAGGAATCCGGCGACACCAAAGTCGCGCGCCGTCGTCGCCACGCCTGGCGAGCTGTCGGCGCGAGCGTCCCCTAGCACCGTCGGCTTCTCGGACATGAGGATCCGTCCCGAAAGCCCCGAGCGAAACAGAGTTCCGGGATCGTGCGAGAGCCACCGCGGAACTGCCGGCCCACCGGCGAAGCAGCGGCGGTCGCTGCCGAGGAGCGCGACGAAAGCGGTGGGTACGTGGAGGACGGAGGCCGCCAAACCCGTTACGCGCTCGAGTGCGGCCGCGAGGGCGCCGTCGAGCGTCGGTATGGCGCGCCCATCGCTCGGCAATGCGAATGGCGCGAGCGTGGGAGCGTCGACCACGGGTTCGCGGTTCATCCCTAGCAGGACTGGCGCCCATGGGGATTCGTAACGCGTGGCGCATTCGGAGGTTGCTGCGTCCCGCCGCCGACGATTAGATTGCGCGGTCGGCCGAAGGAGCCGAATCGAATGCTGCGCGACCCCCACGGCCGTGCACCCGGGAGAGGTGGCCGAGAGGCTTAAGGCACCGGTTTGCTAAACCGGCATACGGGGAAACTCGTATCGAGGGTTCGAATCCCTCCTTCTCCGTGAAAAAGCCCCGCGTAGCGGGGCTTTTTCACAGAGAAGGAGGGCTGCTCGCTCCGCTCGCAGAAGCTTATTTGGAGTCGTGCGCGCTGTGCGCGCGCACTCCCTGCGCCGAGCGCACGCCAATGTCATTCCGAGGAGCGCAGCGACGAGGAATCTGCTGTTCGCTCGCGCTCACAGCAGATTAACCTATATGGCGTCGTGCGCGCTGTTCGCGCGCACTCCCGCTCCGCGCACCTAGCACCTAGCACCTTATGTCCGCACATCGTCTCCGATTCGCGCCGTCCCCCACCGGCTATCTCCACGTCGGCGGCGCGCGCACAGCCCTCTTCAACTGGCTGTTCGTGAAGCACTACGGCGGTCAGTTCCTGCTGCGCGTCGAGGACACCGATCGTGCGCGCAGCACCGAAGCCAGTACACGCGCGATCTTCGAGGGGCTCGAGTGGCTCGGGCTGACGTGGGATGAGGAAGTCGTGTATCAGGGCGCGAACCTCGCGCGGCATCGCGACGACGCGGCGCGTCTGCTCGAGAGCGGCGCCGCCTATCGATGCTTCTGCACGCCTGACGAGATCGACGCGCGCCGCAAGGAGGCAGAGGCAGCGGGTAACGCTTTCAAGTACGATCGCCGCTGCGATCGGTTGCCGGCGGACGAGGTCGCGCGCCGCGTTGCCGCGGGCGTTCCTCACGTGCTGCGCTTTCGCGTGCCCGAGGGTGAAACGTCGTGGGACGATCTCGTCCACGGCGTGATCACCTTCCCCAACAAGGACATCGAAGATTTCGTCGTCCTGCGCTCCGACGCGACGCCGATCTACAACATGGCCGTCGTCTCCGACGACATCGCGATGCGCATCACGCTCGTTATGCGCGGCGACGATCACATCTCGAACACGCCCAAGCAGATCATGTTGTACGAGGCACTCGGCGCGGCGCTCCCACGGTTTGCGCATCTGCCGATGATCCACGGGCTCGACGGCAAGAAGCTGAGCAAGCGCCACGGCGCGACCGCCGTCGGTGATTACCGGCACATGGGGATCCTCCCCCAGGCGATGCTCAACTTCCTCGCGCTGCTGGGATGGTCACCGGGGAACGACATCGAGGTGATGACGGTTCCTGAGATGATCAATCTGTTCGCGGTCGAAGGGCTCTCGAAAAAGGCAGCGATCTTCGACCCGAAAAAGCTCGAGTGGATGAACGGTCAGCATCTGAGTCTGCTCACCAGCGAAATGCTGGCGCCGCTTGTTTCCGATGCATTGGTCGAGGCTGGTGCGGCAACGCGGGAGCAATTGAAAAAGGCAAACACTTGGCTGATCTCGCTCATCGAGCTGTTGAAGATTCGTTCGCGCACGATCGACGACATCGTTCGTCAGGCAATCCCTTACCTGTCCGAGCATGTCACATACGACGCGGACGCGGTCGCGAAGCAGTGGAAGGATCGCGGAGCGACGGCGGACTTGTTGTCGAGCGTGCGCAACACACTGGCTGCCGTAAACACATGGGAGCCGCAGCAAATCGAAGACGCGTTGCGCAGCGAATCGGAGCAGCGCGGTATCGCCGCGGGAAAATTATTTCAGCCATTGCGCGTCGCGCTCACGGGGCTCACAGTGAGCGCAGGCATTTTCGATGTGCTCGTGCTCCTCGGTCGCGAACGGTCGCTCGCACGAATCGACGACGCGATGAATTACCTGCGTGAGGGGATGACACTCGGCGCGTAACGATGGTCTCATGGCGTTGACCCTCGGTTGCACGGTAGCGTACATTGCACGCGCAAGTCGCACCACTTCCCATCGGGGACATCACATTTTCGCAGAGTGAGGCTCATGACGGAGCCACTCACCCAGCTCGAACGGCGAGTCTATCACTACATGATAGACTTTCTGGCTGAGAACACTTATCAGCCGAGCATTCGTGAGATTGCCAGGCGATTCCGAATCAAGTCGACGAAGACAGTTTCGGATTTGCTCCATGCCCTGGAGAGCAAAGGCTACATCCAGAGAGACGAGTCGCGCTCGCGCGGCGTGCGGCTGCTGGGTTTCGCGGCCGCGGGTCATACCCAGCCGGTGCCGTTTTACGGGAAGATTCACGCGGGCGAACCATCGCTTCTGCCGGAACATCGTAAGTACTTCATTACGATCGATCGTCGCTTCGTGCCTAGCGAGGACGTCTTCTTCATGAAGATCAAGGGCGACAGCATGATCGGCCGCGGTGTGCTCGACGGCGACTTCGTGATGGTGTCACCGTCGGCGCGCGCGAAGGACGGCGACATGGTCGCCGCGCGGCTCGGCGAAGAGGCAACGGTGAAGACGCTCACGCATCGTGACAGTACGACGGTGCTCGAGCCCGCGAACCCCGCTGATCGCGCGATCGAAGTCAGTCCGAAGTCGGATTTCTCCGTGCTCGGTGTCGTCTGCGGTGTCTTTCGTCCGTTCTACGAACAGGAGCCTGCGCCGACATTCGCCGAGGAACAGCAGCCGCAGCAGGAGCCGCAGCCGGTCACCTAACGATCGCTGCCCTTGCCGTCGGCGGTAACGGGCTTCTCCTTCTCGCGACGCTCCTTTTCCTTCCGCTCACGAATCCGGCGCACGGCGTCGCGGAACGCGTCCTCGCTGATCGCCTGCTGGGTGTGGAGCATGATATCGCTGTGCATCCACGCCTGGTTGCGCGCCTCGACTGGTGACATGCCGCTTCCAACCTTGAGTGGAAGGGCGGCGAGCACGGCGTTCGGGATCGTGAACTTTCCGAGACGAATGCCACCAGGATCCCAGCCCCACTTCTGTCCGTCTGCAGTGGTCTTCGTCCAATCACCCGGCTGACGACCAGCGTGCTGAGCCGCGTAGAGCGCGGAATCCAGGTACACACCGAACGCGGCCTTGACCGCTGAATCGGCGAGTTCCGCGGGCGTGCGATTCGGCGGTTGATACGGAGCCGCGGCCAACGGGATGCGAGGGTCGGGCGCGGTTGGCTCTACGCCAGTCGCGATCCCGGCTGGTGCGTCACCTTTGCCCCCTGTTTTTCCGGACACGGCCCCTGACGTCGCGTTCGGGTTCGGCGTCGTGGGTATCGTGGTCGGAATGCTCGTCGGGGCGACGAGCGGCGCCGGAGTTCCCTTTGCTGGGGGCGTCGCATTCGTCCGCGAGCCGTTACCTGTTGGTTCACCCCGTGGCAGCGTGATGTACTGGAGCCGTTCCGGTGTGTGATCTCGATCCTTCGGGAGGCCGATGAGCTGGCCCAGGGGATACCGGAAGGTGATCGTGGCGAGCGCGACGATGATGAAGACGTGAATCACGATGGAGAGAAGCAGCGAGCCGCCTCGCTCCTTCTTTCGCATCGACAGATTCAACTTCTCGCGCCTTGGCTTCACGCGACCCCCGCCGTCAAGTTGGCCAGCACCTTTCCCGCACGACGCGCTGCCTCGGCGATTCGCTCGGGCGCGGTGATGAAGGATATTCGAAAAAAGCCTTCTCCGCCTGCCCCAAATGAGGAGCCAGGCATAATGACTACCCCCTCATCCTCCAAAAGTCGCTCCGCAAAGAGAGCGCTCGGAACGTCATCTGGCAACCTTAGCCAAAGGTACATCGTCGCCTTCGGGACGTCACACAAAAATCCATTCTCGCGGAAGGACTGAACCGCGGCATCCCGACGCTCCTTGAAAATTGCGAGGTTCCGCGGGACGAACTCCGCCCAGCTGTCCAACGCCGCCACCCCGGCGGCCTGGATAGCCATGAACTGCCCCGTGTCGACAAACGACTTGACCTTGGCGAGCGTGCCGCAGATCTCGGGGTTGGCAACCGCCCAGCCGCAGCGCCAGCCGGTCATGTTGTACGTCTTCGAGAGCGAATGGAACTCGATCGCCACGTCGCGCGCCCCATCGATCTCGAAGATGCTGGGGGGGACGTACCCGTCGTAAGCGAGCTCGGAGTACGCGTTGTCGTAGACGAGAAGAATGTCGAGCTCCCGACAACGCGCCACGACACGCTGCAGGTAATCGACGGGTGCTATAGCCGCGGTCGGGTTGTTTGGATAATTGAGATAGAGAATGCGTGTCCGGCTGAGCACGTCCTTCGGAATTTCATCGAGATCGACGAGGAAGTTCGTGCGGGGACGAAGGGCGTAGCGGTACGGCGTCGCTCCCGAAAAGAGCGTCCCGCCCTGGTAGGCGTTATAGCCAGGCTCAGGGATGATGGTGGTGCTACCCGGTTCGGCATACGCCAGCGCGAGATGCGAGATGCCTTCCTTCGATCCGATCAGCGGCACGATCTCCGTGAGTGGATCGGCGCGAAAGCCAAAACGCCTCTGCATCCATGCCGATGCCGCCTCGCGAAAGCGAACGAGTCCGAGACCGAAGCCGTAGCGGCTCATCGACGGATCGTGCGCGGCCTTCTCGAGCGCCTCGAACACCGCCGGAGGGGGAGCGAGATCCGCGTCGCCGGCCCCAAGATCGATCACGTCGAGACCGCGCTTGATGAGCTCTCGCTTGCGCTGCGGAATCTTCGCGAGCGGGTACTCCGGAAGCGTCTTGAATCGCTCGGCGTGCTTGGGCACTAGGCTCTGGCTCTCACTGGGTTCTTCACGCGGCTGATGCCGACGATCTCGACTTCCACTTCGTCGCCAGGCTGAAGGATGCCGACTCCAGCTGGGGTGCCTGTCGCGACGATATCGTCAGGCTCCAGTGTCATCACGTTGGACACGTAGGCCAACAGGTCAGGAATCGAAAAGATCATCTCGGAGGCAGTTCCGCGCTGGCGCTCGGCGCCGTTCACTCTCGTAACTACTGTAACCGACGACAAATCGTTTGGAACGCGCCCGGGTTCGCCGACTGGACAGAAGGTGTCGAAGCCCTTGGCGCGCGTCCATTGTGAGTCCTTCTTCTGCAAGTCGCGCGCGGTGACGTCGTTCACGGCGACGATGGAGCGAATCGCGCTGGCTGCGTCGCGCGCCGATGCGCCGCGGAGTCGTTTGCCGATGACGAGGCCGATTTCACCCTCGTGCTCCACCTGTCGTGACTGCTCCGGCAGCTCGATGGCATCGCCATTCGCGATGATGCTCGACGGCGGCTTGAGAAAGAAGAGTGGCTCCTTCGGCACGTCGTGGCCGAGCTCTTTCGCGTGCTCACTGTAATTGCGTCCGATGCAGACGATCTTCGATGGTCGTGTTGGCATTTTTCACTCTGTTGGTGCCGTAGAACGCGCGCACTTCCTCAACAATTTCGCTCCAACGCCCAACCTTTCGACGCGCCGGAGGTAGTGCTTCCAACAACCCGCGGCCGTAACCCTTCGTCACGATTCGCGGATCGGCGATGACGACGACGCCGCGGTCGGTGCCGCTGCGAATGAGCCTGCCGAACCCCTGCTTGAGACGAAGTGCCGCGTGGGGGAGCATGTACTCGACGAAGGGATCGCCGCCCTGGGCGACGATGGCTTCGCAGTGCGCGGCTGTGATCGGCTCCGTTGGGACGCGGAAGGGCAGCTTGGCGATGAGCAGCGCGCGGAGCGCATGGCCCGGGACATCCACGCCTTCCCAGAAGGACGCGGTGCCAAGAAGGACGGCACGCCCCGACTCGCGAAAGCGCGCGAGGAGCGCATCGCGCCCGTCTTCGCTATGGACAAGCAGTGGCCAGCGTCGATCGGCGCCGCGCGCGCGCAGCTCGGACGCCATCGCCCGCACGTCGCGATGGCTGGTGAAGAGAACGAACATGCCGCCGTCCGCCGCCGCGGCGAGGTCGAGCGTCAAGCGCGCCGCGGCAGCCTGGTGCCCGCCCGCGTCCACGTTAGGCGCGGGGACATCCGTCGCGATCGCCAGCAGCGCCTGCTCGCGATAACGAAATGGCGACGGGAAGAGTCCAGTGCGTGGTGCGACATCCGACTCGGTGAGCCCGAGACGCTTCGCCAGGAAGGTGAAATCCGATGCCGCGGGAGCGGCGCCATCACGCGCGACGTATCGATCACGCGCACCGGCGGCGAGCGTCGCACTCGTCACGATCGTGGTCACGTTGCGCTTGAAGAGATCTTCACGCAGCACGGGCGCGAGATCGAGCGGCACCGACGTGACCGCCGCCGACCGCTCGCGACCGCGTGCCTCGATCCATCGCACCGTGGGATCGCCAGCGGGCGGATCGAGCGCTTGATGGAGAGCATCGCCCGCCAGCTGCAGCCGACGGATGACCGCGCGCAGCTCGTTGAGAAGCGGCGACAGCTGCTCGTCGAGCTTCGTGCTTCCCTCGATGCGCTCGCGAACGAGCTGGAGCCCCTGATGCAGCAGCTGGATCTCGCCTAACGTGTCGTCGAGCGCGGTACGGAGGCCGTTCTGCCAGATCGGGTGATGCTTGAACTGATCCGTGAGTCGCACCACCGCCTGCCCCGACTCGTTGAGCAGCATCTCGAGGAGATCGAAGAGAAACGAGCTCTTGTCGCGCACGGCGCGCACGGACGGCACCAGTCGCGCGTGCACGAGATCGAGACTCGCCGTGCTGAGGAGGTCGTCGTTGACCGACAGCTTGCCGACGAGCGCCGGCAGGATCCCGCGACCACGTCGATCGAGGCGGTTGAACAAACGCTGAAGTGAGCGGCGCGTCGCCGTCATGCCGAGGTGCGCTGCGGCGGCGTCCTCGAGGTGATGGCCCTCGTCGACGACGAGCCGCGTATACGCGGGCAGGACGGCCGCCTCCTCCCAGTTGTTCGACGCGCGACGGACGGCGACGTCGGACATGAGCAGATGATGATTGACGACGATCACGTCTGCCTGTGCCGCCTCGCGCCGCGCCTTGTACAGAAAGCACTTCTGATAGAGCGAGCATTTGAGGCGAAGACAGAGGTCTGGCTCGGCCGAGACCTCGTCCCAGAGCTCCGGACGAGGCGGCGTCGGCAGGTCGGCGAGGGAGCCGTCGGTCGTCTGCTCCGACCATTTGACGATCGAATCCAGCTCCCCCGCCATGCCGTCGTCGAGCAGCGCGTTTCCGGAGCTCTTCGCCTGCTCGAGCCGCAGCAGACAGAGATAGTTCCGCCATCCCTTGAGCAGCGCGTAGCGCACCTTCTGATCGGTGAGCGCGCCGGCGAGGAACGGAAGGTCCTTGCCGACGAGCTGCTCCTGGAGATTGATCGTGTTCGTCGAGACGATGGTCCGCTGCCCATTGGCGGCGGCCCAGCGTAGCGCCGGCACGAGGTAGCCTAACGACTTGCCGACCCCCGTCCCTGCCTCGAGCAGCCCGATTCCGCCTTCGTTGAAGAGACGCGTCACCTCCACGGCCATCTCACGCTGGCTGGCGCGGTCCTCGTAGCGGCTCAGCTGCGCGGCGATGGGACCGTGCGGGCCGAGGTCGCGATCGATCGCGGCGGAATCGAGGAGAGTGGTCTCCCGCTGCTGCGGGACCTCGACGACGACGTACAGCTCGGTCGCGAAGTTATTGACGATCGCGAAGCCGATCCCGTCGTCGTGGAGGCGCGCCGCCACTTCGAGATCCGCGCTCGACGGCTCGAGTAGTCCCGACGGATGGTTATGGACGAGCATCTCGCCACGCTGGGCGAACCCTGGGAGCGCCAGCACGCGCCCCACGTCGCCTCGCGAGACCACCTTCGCCGATTCCAGAACGCCGTCCTCGTCGAGGCCGCAGACGAAGCAGACCTCTCGTCCCTGCGCGAGCCGGATGGCGGCCTTGATGGCGAGGGCGGCCTTCGGGGCGAGTCGGTCGGTGGGCACATGCAAATATACCGAACAAAGCCCGTCAGGGCAGCTATCAGTCCATAGCTGATAGCTGTCAGGGGATTCGGAACGAAACGCTGATTGGATGAGGTGCGGATCCCTCGCTACGCTCGGGATGACAGTTGTCATTCCGACGAGCGAAGCGACGAGGAATCTGCACCTCACCAAATCAACGCTTCCTTCCTTATTCGCAGATAGCTATGGACTATCGACTGATAGCTATGTCTTGAGCGGCTTTTTCTTCGCGGCCGGGAAGAGGACGTTGTTCAGGATCAGCCGATAGCCGGGCGAATTCTTGTGCAGCGAGAGATCGGTGGGGGCGTTCCCGATCGCGTGCTGCGGGTCCTCGGGGTCGTGGCCGCCATAGTATGTCCACGTCCCTTTGCCGTAGTCGCCGTGGATGTACTTCACCCATGGCGCTCCCGGCTCCTCGGCGAGAATCACGTCGCCGGGCTTGAGCACCGCGCGGGTGAAGCTCGTCGTCACGCCGTAGAAGTCGCTCACCACCGACCGATGATTCTGGACGAGCATCGACGGCACCGGATCGAACTTCGCCGAGAAGTTGAACAATGTGAAAGTGCCAAGGGGCTGTCGACGGCCCGGCACGTTCACCTGATGGCCGTCGATGTCGCTCATCGAATTGACGAACGGCGAATGCTCGAGATGGGCGTCCCGGAAGGCGAACGCCCGCTTCCAGTCCATCTTGCGGTCCGCGTCGTCGTCCATCGGGGTGCCGTCGATGTACGATGAGGCAAGATCGACGTCGTGGCCGGCCATCGCGAGTTCGAGGGTCTCCGTCGCGCCGCACATCGCGAAGAGAAATCCGCCGCGCTCCACGAACTGCCGGATCTTCTCAGCAACGTCCTTCTTGAGTGCGGGAACGGAGGCAAAACCGAGCCGCTTCGCCGCCGTCAGGTTCTGCTGCATCAGCTCGATGAACCACGGCGCCTCGCGATAGGTCAGATAGAACTTGTTCAACTGACCGGTGAAGTCCTCGTGGTGCAGGTGCAGCCACTCGTACTTCGTGAGGTCGCCGCGCTCCACCTCATCGTCGTAGATGCGCGTGTAGTCGATGCCGGCGTACTTCAGGGCGAGCGTCACCGCATCGTCCCACGGCAGGGCCTCGGGCGGTGAATAGACCGCGATCTTCGGAGCCTTCTCGAGTGGCACCGCGTCCATGTTGCTGTTGGCGATCTCGGCGCGGATCGCGCCGAGCTGGCCGTCGTCGAGGGGCTCGAAGGTGACGCCGGCGAGCGCCGCACGCTTGCGCATCTCCGGGGTATCGGGCAGGAGAAACGCGCCGCCGCGGTAGTTGAGCAACCACTCGCCGCTGAGCCCCTCCTTGAGCGCGTTGTACGTGACGCCGTACGCCTTGAGATGATCCTCCTGGCTGTCGTCCATCGGAACGAGGATTCGCTGCGCGGACGCCGGTACGGCGACCACCACGGACAACCAGAGCGCGGCGACCCGCGCCAGTGATGACAACTTCCTCATGTCGCTCCCGGGATTGCCGCGCGCGCGAGATCGAGCTCACGACGGGCCTGCGGCACGAGCGCGCTCTGCGGATAGGTCAGGATCAGGTGCTCGAGGCGAGCGACAGCACCCGCGGCGTCACCGTGGCGGCGGAGCGCGCGCGCCCACTCGAGCTCCGCCGACGGCGCCTCGGGAGTGGACGCCTGCTGATCGACGATGCGCCGCCAGAGCGCTATCGCCTGGGTATCGTCGTGGAGCGCGGCGCGGAGCTGCGCCGCCGTCGACAGCAGGATCGACGTCGCATCGCTGGCCGCCTGGCGGTCCGCGGCCTCGGCGAAGGCCGTGGCCGCGCCGGCGCTGTCGTTCCGCGCCAGCATCAGGAAGGCTCTGCCTAACGCTGGAGCACTGTCGGCGTGAATGCGCGCGACGATCGCCAGCGCTGTCGCGAGCTCCGGGGTGGTCTCCGTGCTCGTCCGGAGGAGCACGCGTGCCGTGCGCAGATTCCCGTCGTAGAGCGCCAGCCAGCCGGCGGCGTCGCTCGAGTCGCCTTCCGTGCCCGCACTCGAAAGCGAGGCGCGGGCCCGCGCCATATCGCCGGTGCGGACCCAGCCTAACGCGACGGCACGCGTGAGGACTGTACGCGTGCCCGGAGTGAAAAACCGATCGTAGCGTTCGACCAGACGCTCCGCCGCCGCGGGACGGCCGACCATCGCCAGCGCTCTCGCCTGGAGTGGCACCGTCGTTCGCGCCGCGCGCGCCGAATCGGTCACCTGTGAGCCTGGACCCTCCACGGGCAACAGCGCGAGGGCCGCAGCTGGATCGCCGGCCCGCACCGCCGCATTCGCGGCGCGCAGCGTCGCTTCGGGGGTACGGCGCCAGCGAAGCGCCGCAACGAGTGCATCGCGCGCGAGCGGCCACCGCTCCTCGGATTCCGCGCGATTCGCGAAATCCGTCCATGCGGCCGCGCTCGCGCTGTCCGCGGGGAGGTCCTTGAGAGCCAGCCAGCCATCGGCGGGCGAGCCCCAGCCCATCTCCAACCCCGCGAGGGCGCGGCGCGCCGGCACGTCGACGGGGGTCGCGAGGAGCACCTGTCGAACGGCGGCACGCGTCGCCAGCGGCGTGGGGGTGAGGGCGTAGATCGCTGCCTGCTCCAGATACGGCGA
>DATEPP010000533.1:0-2236 GCA_035273165.1 Gemmatimonadaceae bacterium
GAATCCCGGATCGGCGAGCGTCCCATACGGCATGTGGAGCGCCCGGATGTTGGCCGAGATCGCGTCGGCGTCGGCCTGCGTCGCCACACTGGCGAATAGCGGCCGCGTCGGGACGAGCTTTCTCGTTAGGGGCGCCGTCGGCTCGGTCGAGCTGCAGGCGGCGAGTACTGCGAGTGCGAGAGCGGTAGGGACTACGGTGAGGCGATGCATCGGGACTCCTGGCTCCAGCCTCGGCCCGCAAGGGGCAAGGCTGGTGCCAGTGTCAGGCTAAAACCCGGGCATCCGCTCGTCCGCGGTGGGGCCATAGATCGACGGAATCGGGACGTCGACGAGACGCAGATACACCGTGAGCTGACCCCGGTGATGGATGAGGTGGTTGAGATGCTGGCGCACGACGATCCCGCGCGGCTGCGTGAAGATCGTGCGGTCGCCGAACTTGAGCGACCACTGAACATCGTAGTCGGAATCCTTCGCCGCCTTGATGGCGTCGTGTGCCTGCTTGACGTTGTCATCGAACATCTTCACGAGCGTGTCCGTCTTCTCGTAGCTATATCCTGCCTGCCCGGAGAGGTTGAGCTCGCGTTCGCGCAGCGTCTGCGCGATCCACCCCGGCATCCACGCGACGAGCTGTGCGAGATGGCCTAACGAGAACGACTTCTCGTGCGGTTTCCACTGCGCTTTCTCGAACGGGACGCGCTCGATGAGCTTCCGCGTCGGGATCATTTCCTGGTCGAACTCTGGGAGCAGCGTTTCAGAGATTGGCATAGGCGATTCGAACCACCTCTGGCAGAATTTTCCCGGCCGCGCCGATGAGATAGGTCACCCGCAGCCCGCTCGGTTGGCCGGACATGTCGGGGTTGATGATGACGACGTCGGCCCCACTCCTCAAGGCGTAGCGCGGCACTTCCGTCGCCGGCCAGACGAGGTTCGACGTCCCGACGGACAGGAGCAAGTCGCACGACTCGGCGGCTTCGCGCGCGCGGTCCATGGCTCCCGGTGGCAGTTCCTCCTCGAACATGACGACGTCGGGCCGGAGCAGCCCACCGCACGCTACACACGCCGGATCGTCAACCCACGGCGATCGCGCGCCGCAATCGAAGCACCGCGCCTCACGAAGATTGCCGTGCAGCTCGAGGACGTTCTTGCTGCCCGCCCGCTGGTGGAGACTGTCAATGTTCTGGGTGACGAGCAGAAACTCGGGAACGCGCCGCTCGATCTCGGCGATCGCTTCGTGCGCCGCGTTAGGCATCACCTCGCGTACCTTTGCCGCGCGCTGCGCATACCACCGCCACGCCGCCGGCTGATTGCGGCGGTAGCCGTCCGGATAGGCGAAGTTGCGAACGTCGACCTCGCGCCAGAGCGCATTCGCGTCCGAGCGGAATGTCGGCACGCCGCTCTCCGCGGACACGCCGGCACCCGTGAAGACCACGACATGTCTCGCCTCCCGCAGCAGCGCCGCGACGGATTCGATCGTCATCTTACTGCCTGGCGCCAGTAGCGCAGCGTCACTTCGTCGATGCTGGGCAACCCCTCTAGGCACGCCAGCAGCTGCGTCGCGCGGTCGTGGAGTCCAAGCAGCGACAGCGATTTGAGGATTCGCGTCAGTCGAAGAAAGTTGTGATTGTGCGGCGTGAGCCAGACGCGCGAGCGTGGACCGAACGTCGGCACGCGAAGAATCTCGTGCCCCGCGATCGCCAATCCGTAGAATTCGAGCATCACCCGGAGCGACCGCTCGAGATTCGCGCGCAGCACATCGTCCTCCCGGAATCGCGCGATGGTCTCGTCATCCAGGAGCGGCGCGCCGGGATTGAACGCACTGCGCTCGGCGAGCGGGAAGAGCCACTGGATGTAATCGTGTACTGCCTCGAGCTCCTCGTGCGAGAAGCTCCAGATCTCGTCGATGCGGCGAGCGCGATCGTCGCTGCCCTTCCCCGAGTAGAACGCGATGAGCTTCTCGTTTGGCATCTCGACTCGAGCCACGTTTCTGACGGCCCGCGTGGGGTGTCCCAAGCTGGGCTGTGTGACAGAACTATCACAATCTCCCCCTTAACCGCAGGAATTCGACCTTCCCGCCGGGAATATGACGGAACTGTCACACCCGCGATCTCGCGACTCCCCGGCGCCGATCCTCATGCAGCTCCCGACCTGACGACCGGGAACCTTGCGCGCCGCCGGGCAATTACTTATCATAGCAACTATTCGCATGACCACTATACTGGGCGTCCGCGGAGAGATC
>DATEPP010000534.1:0-2280 GCA_035273165.1 Gemmatimonadaceae bacterium
CAGGCTTCTCCTCGCCTTCGTCGGCGCGACGCTCCTCTCGTTGTCGCTGCTCACCGTTGGCGTCAAACAGCAGGTCACGGCGCGCGTCACGGCTCAGCATGGGCGCAGAGTCGAGGCGCTCGCTCGCGTCGCGATGCAGGACCTCGCGCGCGAGAACACTGACGTCGCGGCACGAGTGCACTCGCTCGTCGCGTCTATTGCCGACGATAATCAGCTGCGCCTTGCCGTACAGGGCGTCCCGGCCGAGCGCTCATTCCTCCTCGATTGGGCTGGAGGTGCGATGCGCCTCAGCGGCCTCTCCATGCTCCAGCTCCAGGATGATGCGGGACGGATCCTCAGCTCCGGCCACTTTCGGAATGAATTCGATCGACTCGAGCCGCAGCTTCGGGCGCTACTCGCCGGTGCCGGCGATCGGCCGACAGTCGTGAAAGTCCGCGCGCCCGAGGGACCGATGCTCGTCCTCGCCCGTGTGGATTCGGCGCGAATTGGAACGCGGTTGCTCACGCTCGTGGGCGGCATCGCCATCGATGAGCATTTCGTCAACCGATTCGCGCGCGACAGCGAGATGACGATATCGCTCGTTACCCCGGAGGACACGCTCTCCTCGGACAGCACGAAGGCGTCCCAGACCGATGTGTCGTCATCCGAGCAGCTCAACTACATCTCGGCAGCCGCCGATTCGATGAAGGTCGAGTCCGCGCGCATCGTCGTCACGCACACCGGCACGGAGCTCGAAGCGCTGCGGCATGACATCGATCGGTGGTTCGCCGCGTCGCTTGCCGCTGCGGCGCTCGCCGGCCTCGCCCTCGCCCTCTGGCTGTCCGCTGGACTGAGCAAGCCACTCGCCGAGCTGGCCCGGGCGACGTCTTCGATCTCCCTCGAGGGCCCGGAAATCGACCTTGCCACTCTGCGCGACGACGAGATTGGAACGCTTGCTCGGCGCTTCGGTGTCATGGGTCGCCGGCTGCGAGCGAACGCCGCCCAGCTCCTCGACGCCGAGCGACGCGCGACCCGCGGGGAGATGGCACGTCAGGTCAATCACGACGTAAAGAACGGGCTCATTCCGATTCGAAACGTCGTCCAGCATCTCGCGCAGGTACAGCAACACGAGCCGGAACGTCTGGCCGCGGTCTTCGCCGAGCGTCGCTCAACTCTCGATTCGAGCATCGCCTACCTCGACACGCTCGCGCGCAACTACGCTCGCCTCACGCCGCGCATGGATCGCCGCACCTTCGATGCTGCCGCCGTGGCACGCGAGGCGGCCCGCCTGGCCAGCATCGATGGCGTCGTTATGCAGACGCGCATCGCCGATTCGCCGGCGCCGGTGTTCGGCGACCCAGTGCTGCTGCGCCGTATCCTCGACAATCTGCTTCGGAACGCGATCGAGAGCCTGCCGCCAACGGGAGGCTCGGTCACACTGGAGGCTTCACCCGGCACGCACGGCGGAGTGCGCCTGGTCGTCGCCGACACTGGACGCGGGATGACGGACGAGGAGCTGTCACGCGCGTTCGACGACTTTCATACCACCAAACCTGGCGGCACCGGACTCGGGCTGTCCGTCGTGCGGCGACTTGCCGCCGACCTGCAGGCGGATCTGCGCGTGGAAAGTGCTCCGGGACGCGGGACGACATTCACGATTCTGTTACCTCCTGCCCCACCCTCAAATTCCACTGCATGACGACGGTTCTCATCGTCGACGACGTTCGGCCAATGGCAGAGCAGTACGCGTACGATCTCGCGCGGATCGGCGGCTTCGAGACGCTCGTTGCCTTCGGCGGCGACGAGGCCCTCGCGACACTCGCGCGCGACGCCGTCGACTGCGTCGTGCTCGACCTCGAGATGCCGGACAAGGACGGCTTCGCCGTGTTGCGCGCCATGCGCGAGCGCAAGCTCACGACGCCCGTGGTCGTCTACACCGGCACGGGCGACTTCGATCGCTGCACCCAGGCCATCAAGCTCGGCGCCTATTCATTTATCGACAAAGCAGACCCTGTTGAGCGCGTCGCGCGCGAGGTGCACAATGCCGTCGAGCACCGGCTCCTCGTCGACGAGGTGGTGGAGCTCCGACGTTATGCAGCCGAGGATACGGCGCTCCGCGGCGCGAGCCCGGCGATGAAGAAGCTCAAGGATGCCATCGCTCGCGTGGCGCCGATCCCGAGCACGGTGCTGATCATCGGCGAGAGCGGGTCAGGCAAGGAGCTGGTCGCGCGCGACGTACATCGACTCAGCGGGCGAGAGCGGGAGCCATTCATCGCCGTCAACTGCGGTGCACTCGCCGAG
>DATEPP010000535.1:0-1472 GCA_035273165.1 Gemmatimonadaceae bacterium
CGTCGAAGGCACCGGGGAAGTCAATGATGCCCTTACTCGTCGCGCTGAACGTGGTGGTGCTACTCACGATCGCGATCGTGGCGTACTTCATGTTGAGAAAACACTAACTCCGAGATGTCAGAGAGACTGAGCTTTCAATCCTCAGATCTCGGAGCCGGCTCATTCCGTGCGCCGAGCCGGCATCTCACCCGGTACGGCGAGTCCAGGTTCGAGCAACTGTCTTGTTTTTCATAACGCGGGAGAGGGTAGGTGGTGAGCCGAGTTCCAGCGCTGTCCGGTGCGGAGCATGTGAGTGAGAATCGTGAGCAGTTTGCGCATACACGCCACGAGCGCCACCTTCTTCGCCTTGCCTCGAGCCAAGAGGCGCTGATAGTAGGCTTTGAGGACGGGATTCCGGCGCGCCGCGACTAACGCGGCCATGTACAGCGCCGCGCGGACGCTCGCGCGGCCGCTGTAGATCGCGCGCTTACCGCGCCACGTGCCCGAGTCCCGATTCAGAGGCGCCACCCCGACGAGTTTCGCGATCGCGCGCCGGTTGAGCTGGCCCAGCTCCGGCAATTCAGCGACCAGCGTGCGAGCGACCACGGGCCCGATGCCGGGGACGCTCTGCAGGAGCGCGTCGCGCTCGCGCCAGACGGGACTGGCCCGAATCATCTGGCCGAGCTCCGTGTCGCTCATCGCTAATTCGCGTTCGAGATAGGCGATATGCTTCTTCAGACTCTGCTTAATGGACCGGGTGCGGTGGCCGACGAGCTGCGCCAGGCGATTGCGTTCGGCTTGCCGCATTTCGAGCAGCTGGCGGCGCCGCGTCAAGACCGCCTCGAGTTCCCGGGCGTGCTCGTCCGGGAGGGCCCGCACGGGCGGCTGCACCCGTTCGCCAAAGAGCGCAAGCACCTGCGCATCGATGCGATCAGTCTTTGCTAATTGCCCCGTGGCCTTCGCAAACTCGCGCACCTGCCGCGGGTTGACCACGACGACGGGCAGCTGGGCCGCCGCGAGCGCGCCCACACAGAGCAACTCGTAGCCGCCGGTGGCTTCCAGGATCACGCGCTCGGGCGCGAGGGGTAGGAGCTCCGCCACGAGGGCGCGCACGCCCTGCTCATCGTTAGAGCGAGTGATAACCGTCCCCACCGATCCCGTGGCGACGACAAGCTCTGCCTTCGCGACATCAATACCGACAACCATAGCGCCTCGCTCCGGAAAGCTGCCGCGCGCACCCGGTCTTGTTTTCAAACGGGCTCGATGCGAGATCGGCCCCGGCAACTGTCCGGGCTCATCGCGACAAGTGATCGGGGCACGGCTCGGGCTCGAACGCGGTCTCTGACACCGAGAAGTCACGGAGCTCGTGCCCACGATCAACTTGCCGCTAATATCGCCCGAACGGGAGTTACAAGAAGGCAGGGCCGCGAGGCCAGGCGTGAGCCTGAGACCTTCGGCTCACGCCTTACCTCTCGAACCTGAACTCTCGACCC
>DATEPP010000536.1:0-3977 GCA_035273165.1 Gemmatimonadaceae bacterium
ATGGGCGGCGCGCAACCCCTCGCGGCGACGATGAACGGAGCGGCGCTCCTCGGCATCGATGTCGACGAGTCGAGAATCGACAAGCGCCTCGCGACGGGCTACTGCGACCGTAAGACGCATGATGTCGACGAGGCGCTCGCCTGGATCAGGGAAGCGACCACGTCGCGGAGCGCCCTCTCCGTTGGTCTCGTCGGCAACGCGGCCGACGTCCTTCCTGAGTTGGTGAAGAGCGGCGTGACACCGGATGTGCTCACCGATCAGACGAGCGCCCACGACACCCTCAACGGCTATGTTCCAACCGGCCTAACGATTGACGCCGCGGCCGAGCTTCGCCGGCGCGATCCGTCCGGGTACGTCACGCGAGCTGTCGCCTCGATCTCCGAGCATGTTCGTGCGATGTTGGAGATGCAGCGACGCGGCGCCGTCACCTTCGACTACGGCAACAACATCCGAACCGTCGCACACGATGCCGGCGTGAAGGATGCCTTCGCGATACCCGGCTTCGTTCCGGAGTACATCCGGCCGCTCTTCTGTCAGGGAAAGGGACCTTTCCGCTGGGTCGCGCTCTCCGGCGATGAGCGCGATCTCGCGCGGACCGACGAGCTGGTGCTCGAACTCTTCCCACACGATTCACATCTCCGGCGCTGGATCGAGCTCGCGCGCGAGAAGGTGCACTTCCAGGGACTTCCCGCCCGCATCTGCTGGCTGGGGCAGGGCGATCGAGCGCGCTTCGGGCTCGCGCTGAACGATCTCGTCGCGCGCGGCGAGCTCTCGGCGCCGATCGTCATTGGGCGTGATCACCTCGACACTGGCAGCGTCGCGTCACCCTTCCGCGAGACGGAAGCGATGAAGGACGGCACCGACGCCGTCGCCGATTGGCCGATACTGAACGCGCTGCTGAACACCGCCAGCGGCGCGTCGTGGGTTTCGTTTCATCATGGCGGCGGCGTCGGCATCGGCAACTCGCTCCACGCGGGGCAGGTCATCGTCGCCGACGGCACCCCCGAGATGCGCGTGCGACTGGAGCGCGTGTTGACGAACGATCCCGGGATCGGCGTCGCGCGTCATGCCGACGCCGGCTATGCCGAGGCGCGCGAGACAGCGCGGCGACACGGCATTCGGTTGCCGATGGACGAATAGCGTGCTCTCGGCGCGGTTCAAGCCGTACCACGTTGCGCTCTTCCTTGCGAAGTACGGTTGGTTGACGCTGCGGCGCCGGCCCGTGCTCGTGCACTTCGAGGTCACACTGCGCTGCAACGCGCGTTGCTCGTTTTGCGACTATTGGCGCACCGACCCAAAGACGCGACAGTCGGAGTTGTCGAGCTTCGCCGAAGCGGCGCGGTTCTTCAATCCCATGCTCGTGACCTTTACGGGTGGGGAGCCGCTGCTGCGGCCCGATCTCGAGGATCTCGTTGCCGCCGTCGCTCGAGCCATCCGTCTCAAGTACATCATGTTGATCACGCACGGTGCGATGCTCACGCCCGAACGAGCGCTCTCGCTCTGGCGTGCCGGGGTCAATCAATTCAACGTCTCACTCGACTACATCGACGGTCGTCACGACCGCGCGCGCGGAATCCCCGGCCTCACGAAAAAGCTCTTCGACACATTGCCGCGGTTGCGGGCCCTCGGTATCGACAACGTGCGGTTCAACACCGTAATTCGGAACGACAATCTCGACCAGATCGAGCCCATCGTCGAGCGTGCCGCGGAGCTTGGATTCGGCGTGAACCTCAGCGTCTACACCGACTCCAAGAATGGCAATCGGCAGTTCCTCCTCGGCGCCGACGAGATGGCGTCGCTCGACACGCTCGTGGCGCGTCTGCTCGCGTTCAAGCGCCGTCGGCGGGGCGTGATCACCAACTCCGACTACTACCTCGAGCAGCTGCCTCGTTATGCACGCGGGGAGATGCGCGAGCTGTGCCGCTCCGGTATCCGCACCATTCATCTCGATCCGACAGGCCGAGTCAAGCGCTGTCCCGATTTCCCGACGGACTTTCACTGGAAGGACTATCGCGCCTACCAGCCGATCGACTGCAACGCCTGCTACTACGCGTGTCGCGGCGAGGCGCAGGCGCCGCTCCGCCTGTCCCGCATTCGGGACGTCATGGGGACGGCGGGGGCGCGCTAGGACCGATGCCACGCCTCATCTTCGTCAACGCATCGCAGGTCGTTACCTGCGCTGGTCCCGCGCGCGCGAGACGCGGTGCCGAGATGAGCAAGCTCGAAACATTGACGAACGCCGCCGTTGTCGTCGATGGAGAGAACATCGCAGCCGTCGGCCCTGAGCGGCCACTCCGCGCCGATCATCCCGACGCGACCGAAGTCGATTGTCGCCGCGGCGTCTTGACGCCGGGTCTCGTCGATTCGCATACCCACGCTGTCTTCGGCCGCGCCCGATTCGACGAGCAGGAGATGCGCGCCGCGGGTCTCGACTACATGCAGATTGCGACGCGCGGTGGTGGCATCCATTCGTCGGTGCGCGACCTCCGCTCGCGTGGTGAGGACGAGCTCTACGCCCTCGCCCGCACACGCCTCGAGCGTCTTGCCTCCTATGGCATCACTACGGTCGAGGTCAAATCCGGTTACGGGTTGAGTGTCGAGGACGAGCTCAAGACGCTGCGGGTCATCGCTCGGCTGCGGCGCGATCTCCCGATCCGCATCGTGCCGACATTCCTGGGGGCGCACGAGATTCCGCTCGAGCATCGCGGCTCGGAAGCGCAACGCGCGGCGTACGTCGACCTCCTCATCCACGAGCTTATCCCACGCGTCGCCAGGGAAGGCCTCGCGCGATTCGCTGACGTTTTCTGCGAAACTGGCGTGTATACGGTGCCGGAGAGCCGACGCGTTCTCCTTGCCGCCAGAGAGCACGACCTTCTGCTCAAGCTTCACGCCGACGAGTTGACTTCCTTTGGCGGGGCGGAGCTCGCCGCGGAGGTGCAGGCGACGTCGGCCGATCACCTCGGCGCCGTATCCGAAGCGGGAATTCGCGCGCTGGCGTCTGGGCCCACGGTCGCAACGCTGCTACCCGGCACGATGCTCTTCCTCGGCAAACAAACGCGAGCCCCGGCGCGACAGCTCATCGACGCCGGTGTTCCGGTCGCGCTCGCGACGGACTTCAACCCAGGCACATCGCCGACGCCCAATCTCCCGCTGATCCTCACCCTCGGCGTGAGCCAACTCCGTCTGTCGGTGAGTGAAGCCGTGACCGCGGCGACCGTCAACGGCGCTGCGGCTCTGGCGCTCGCCGACTCGATTGGTCAGTTGACGCCGGGCTTTTCCGCCGACATCGCGCTCTTCGAGATTGGCGATGTGGGAGAGTTGCCCTACTGGTACGGCGATCGTCGCTGCCTGGGGACATGGGTGCGCGGCAAAAGTTGTCACCCGAGTCACTTACAAGTAAGTTAACCCGTCCGATTCCCACCTTGTCGCGGAACGCCGTTCCGTCGCGGAGCTCGCCAGGACGCTGATGTCGAACGTCGCTAAGCTGAAGAAAAAAGCGGCCGATTTCGAGCTCAAGAAAGACTTCGCGAAGGCGCTCGCCGTCTACGTCGAGATTCTCGACAACTTCGATCAATACGCGGCGGAGCTGGACGTCTCGCTCTTCAACCGCGTTGGCGATCTGATGCTCCGCCAGGGGAATGTCGCGGACGCCGTGGATTACTATGAGCGCGCCGTGGTGCGCTACGTTGACGGCGGCTTCTACAACAACGCGATCGCGCTCTGCAACAAGATTCTGCGCCACTCGCCCGGCCGCGCCTCGGTGTACTACACACTTGGCAAGATCAGCGCGCATAAGGGATTCACCACGGACGCGAAACAGAACTTTCTCGAGTACGCCGACCGGATGCAGAAGGCCGGCAAGGTCGACGAGGCCTTTCGCGCGCTGAAGGAGTTCGCCGATCTCTCCCCGGATCAGGACGACATTCGTCTCCTGCTCGCCGATCAACTCACCAAGCAGGAGCGCGGGCCGGAAGCCA
>DATEPP010000537.1:0-1555 GCA_035273165.1 Gemmatimonadaceae bacterium
GCTGATCGTGTAGAGGAGGTTGATCTCCTCGTAGCGCTCGGCGAGCTCCGTCGCCGCGTGCTCGACCTCGAGGGCGGACTGGAGATACTGCGTCACGACCGGGAGCAGGAAGCGCCGATAGGCATCGAGCTCCGGCGTCCCGCCGCCACACGGCCCGATGGCGAGCCACGCGGTCCGCGGTCCGGGGATGGCGACGACGAGCAATTCGCCGCGCGCCGTTATGACGCGGCGCGGCCCTTCGGTGGACGAAGGCGGAAATGGCGGTGGCGACGACGCGGGCGACGACGTCGCGGTGGCGATGAGCCGGCCGCTGACCGACTCGAGCCAGACCGCCGCCTCGCATCCGGTCGCTTCCCGGAAGGCTGCCAGGACCGTGTCGAGTTCCTTCATCGCGTCCGCGTCTTCGCGCTCGCCAGCACGGCTCTGGTGCTCAGGCGCGGTTCAACGTCAGGCGCACGACGTTGCCATGGTCGTCGAACCGCTCGACCCGGTCCATGAGCTGCTGCATGAGGAAGAGCCCGCGGCCATCCTCGCGCTCGAGGTTGTCGACCGATGTCGGGTCGGTCGTCTCGCGCGCGATGTCGAAGCCGCCGCCTTCGTCCACGACTTCGAGGATGAGGCGCGCATCGTTCACCACCGCGCGCACGCGCACGAGCTTCTCCGGATTCTCGCCGTTCCCGTAGAGGATCGCGTTGCTCAGCGCTTCACTGAGCGCGACCGGGACGTTGAGCGCGCAGTGTCGCGGCGCGAAGAGCACCGCTGCGCACTGCGAGCGGACGATCTCGACGACGCGCTCGATGTAGCGCACGTCGCTCGGAATGTCGACCTGGAGAGCGATGCGGAGCTCTCCGAGGGGGGCGGCGGCATCGCCGCTCGAGGGGAAGAATTGGCTCATGGACCCCGCTCACGGTTCGGGCGCAGCACGACGACTCCGCCGCGCTGCGCCCGTAAATCGTGTCTCCTGCCTGCCAGTACTGCGCCCGGTGCTACTGCTATGACGATCGACGCGTCAGAAGCTCTCGAGCGCGCGCTCACGCGTGTCAGCGATCTGGAACAGGGTGTCCAGCTTCGTCAGCTCGAAGAGCGTCTTCAGGTCGTCATTCAGGTTGGCGAGCCGCAGCTCCCCGCCCTGTTCACGAATCTTCTTCGACAGCGAGACGAGCACGCCAAGCCCCGAGCTGTCGATGTACCCGGTCTGGCTGAAATCGATGAGGAACTTCTTCTCGCCCTTTTCCAGCTCGTCGAGAACCTTCTGCTTCAGCTCCTGTCTGTTACCGACGATGAGCTGGCCTTCTACGTCAACCACGACGATGTCTCCCTGCTTCTTGATCGAGAAGCTCATGGCCCCGTTCTCTCCGGCGGGGTGGTCCCCGCGTGGTCCTCTGGCCTGGCGAAGTGCCCGGCGTGTCCTGAAGCGTTGTGTCTACGTCGACGCATCCTGTCGTCGGTCCGCCTGCAGCGCCGTAATCGCCGCCACATTGATAATGTCATCCGGAACGGCGCCGCGCGAGAGATCGCTGCACGGTTTGGCCAACCCCTGAATGATCGGTCCGAC
>DATEPP010000538.1:0-11266 GCA_035273165.1 Gemmatimonadaceae bacterium
GTTGGGGCATGAGATCAGTCGTCGAAATTGCGCCGGCGGTCGCGCTTTCGCTCGCCGCGCCGTTTCTTCTCGGAGAGCCGCTCCTCGCGCGATGCCGCGGTCGGACGCGTCGCGCGTCGCTTGCGTGGTATCACCAGCGCCTGCCTCACGAGCTTCGCCAGTCGCTCGGCGGCGGCCTCTCGATTCTGCGATTGGCTGCGGCGGTCGCTCGCGACAACCCGTACCATACCGTCCGCGTCGAGCCGCGACGCGAGCTTCTCGAGGAGACGCGCACGGACGTCTTCAGTGACCGTGGCGGAATGAGTGAGATCCCAGAGCAGCTCGATCCGGGTCGAGGACGTGTTGACGTGCTGGCCGCCCGGACCGCCGGCGCGACTCGCGCGAAAACTCAGCTCCGACGCCGGAATGGTGAGCGTAGGCGAGACGACGATGCCGTCGTCACTCATGTAGAAGAGTGCGGCGCGGCGCTGGATGACGCGCTGTTGCTCTGCGAGGTGCCCGCCGCCGGCCGGTTGAGACGGCGCGTCCGCTCGTCCTGCCTAACGACGCGCACGGCGGCGACGCGCCGTCCGTCCATCGCGACAACCTCGAGCTCACCGCCGGGAAAGGTGGCGCGATCGCCAATTCGCGGCACGCGCCCGAGTCGCGCGAAGGTATAGCCGCCGAGTGTCGTCCAGTCGCCTTCGGGGATCGGAAGCCGGTAGTCGCTGCGCACGTCCACGAGCGACATCGAGCCCGCGAGCTCCAGGACCCCGTTTGCCTCGATTGCCTCCCGCACCGCGAAATCGTACTCGTCGTTGATGTCCCCGATCACCTGCTCGACGAGATCTTCCAGCGTCACGATGCCGGCCGTGCCGCCATACTCGTCGAGCACCACCGCCATGTGCGCGCGCGTGCGACGCAAGTCATCGAGAACCCGCTCGGCCGGACGCGTGTCTGGAACGTAAAGGGGCTTCCGAGTCAAGGCGCGCAGGTCGAATGGCTGCGATGGGTCCTTCAGCCAGAGATCCTTCGCGACGAGGACACCGATGACATCGTCCAACGATTGCTGGTAGACTGGGTAGCGCGAATAGCGCTCGGAACGCATCAGCGTCCACACCTCGCTCTCGCTTCCATCGACGTCCACAGCGATGATCTCGGTGCGCGGGCGCATCACGTCTCGCGCGCGCTTTGCGTGAAAGTCGAAGACGCCGGCGAGCATCGCACTGTCCGTCTCGTCGAGCGCGCCATGAGCCCGCGACTGCATGACGAGAAGGCGGAGCTCCTCCGGCGAGTGCACGCGGTCGCGGTCACTCGTCGGTCGGATCCGCGCGAGACGCAGCATGGCGTTCGCCGCACCGTTCAGGACCGCGATGAATGGAAGCATCAGGGTCGCGAAGCCGAACAGGGGCCGCGCCACGAGCTTGCTCACTCGTTCCGGCTTCACGAGCGCGATGCTCTTCGGTGTGAGCTCCCCGAGCACGATGTGGAGGAAGGTGATGACGAGAAAGGCGGTGATCGCCGCGGCCGTGGTGTGGACGGCGGCGGATGGCGCCGTGTAACCCACATGGGCCAACACGCGGTCGATGAGCGCGGCGACTGCGTCCTCGCCGAGCCAGCCTAACGCGAGCGAGGCGAGGGTGATGCCGAGCTGTGTGGCCGAGATGTAGCGGTCGAGGTCCTTGAGCGTCCGCTGGACGACGCGGGCTCCCGTGTCGCCGCGAGCGGCCATCTCGTCGATGCGGCTACGCCTCACCGCGACGAGCGCGAATTCGGCGGCGACAAAGAAGGCGTTCACCAGGACCAGCAGCAGGACGATCCCGAGCCGGAGGAGGATATCCATCAGTCGCCCCGCGGTCTTCGAAACCCGCGTCGGTGGTGATCGTCAACAGGCATAGCAGAATGCAAGACTCTGATCAGCATCTGCCTTCTGGCACTTTGCAACGGTCAGACCTGTCGTTGCCCACGCCCACCCCGTCTGCCTGGCCCGTGCGCCTGCCGTCACCCGTTCCTCCCTCGCAACCCGCGGTCGCGGCACAGCATCCGACGCTCGGCGCGATGCTCGATCCGCGTCGGCTGTTGCGATGGCTGTACATCGGGCGGATGTCGGTGGCGACGGCGATCTTTGCCGCCGCCGTCTTCGTCTGGACGCGCGAAGACACGGACACGCACAAGCTGCTCGTTGCCTCGCTCGCCTTTGCGCTGGCGACCGGCGTGACCGTGCTATCGGCATGGTACAGCGAAATATACCGCAAGGCGCTGCAGCCGACCTTCTTCTACCTGCAGTCGACCTTCGATCTGCTGCTGGTGACGGCCGTCGTGCACGTCACGAATGGCAGCACGTCGCAGTTTGCCGCTCTCTACATCCTCATCATCGCCACGGCGAGCCTCCTGCTGCCCGTGGGCGGCGGCCTCCTCATCGCCGCGCTTGGGAACGTCCTTTACGTCGCCGACACCGTACTCATCTCGGGGACGTCGCTCGTGCCCGCCGTCTGGTTGCAGCTCGGCGTCTTCGCGACAGTGGCACTCGGGAGCGCCTATTTAGGTGCGCAACTCCAGCGGGCGGGGGCGGGGAAGGAGCGACTCGTCGCACAGCTCCAGGCCGCGCGACTCCAGGCCGATGAGATCTTGCGCAACATCAGAAGTGGCGTCGTCACGGTCGATCTGGGCGGGCGGCTTCTGTACGTGAATCCGACGGCCGAGCAGCTGTTAGGCGCTGGTCTACGGGCTCACATCGGCGAGCCCGTGCTGCCGCGCATCGCCGACATTGCGCCCGAGCTGGCGCACGCGCTCGAGCGGTCCGTGCGCCATCAGGTGCGCACCACGCGTGCGGAAGGGCTCGTAACCACGCCCGCGCGTCGCTTTCCCATCGGTGTGACGACGACCTACACCGACGGTGAGGCGGGCGACCTCGATCGCACGGCGACGGCGATCTTCCAGGACATCTCGGATCAGAAGCGAATCGACGCGCTACGGCTGCGCGCCGAGCGCCTCGAGGGAATCGCCGAGCTGAGCGCGTCGCTGGCGCACGAGATCAAGAATCCGCTCGCGTCGATCCGGTCCGCGGTCGAGCAGCTGGCACGGATGCCTCGCGTCGGTGACGATGAGCGAACGCTCACGGGGCTGGTCGTGCGCGAGTCGGACCGACTGTCGCGGCTTCTGTCCGAGTTCCTCGATTTCGCGCGCGTGCGCGTCGCGCGCACCAGGCCCGTCGACATGGGTGACATCGCGCGGCACGCCGCGGCGTTGGCCGAAGCCCGGCCGGAGCGGAAGGACGTCCGCATCGTTTGCGAAATCCCCGAGCGGGTGTCGCTCATCGTCGATGGCGATGACGATCTCCTGCACCGCGCGGTCTTCAATCTCGTGCTGAACGCTGTCCAGGCGTCGCCGAATGGCGGCGTCGTGCACGTCGACGTCGCGCCTGGCTCGTTCGATCCGCTCCCCGTCGGTGTCACCTTCGACGCGGGCACCGTCGCCCTTCGCGTGCGCGATTCGGGAGCGGGAATTCCCGTCGAGATCCGGGACCGGCTCTTCGATCCGTTCTTCACGACGAAGCCGGGTGGCAGCGGTCTCGGTCTCGCTGTCGTGCAGCGCGCCATCGAGGCCCACCGCGGACTCGTCTTCGTCGACAGCGGCGGACATGGCACGCGCTTCACGATCGTTCTTCCTCGCACGCAACCGGTCAGGGCAGGCGCCATGGAAACGCCCCCGGCCTCCATTCCGATCATCCGTACTGCTTACGCCACTGGGAGCGCCTCGTGACCGAATCGACCACCAAGCCCACTGTTCTCGTCGTGGATGACGAATCGGGAATTCTCGATTCGCTCAACATTCTCCTCCGCAACGAGGGCTTCACGCCCTACCTCGCGCAGGGCGGCAAGCGCGGACTCGAGCAGTTGACGACGATGACACCCGACATCGTCCTCACCGACATCCGCATGCCTAACGTCACTGGCGTCGAGATCCTCGCCGCGGCGAAGCAGCGCGACTCCGATTGTCCGGTCATCCTCATGACGGCGCAGGCGACGCTGCAGTCCGCGATGCAGGCCGTCAACGAGGGCGCGTTCTACTACATCCAGAAGCCCTTCCGTAACGACGAGCTCGTGGCGATTCTGCGCCGCGCGGCCGAACACCGGAAGCTGCGCGTCGAGAACAAATCACTCAAGCAGGAGATTCGCCGTCGCGAGCGCACGGGAACGTCGCGTCCCGTCGGCAGCAGCAAGAGCTGGATCGAGGTGCTGCGGCTCGCCGAGACCGTCGCGCCCACCGAGTCGACGGTGCTCATCCAGGGCGAGTCCGGAACGGGTAAGGAAGTCATCGCCCGCTACATCCACGAGCTCTCCAATCGCGTCGAGGGTCCCTTCCTCTCGATCAACTGCGGCGCGCTGCCAGAAGGACTGCTCGAGAGTGAGCTCTTCGGTCACGTGAAGGGATCGTTCACCGGCGCCGTCAAGGACAAGGACGGTCTGTTCACCGCCGCGGCCACGGGCACCTTCTTTCTCGACGAGATCGGCGAGACGACACCGGCGACGCAGATCAAACTGCTCCGCGTGCTCCAGCATCGTGAGGTGATTCCCGTCGGCGCCACCGATGCCATTCCGATCGACACGCGGCTCGTCGCGGCGACCAATCGCGATCTGGAGGAGGAGATCAAGGCGGGCAACTTCCGCACGGATCTGTACTATCGCCTCAACGTCATCGCGCTGCACCTGCCACCGCTGCGGCAGCGCGCGGACGACATCCCCGTGCTCGTGGAGCACTTTCTCCATCGCATCAGCGAATCGCGCGGTGAAGCACCGAAGGTCCTCGCGAGCGGCGCGCTCGAAGCGCTCCAGGAGTATCAGTGGCCCGGCAACGTGCGCGAGCTCGAGAATGCGCTCGAGCGCGCCGCCATCCTGACGACCGGTCCGGAGATCACGCTCTCGGCTCTCCCCGAGCGTGTCACGCAGCGCAAGGCCGAGCCGCTCGTCTCGGCGCGCACGCCACCAAATCCCACCCTCGAAGCCGTGGAGCGAGCCTACATCCTGTGGGTGCTCCAGAGCGAAGGCGGCAACAAGTCGCGCGCGGCCGAAGTGTTAGGCATCGACCCGTCGACGCTCTACCGCAAGCTCTCGCGCTACGGGGTCGAGGCCGCGTAAGCAAGTGACCGGGGCCGTCGTCACCACTCCAGCGCCGCTCGCAACGCGGTCGCCGGTGCAGTTGCTCGTCCGATTGCTACCGCTGCTGACCGCCGCGGCTGTTTTCGGCATGGGGCTCTCGATGATCGACGGCTCCGCGGTTGGTGCGCTTCGTGACGACTCGATGTACCTCGAGCTCGCGAAGGCGCTCGCTACGGGCCACGGTTACCGGTGGCTGAATCTTCCCGGCAGCCCGGCCGCGACGCATTTCCCGCCCGGCTATCCAACGGTGCTCGCCCTCCTCTGGATGCTAGCGCCGAGCTTCCCAGCGAACGTGGTGCTGTTCAAGCTCGTGAACACGCTCTTCGCGACGTTGACGGCTGTGTGCATGGCGCGACTCGTCAGGCGACGATTCGACATGAGCGACGTGGCGGCACATCTCTTCGCCGCCGTCGCGGTCCTCGCAATCCCGGTGCTCACGCTCGCGACGCAGGTGATGTCCGAGCCGCTGTTCCTTCTCTGCGTGGTCGGGACGCTCCTCGTTGCTGAAAACGTGGCCGAGCAGCCGGACGCGCGCTGGATGCAGGTCGTATTGCTCGGCGTGCTGGCGGGACTGACGACATTGGTTCGTACCAACGGCATCGCGCTGTTGCCAGCGACTGTCGGAGTGCTCTGTCTTCAGCGCCGCTTCCGCCATGCTGCGCTCTTCGCCCTCTCGATGCTGGCGACCCTCCTTCCGTGGCAGCTCTGGGTTGTCGCTCACGCGGAGCTGGTGCCGATACCGATGCGCGGCAACTATGGCTCCTACGTGGCGCTCGTCGGCGACGCGATGCGCGCTCGAGGCGTCGCCTTCCTCGGCGCGGTCGTAGCCCGTACGTCGCGCGAGATCGCAACGATGCTCCAGTACGTGGTGGCGCCGGGAACGGGTGCGTTCGTTCGCGTCACGGCGCTCCTTGTGGCTACCGGGCTCGCATCGTTAGGCATCCGGCCGCTCTGGCGACGTGCGCCGGTGACGGCGCTCGGTCTTGCGAGCTACGGCGTAATCGTCCTGCTCTGGCCCTACACGCCAGCCCGCTTCGTCTGGTGCGTCTGGCCGCTGCTTCTGCTGCTGCCGGTGCTCGGCGCGCGCGAGCTGTTCGGCTTCGTGCCGAGTGGGCCGACCACGCGCATCACGAGAATGATCGCGTTAGGCGGCGCCGCTGCGCTTGCATTTGGGTACCTCGCGTTCAACGTCATCAGCTATCGGAATGGCTCCTGGTCGGCAAGCGCCTACGCCGAGCGACTTCGGCCGCTCCTCGTCTACGTAGCGACGAAGACGCCGAGGGACGCCGTCGTCGCCACCGAAGCCGAGAACACGGTCTATCTCTACACGGGGCGTCAAACCGTTCCCCTGGGCAGCTTCATGGCGACGGACTATCTCCAGCCGCGCTCCTCGAGCGGCTTTGCCGATGCCATGGCCGTGGTCCTGGATCGCTATCGTCCGGCGAAGGTCGTCGTCTCCACGGGATTTCTCCGCGCGGCCGCGAGCGAGCTCGCGCTGCGTAGCCCTCCGCTGCTCGCCCCGATCGACAGCTTTCCCGGCGGCGGCCTGGTCCTCGTACCGACGCGACGATGACGCGGCGCGGTAATTCTGCGCGTTCATCGCTCGAGCGAGGGGTATCGCCGTGAACAGCGCCGCTGCTTCACTCCCAGTCGTCACGAGCCAGAGTCGCGCAGCGACGCGGCCGTGGATGGCGACGCTGCTCGTCGGTGCCGTTGTCCTCGCCGTCGGCGTCGCGCTCGTTGACGGATTACCGGTCGGCGTTACCAACGACGATGGGATGTACGTGATCCTCGCGAAGTCGCTCGCGACCGGTCAGGGCTATCGGTGGCTCAATCTCCCAGGCACCCCAGCGGCGACGCACTTCCCGCCCGGCTATCCGGCGGTGCTGGCGTTGCTCTGGACGGTGGCGCCGAGCTTCCCCGCGAATGTCGTTCTCTTCAAGCTCGCGAACGCGCTGTTCATGGCGGTGGCCGCAGCGGCCACGTTCTCACTCTCGCGAAATCGGCTGGAGCTGAGTGGCCCCGCCGCCGCGGCGCTGACGTTAGGCGCGACGCTCGGCATTCCGATGTTGACGCTCAGCACCATCGTGATGTCGGAAGCACTGTTCCTCGCGTTTCTGGTTCCGACCCTTCTCGTCGCCGAACGACTTTGCGAGGATAGAGGCAGGCTGGGCGACGTGTTCGCGCTGGCCTGCCTTGCCGCTCTCGCGACGCTGGTCCGGAGCCACGGCGTCGCTCTCGTCGCCGCCATCGTGCTCGTCTTCGCCCTGCGGCGTCGCTATCGCGAGGCAGCCCTGGTCGTGGGCGTGGTGATCGCTGTTCTCGGCCCATGGCAGCTCGCGACGAGCATACACTCATCGGCCCTGCCTCCGGCGATGCGCGGCAATTACGAGTCGTACGCCGCCTGGCTCGCCGCCGGCTTCCGAAACGAGGGTGTCGCACTCGTTGGCCGCACGATCGCGCGGACGACGAGTGAGCTTGGTTCAATGTTCGCGACCCTCGTCGCGCCGTCGCTTCCTGGCGCTCTCCGCATCATCGCACTCGTGGCTCTCCTTTCGAGCTTCGCTGTCGGTGGACGCGAGCTCTGGCGCAAGGCACCCGTGACTGCCTCGTTCCTTGGCTTCTATTTCGCGATCGTCGTGCTCTGGCCTTTCTCGCCGACGCGATTCGTCTGGGGCGTGTGGCCCCTCGTGCTCCTGCTGCCCGCTCTCGCCGCTCGCCGCGCCTTTACCTGGCGACCCGCCGCGTCCGGTGCTCAGCGGCTGCGCATCGCCGCGCTCGGCTGCTGCGCACTGCTCGCCTGCGGCTACGCGACGTACAACGTGCGCGGCTACCGGCATCAGTGGTGGTCCAGCATCCCGCGCAGCGTGTCGAGCGCGGATCGAGAGCTCATCGTCTGGATCGGGACGCATGTCCCGCGTGACGCGGTCGTCGCAACCGAGGTCGAAAGCGCTGTGTACCTCTACACGGGTCGGAAAGCGGTGCCGGTGAGCACATTCACCGTCCAGGAGTACTTCGCGCCGCGAACGCCTCGCGAAAATGCCGCGGCGATCCGCGAGATCGTTGGCCGGTATCGTCCGCAGGCGGTCGTCGTCACTTCGGCACGGATGCGTGACGCGGTTCGCGAGCTCGCTCTGGAGACTCCGCCGGCACTCGCGGTCGTCGACACCTTTCCCGCCGGCGGCGTTGTTCTCGTTCCCACTTCACGATGATGCCCCTCGCATCGACATCACCGCTTCCGCCTGCCGCAACGCCGCGGGAGAATGCTACCCCTCGCGTTCCAAGGCGACAGCGAACGCCACTCGACCGGGCGACGTTACGGCTCTCCGTCCTCATTCCCGTTTACAACGAGCGCGATACGATCGAGCTCATTCTCGACGAGGTCCACGCGACGCCGTTCCAGAAGGAAGTCATCGTCGTCGACGATTGCTCCACGGACGGCACGCGTGACGTGCTGCGCGAGCTCTTCGACGAGGGACGGATCGATCGCCTGCATCTGCAGCCGGTGAACTCCGGCAAGGGCGCGGCGATTCGCCAGGCGCTGTCGATGAGCACCGGCGACGTCGTGATCGTTCAGGACGCCGACCTCGAGTACGACCCAGCGGACTGGCGTCAGCTCCTCGAGCCGATCGTGGACGGTCGCGCCGACGCCTGCTTCGGCTCTCGTTTCCTCGGCGGGCCGCACCGGGTTCTCTACTTCTGGCACTCGGTGGGGAACAAGCTCCTCACCATGTACTCGAACATGCTCACGAATCTGAATCTCACCGACATGGAGACGTGCTACAAAGCCATGCGGGGAGATCTGGCGCGCGGGGTCATCCTGCCCAAGCTCCGTAGCGACCGATTCGGATTCGAGCCCGAGGTCACTGCCCGCCTCGCCCAGGCGAAAGCACGCATCTTCGAGGTGCAGATCAGCTACAGCGGACGTACTTACTCCGAGGGCAAGAAGATCGGTTGGCGCGACGGCATCGCCGCCTTCTGGCACATCACGCGATTCCACTTCGGCCGATGAGTCGAGTGACGGCGGCATGGCGCGCTCTGCCGCCACGGGGGCAGTGGTGGCTGCTCGTCGTGAGCCTCCTGCTGCTCGCTGGGTTCTCGTCGGGTGTCGGCATTCACAACGGATTCACCTACGACGACGTCGAGGTCATCCAGCACAATGCCGAAGTCCACACCCTGCAGCATTGGTGGACGCTCTTCGCGCACTCCTACTGGCCTCGTGCCTACGGCGGGGACGGCTACCGACCTCTCACGATGCTTGCCTTCGCCACCCAATGGGTCGTCGGCGGCGGCGCGGCGTGGGTCTTTCACGCGACGAACATCGTGTTGTACGCGGCGGTGACGATCGCCGTCTACTGGCTCGTCTCCCTCCTCTTGCCGAGAGGCTATGCCTGGCTCGTCGCCGCGCTCTTCGCCGTGCATCCCGTGCACGTTGAGGCCGTCGCGAGCACGGTCGGCCAATCGGAGCTGTGGGTCGCGCTGCTGCTCGTGGTGGCGATGACGATCTATCTCCGCCGCTGCCTAACGGGGACAATCCTCTCGCGCAACGAGGCGGTGACGATCTGCCTTTGCTACACGCTCGGCCTGTTCGCGAAGGAGCACGCGATCGTCCTGCCCGCGCTGATCATTGCTGCCGAAATGCTCCTCGGCTCCGACCGCCGCCCGCTCGTTCAACGCCTCGCCGGCATCCGGCTGCTCGTTCTCTGCCTCACCCTCCTCGGCGCGCTCTATCTCGCGGCGCGATCCGCGGTGAAGGGAGGCGACATCTCCGGCTTCCAGCCATTCGTCGTCTTTCAGACGCTGGATCTCAGCTACGCGAACCGTGTGCTGACCATGATCGGAGTCGTGCCACAGTGGATTCGACTCCTCCTCTGGCCCGTGCGCCTGACGACCGAGTACGCGCCACCCGACATCGACATCGCCCAGGGGCCGAGTCTCGCGCAGCTTCCCGGCTTGTTGCTGCTCGTCGGCATCCTCGGTCTCGGCATCGTGCTCTGGAAGCGACGCGGGCTCGGTCCCGTTGCCAGCTTCGGCATCGCGTGGTTCTGCGTCACGTTGCTGCCGTCGAGCAACTTCATTATCCCCGCGGGGATCATCATCTCCGAGCGCACGCTCTTTCTTCCGAGCCTTGGTGCGTTGCTCGCAATCGGCGCGCTGGCGGTCTGGATTGGGCAGCGCATCGCCGAAGCGCAGCCTTTCGCTCTTCGTCGCAATTGTTCGGTCATGGGCTGCGCCAGCATCGCCATCATACTCGTCGCCGCCGCGGCACGAAGCGTCTCGCGAACGCAGGTCTGGCACGACAACGATCGACTGTTCACGGAAGGCATCATCGACGCACCGGAGAGTTATCGCGCGTACTACATGCTGGGCGCGCGCAAATTCGAGGCGGGCGACGAGCGAAACGGCGAACGCGCCTATCGGCACGCGCTGAAGCTGTTCCCGTACGATCCCTATATGGCCTACAACTTTGCCTTTCAGTACCAAGTCCGCGGGACGTACGAGGCGGCGATTCCATTGTACAAATGGGCGTTCGCACTCGATCCAAAGCTTCGTGGCGGCCAGGGACGCGGCAATCTCGCCCTCTGTTACGCAAACGCGAATCATCCCGCCGAGGCGCGGGAGCAGGCGCTGCTGGCCATGAGCATGGGGGGAGCGCCGCTCTGGCAGTTGAGACGCATTCTCCAGTACAGCGACAGCGTGCTCGGGAAGACTGGCGCGACGAAGAGGGCAAATAGTCTGCGGGCCGATCAATTGGTTTCCCTGGCTGGCAATTCGCCATTGCAGTCGCAAAACACTGGGACCCAATCACCCGCCGCTGCTCCAGCTGTCATGCTAACCGCGCCTCCCACAAGACATTAGCAAGTTGGTATCGGCTGGTCCGCGCATTGCCTTTCTCAGGGCTCAAAACAAGGCGGAGCCTCGGGCTCCCACCCTTTTCATTCGACATGGAGAGACACATGCTCCGCAATCGTAAGGGCTTTACGCTCATCGAGCTGCTGATCGTGGTCGTCATCATCGGCATCTTGGCCGCGATCGCGATCCCGAAGTTCGCCAACACGAAGTCGAAGGCGTACGTGACCGCGATGAAGTCCGACCTCCGGAACCTCGTCACGGCCGAGGAAGCGTTC
>DATEPP010000539.1:0-8574 GCA_035273165.1 Gemmatimonadaceae bacterium
GTGCGCACGTTCGTCCCCTGGAGCCGCGTCAACAGTGCGCGCGACGAATCGAGCGTCTGCTGAATCGGGAGCGCGCTGAAGCCGCGAGTGAGCGCGGTCCGAGTCGAGTCGGCGTGCTGCCCGAGCGCGATCGCCGCCTTCACCGACGCGAGCTGCCCCGGGTCGAGTATGATCGACTTGATGGTGTCGATCGGCGTCAGCGAGAGCAGGGGGACGTCGAATTGCTTTGCCCAGCGCTGCATCTCGCGGAGCGCCGACGGGGCGAAGCCGCCGCCAGCGACCGCTCGCGCCGGCGTCGCGCGAGCGGTGTTGGTGCGTACGTCCCCGATCGTCAGGCGGCGAACGACGAGCTTCTTCTCGAGCAGTGGTGCTGCCTCGAGCTCGACGAACAGACGCTTGATCTCGAGCAGATTGCGCCGGGCGTCGAAGGGGTCGGCGACGGCGACGCCGCTCAACTCCACCGCCGTCTGGCGGGCGTCGATGTGCAGCGCGCCGACATCGAGCTCGGTGCCTAACGCCTTGCTCCCCGCCTCCTCGAGCGTGCCGCGCAGGATACGCTCGGCGAAGAGCAGCCAGATGCCGAAGACGAGCGCCAGTCCGAGGACAAGGGGGATGATTCCCTTCCAGCGGAACAAGGCGACGCGGCGCGGAGGAGTCGGCTCGTTAGGCGCGCCGCCTGCACCAGCACTCGGTGGCCCGTACTGGGCCCTGTCGCTGCTACGGACGGAACCAGCGGTAGACATTGTACAGCGAAGAGGCGGACAAGACCTTGTAGAAATGAGATTGCCGTATGCGGTCGCCGACGGTGCTCCGATAGCGCACGACCGCGAGTCGCGACCCGAGCCAGAGCGGAACGAAGAGCGCCAGCCAGACGACGACGCTCCCGAGAACGACGGTGTTGTTGAAGTTGGTCAGCGCCAGCACGGGAGTATTGTCCCACGTCGTCCAGAGCGGCCGGAGTGCGGTGGCGTCCACGAGCAGCCAATGGCCGACACGATCGAATACTGGATCGAGCATGAAGCCGACCGGAACGAAGATGCCCCACGCAAGCATCCCCGCGCCGAACGAGACGTTCAGCACCGCGAGCAGCAGCAGCACGAGGAGATTGTGTGCGTTGGCGATCGGCGTCAGCCCCAACGCGGCGCCGAGCGCGACGCCGAGCCCGATCTGGGTCGGTGTCCCCTCGGAATGCAGGGTCTTGGCGAGCGATTGGAGGAACTTGAGGAGGGTGAGCATGGCAGCCCAGGACGAGTGGCCCTTGACCGAGGAAACGGGTGCGTCGTGGCGGGCACTACAGTCTGACAGACTGAAAAAACCTAATCACGAATCACGCGAATGAACGCGAATCGCTCCTCGGCGAAACAAAATTCCTCGCGCTGGAACGAGGAGGATTGTCCTTGTTGGAAACGATTCGCGTTGATTCGCGCGATTCGTGATCGGCCTTTTTGTTTTCCGCGGTAGAGAGACCTTGGTGGCGGGAATGGACCTCCGCAATGCCCAGCGACATACTCCCTGCACCGCGACCCGAGGTCGTTATGAAGTCATGGATACTTTTGCTGGCGCCGTCGGTGCTTCTCGCGCAGGTGCAACCCGCGCCGTCGCCGGTGAAGCCTGGCTGGCGTTGGAGCATGGACACCGTTCGCACCGTCGTGAACGCCGTCCGCGCGGGACAGTCGCTGCAACCCGCCGCTTGGCCTAACGGCGCACGCGTCGCCGTGCTGCTCTCGTTCGACGTGGACAACGAGACGGTAGCGCTCCGCTTCGGCGAGCCCAATCCCGGATCCCTCTCTCAGGGACAATACGGGTCGCGCGAGGGACTCGGCCGCGTGCTGCGTGTTCTCGATCGCTATAAGGTCCCGGCGACGTTCTTCATTCCGTCGGTGAGTCTCGCGCTCGCGCCGGAGATGGCGGCGGCGATCAAGCAGAGCGGCCGACACGAGTTCGGCGTCCATGGCTGGATTCACGAGAACAATTCGACGCTCACGGATTCCGCCGAGCGCGCGCTGCTCACGAAGGCCATCGCCGAGCTGGTGCAGATGACGGGCACGAAGCCAACCGGCTACCGCGCTCCGAGCTGGAACATGAGCCCGAACACGTTAGGCATCCTCCGCGACCTCGGCTTCCGCTACGAGAGCTCGCTCATGGCAGACGAGCGGCCGTACGAGCTATTGCAGGACGGCGCGCCGACGGGACTCGTGGAGATACCGGTGGAATGGATTCTCGACGATGCGCCGCTCTACGATCCCCGCGGCAACAGCTACAGCCCGCCGCGCGAGGTCGCGCGCGTCTGGATGGACGAATTCGACAAGGCGCTCGAGGAGGGAACGACGTTCGTGCTGACAATGCACCCGCACATCTCCGGGCATCGCTCCCGGATCATCGCTCTGGAGCAGTTGTTGGCGCACATCGATTCGGTGGCGAAGGGGAAAGTCTGGTTTGCCACCCATGGGCAGGCAGCGGAATACGTGAGAAAGATGGCGAAGCTTGGCGAGCCAAGGCCGAGGCAAGGGAGCCCCACAACGAACCAATCTCGTTGACGCACGCGAGTGACGTCCGCACCGATCGCAGCGTTTTATAGTGTATGAAACGTCTCGGGCTCCCCCTCGGCGCTCTGCTCGGCTGTATGGCTGCCTGCGTTCCCGGGCTGCCACAACCGTTGGTGGTTCGCTACAACGTTCCAGACGAGCGCTTCTGGCCCAGGGAGAAGAGCGAGCTCGCCGATCTTGCGCGTGCGGCGAACCTGCCACCGCTCAGTGTGGCCCATCTGCCGCCGGGCGCGCGCGAGCTGCGCATCAGCGACGGGTACTCGATGTTCCAGGGCGGGGTGGTTCCTGCCGTGCGCGTTGTCGAGCAGGACGGCATGACGCGCGGTGAGGTGCTGTACTTCTGGGACGAGGCCGACCCTCCATCGCGGCTCAGGTCGTCGTCGTGCTCGCACGATGACCGCGCGCGCGTCTGCGTCTACCGCGTGCCCGACAGTGAGGCGCCTGACTGGCAGAAGGTCGGGGCCGAACTCAATCGCCTCGGCGCGTGGGACATCCACGAGAACTGCATCGAGATGCTCGGGACCATATCCCTGATTTCCGATGGCGGTGAGCTCATCATGGAGCGCCGGGAGAAGGATGTCTTCAGTCGATACAGCTGTAATGGGCCGAGCTTCCGTGAAGAAACCAAAGCCGGCCACCAAGCCGCCGCGATCTACCATTATTTTGGCACGTTGGTCCTCGACCATCCGCGCCGCTGAGTGGTTAGGCCGACGTCACTCCGCCCGCAGCGCGCGAACTGGATCGATCCGCGTTGCCCGATGCGCCGGGACGTACGACGCGAGAACGGCGATCGCGAGAAATCCGAGCGGCACCATCGCGAAGGTCAGCGGGTCCGTCGCCGAGATGCCGTAGAGCAGCCCAGCGAGCCATCGGGTCGTGAAGAGGGCGGCGACGATGCCGACGAGGGCGCCTAACGCGGCGAGCCGCGCGGCGCGCCCCACGACCAGGCCGATCACTCCACCCGTGGTCGCGCCGAGCGCGAGGCGAATGCCCATCTCTTGCGTCCGCTGACTCACGAGATAGGTCATCACGCCGTAGATCCCGATAGCGCCCAGGAGCAGCGCGGCAACGGCGAAGGCACCGACGAGCAGCATCGTGAATCGCGCCTTCTGCACCGAGTCCGAGACGACGACATCCATCGTGCGTGCATCACTCACCGCGACCGACCGATCGAGACCGCGCACGACCGCCCGGATCGCTGCCGCCAACGGCGCGGGATCCGTGTGCGTCCGCACGACGACCCAGTTCTCGCTCGAGTAGCGCAGCGTCGACTGATCCCAGGGCGTGTAGACGCTCGTTCGCGACGTGTCACGCAAGCTGTCCTGCCTCGTGTCCGGCACGATGCCGACGATCGTCATCCATGGTGAGTCCCACGGAAATCCGATGCGTTTGCCGAGGGCGTCGCCATTGGGCCAGAACATGCGGGCGACACTCTCGCTCACGATGGCGACAGGAGGCTGGCCACCGCGATCGGTATCCGTGAACGGCCGTCCCCGCAGAATGGGGATGCGCATCGTCTGGAAGTAACCGGGAGTCACCTGTAGCTGATGTCCCAAGCTCGGCAGAATATGTTTAGCGTCTTCGTATTGCCCCTGCACCCGCAGCGCGACGCCCCAGACGACCTGTCCGAACGGCAGCTTGTCCGTGACCGCGACGGTGGCGACGCCAGGGAGCGCTGACAGCCGCTCGAGCAGCTGCTGGTAGAGCTGCGTCACGCGGCTGGAGTCGCGATAGCTCTCGTGCGGCGGCGTGATGCGGGCCGCGATGACATGGCTCGTGTCGATGCCGAGGTCGACCGAGCGTAGCGCGGCAAAGCTGCGGGCGAGGAGCGTCGCGACGACGACGAGGAGAACGGCGAATGCCACTTCAGCGGTGACCAGCACCCCGGAGACGCGCTGGTGCTGCGCGTCGTGGCTCGTGCGCCGGCCGATGCTCACCGTCGACGCGCTCTGGCCGATCCGGGTCGCGCGGAGCGCGGGGATGATCCCGAACAGGATCCCGGTCAGTATCGCGACGATGGCGGTGAACGCCACGACCGTGCCGTTCACGGAGATCTCCTCGGCGCGCGGGATCCCCGGCGGCATAGCGGCGACGAGCCAGCGCACCGCGACGATGGCGATACCGATGCCTAACGATGCGCCGAGCGCGGCGAGGAGCAGGCTTTCCGTGACGAGCTGGCGAAGCAATCGGCCGCGACCGCCGCCGAGGGCCGCCCGCACGGCGAGCTCGCGCGCGCGCGATGTCGCCCGAGCGAGGAGCAGATTCGCGACGTTGACGCAACCGACGAGCAGCACGAGCAGCACGCAGCCGAAGAGCATCCAGAGCAGTCGTCCCGTCGCGCCAACGACATTGTCCTGCAGCGGCTTCGGGGACGCGTCCCTCCGATATTCGGCTCCGGGATCCCAGAGCGGGTTGAGATGCCGTAGTGTCGGCCACACCTCGCGCACCTCGCGTTGCAGGCGCTCGAACGTCACGCCAGGCGCCAATCGGGCGATGATGTGTTTGTCGACGACGCCCCATGTCATGCCGGGATTGCCCGGATTGAATGCTTGCGGCATCCAGTAGCGCGTCGTCGCCGTAGGAAAATGGAAGTCTTCAGGCATCACGCCGATGATGGTGACCGGCACGCCTTCGACGAGCACGCGCTTGCCGATGACCTCGGGTGACGCCCCGAACCGCTCGCGCCAGAGAGCGTCGCTCAGCAGGAGCACCGTGTTCTTCCCCATGCCGCCTTCCTCGTCGGCGAAATCGCGTCCGAGCCGCGGAGAGACCCCGAGCATCGCGAGGAGATTGGTGGTGATGCCGGCGCCCTCGAGGCGGAGCGTCTCGTCGCCGATGTCGATCGGATGCGTTTGCGGAACCCAGACGCCGAGCTGCGAGACGCTGCGCAGGCGTTCACGAAGACCGAGGAACTCGCCGGCGGATCCCGTGCCGATGCTCACGAGCCGATGCGGCTCGCGGTACGGCAGTGGACGGAGGACGATCGCGTCGACGACGGAGAAGATCGCGGCGTTGGCGCCGATGCCTAACGCGAGTGTGAGCGTCGCCGCGATCGTGAAGCCGGGGGCGCGCCGCAGTGCGCGCCAGCCGAAGCGAAGATCCTGGAGGAAGTCCATGAGGTATTCCCGCCGATTCTCTGACTGCCACCGGCGCTCGTCGTGGGCGACGAGCACGCGTCGCACGGCCGCGAGGTCACCGAAGCGCTCGAGCGCGTCGGCGCGGGCGGCCTCCGGCGTCATGCCGAGCGCGATGTTGCGCTCCACGCGCATCGTCACGTGGAACGCGATCTCGTCGTCGACGTCGGCGGCGGCGTCGGGACGTACGAATCGCAGATAGCGGCGCCAGCGCGGTGCGTCGCTCATGCGATGGCCGGTGCGGTGCGCAGCACCCGGGTCACCGCCTGCGAGTAGCGAAGCCAGACCGCGGCCTCGTCGCGGAGGTGCTTGCGTCCCGCGGCGGTGATGGAGTAGAAGCGCGCGCGCCGGTTGTTCTCCGAGAGTCCCCACTCGGAGCTGACCCAGTGCCGGTCCTCGAGGCGGCGAAGGGCGGGGTAGAGCGAGCCTTCCTCGATGCGGAGGACGTCATCGGTGGTGTCCTCGATCCAGCGCGCGATGGCGTAGCCGTGCGCGGCGCCGGGGAGGACGGCTTTGAGGATGAGAATGCCGAGCGTGCCCTGAAGGAGGTCGCCGGATTCCTGCCGTGGCTGCACGAGTGGTGTGCTCCCTTGTCGAGGCTATGGGACTACAATGTGGCTGGCGGCCTTCCCTGTCAAGGCTATGGGAGCACAGCGTTCAGGTAGAGAGGGAGCATCGAAGGCGTTACACAGAGAAGACGAGCTGCATGCGCGGGTGCGCACCGGATGCTGGCACTTTCTCGTCGAATTCGGCGAAGGCCGCGAGGGAGGTCAGTCCGCAGCGCACTCCGAGCGCGGCCAGCTCGTCAGGCACGTACAGCTGCCAGTCGAAGACGTCGCTGCTGCCATCCTCATACGTGAGCTCCGCGCGCAGCCGACTGTTCGACATCGAACGGCGCTCGCGGACGCGCGTGCCGTCGCGCTCGATGGTGCGCTCACCGAGTCGTAGCGCATGAAAGTCCCGGTGATAGACGTCGAGGAGTAGACGGCCCTTCGGCCGGAGCACACGGGTCATCTCGGCGAGCACCGCCACGTTGGTGTCGGCATGGAAGTGACCGAAGCTCTGCCACATGCAGAGCACTGCGTCCATCGACGCGCTCGCGACAGGGAGTTGGCGCATGTCGCCGCGAATGAACGACGCCGTCGGCGCACGACGCCGTGCGTCGCGAAGTGCGACGTCATCGAGGTCGAGACCCACGACGCGGCATCCGTACTCGGCCAGCGGCGCTGCGTGCCGTGCTGGCCCACAGCACAGATCGAGCACCGACTTCTCGTGGCCGATCTGGCGCGCGATGAACGCCACCTCCCGCGCTACGACCGACTCGTCGATGCTACTGAGGAACGTCGTGAACCACTGGCGAGAGTAAGTGTGCACGTCGACCGACCTTTCACCGTCGGCGGTCAACCGTCAACCGATCACTGTCCCGGATGGTACACTCGCTCAGTATGCGCTTTGAGCTGCGATGGATAGAAGTACACCTCGCGCAGATTCCCCGTCGCGTAGCGTTGCGCTTCGTCGTTGAAGTGCGGTGAGCTCGGATGGCCGCTCTCGCCACCCGCCGTCACCGCGATGGCGCGCACGCTGTCGCCGAACTCGACGACCGCGACGAAGCTGTTCCCGCTCGTGCCGTACCACTTCTTCGTGCCTGGATAGGGACGCGCGCCGAACGATGCCAGCGATCCCCACCGCGACGACGTGAAGCCGACGGGAATGCTCGGCTTGGCATCGTTGAATGGCTGGACGATGTCACCCGTTAGGCGCTGAAAGCGGTTGATGTCTCCCCACGGCGTCTTCCACGAGCCGAAGTCGGCGGCGAGCTTGTTCGACGCGGCGGCGAGCGCCTCCAACCGCTCGCGCGGCGTTGCGCGCTCGATGACGTACTGGTCGGGGGACAAGCCAGCTTGTCGCGCGGCGCGGCCGACGCGTCGCGTCACCTCCTCGCCCCAGAAGACGGCGAGTGCCGTCGGCACCGAGCTCACCGCCCATCGATAGTCCCATCCACGCAGCTGCGCGATCTGATCGGCGAGCTTCGTCTTGAGGGAATCTCCCGCCGGCAGCTGATCGTACGCGGCAAGAAGCGGCGGAATCATCTTCTCGAACGCCGGGAGATAGCTGTCGTACGCGGCGGCGCGCAGGCCTTCGATCGTGAAGTCCTTCCGATTCGAGAGGACGCGGAGGGCGTGAACGCCCCGCCACGATTCTTCCGTCCCCGTTTCGACGTACGACGGATAGTTCGCACGCTTGGGACTCGACGGTCCAGCCGCCGACCACGGCCAGTTGTTCGAGTTATAGAGCCAGCCGCTCGCCGGATTGAGCAGGTTCGGCGACTCGTCCACGGAGAGCACACCGTGCCACTCAGTCGCCGTGTCGCTGCCGTCGACGGGCTTCGTCCAGTCGAACCGCGGATTGCGGCGCGGGATGAAGTTGCCGTGGAAGTACGCGATCGCTCCGTCCGCGTCGGCGAAGATGGTGTTGTTCGACGAGTTGGTGTGGAGCTCCATCGTCTGTTTGAAACTCTTGTAATCGCGTGCCTTGGTGCGGCTGTACGACTGGGTGAGCGCCTTCGATGGGCTGTTCATGAGTCGGATCGCGACCCACTTGCCATTCTGCTCGCGGATGATCGGGCCGTGATGCGTCTTGTAGACGGTGAACTGCTTCGTCGCCATCCCGCTCGGCGTCCGGTACGGAACGGCGATCGTGCTCACCCGCACGGGACGCCACTCGCTGCCGTACTTGTAGACGTAGCCGTCGCCACGCTTCTCCACCGTCTCGAGGTATTCGTCGATCGCGTCGACGCCGCTCGACGTGTGCATCCAGCCCGCGCGCTCGTTGAAGCCCTGATAAACGAAGAACTGGCCCCATGTCACCGCGCCATAGGCATTCAGCCCCTCGTC
>DATEPP010000540.1:0-19435 GCA_035273165.1 Gemmatimonadaceae bacterium
CGGCAGACGCCGGCCACGGGCAGCCCCGGATGGTAGCAGTAGTGCGGAATGAGCACGCCCGCCGCCTTCGCCGCCTCGAGGATCGATGTCCCCGCCGGCACCGACACGGGGCGCCCCTCAATCGTTAGGTTGACCGTCTGCGTGCTGGATGCGGGAGCCGTCATCGATGGTTCTGCGTCGTTATGCGTGCGGTCAGGCGTGCGCGGCCGGTCACGCGAAAGCCGGCACGAGAACGTGCGTCTTCTTCTTGATCAGCGCCTCGAAATCGCCGCGGAACTTCTTCAGCCCCGACACGACCGGCGTGGCGCACGAGTCGCTCAGGACGCAGATCGTCTTGCCCGTCATGTTGTCCGCGATCTCGAGCAGCGTGTCGAAATCTTCCGTCGTGCCATCGCCAGCGGCGATGCGCTCGAGGATCTTCGTCGTCCACGCCGTTCCTTCACGACACTGCGTGCACTGCGCGCAGCTCTCGTGGGCGAAGAACCGAGCCGCGCGGGCGATGAACTTCACCAGGTTCTGAGCGTCGTCGACGACGATGACGCCGCCCGAACCGAGCATCGTCCCCTGGGCGACGAATCCCTCGTAGTCCATGAGCGACGCTTCCGCCTCGGCTACGGTCTGGATCGGTACCGAGATTCCGCCGGGGATGATCGCCCGGAATTTCCGGCCCGGGAGCGGCCCGCCGCAGACGTCATACAAGAAGTCCTTGAACGGGAAACCCATCGGCACTTCGTAGTTGCCAGGGCGCGCAATGTTGCCGCACACCGAATAGAGCTTCGTCCCCGTGCTCTTGGGGTTGTCCGATCGTGAGAACTTCTTGTACCAATCGGCACCATTGTTGAGAATATGCGGAACCGCGGCAAGCGTCTCGACGTTGTTGATGGTCGTTGGCTGGCCGAAGACGCCCGCGACCGCTGGAAACGGCGGCTTGATGCGGGGATTACCGCGACGACCCTCGAGCGAGTTCATGAGCGCCGTCTCTTCACCGCAGATGTAGGCGCCGGCGCCACGGTGCACCCACACATTCACCGTCTTGCCGCTGCCCATCGCGTTCTTGCCGAGAATGCCGGCAGCGTAGGCGTCCTTGATGGCCGCCTCCATGCGCGCGATCGGCTCCGTGAACTCACCGCGAATGTAGATGTACGCCGTTTCCGCGCCGATGGCGTATGCGCCGATCGCACAGCCTTCGACGAGCGCGTGCGGCGTCCACCGCATGATCTCGCGATCCTTGAACGTACCCGGCTCGGATTCGTCGGCGTTGCAGCAGAGGTAGTGCGGCTTGCCGTCACCCGGCTTCATGAACGACCACTTCACACCGGTCGGGAAGCCCGCGCCGCCGCGGCCGCGGAGCCCAGATTCCTTGACGACGTTCACGATCTCGGCCGGCGCCATGCCTAACGCGCGCTCGAGCGCGGTGTAGCCGCCGCGCTGGCGCCAGCCGTCGAGGGTCGTCGCCTCCTTCTCACCGAAATAGCGGGAGAGAACCGGCGTCTCGCGGGGATGCGGCGTGTGGGGATAGCCCATGTTATTTGTATCGCGCCAGGAGCTCGGGAACGCCTTCCGGCGTCACCGACTCGACGAAGTCCTCGTTGATCATCACCGGTGTCGGAAAGCCGCACGCGCCGAGGCATTCCACTTCGATCACCGTAAACCTGTCATCAGGCGACGTGACGCCGAGCTCCTGACAACCCGTGTGACGGAGAAACGCCTCCACCACCTCCTCGGCGCCGCAGACCTGACAGGGCGACGTCGTGCACACCTGGACGAAGTACCTGCCGACGGGGTGCTGATGGTACATGGTGTAAAACGTCACCACGCCCTTCACGTACGCCGGCGTGAGGTCGAGCAGCTTGGCGACCTCCGCCATGGCGTCATCGCTCACCCAGCCACGGTCGTGCTGCACCATCCAGAGTGCGGGCAGGAGCGCTGCCATCTTGGATGGATAGCGGGTGAGTAACTCGTCCAGCTCTTGCCGCCGCGCGCCGACGAACACGGGCTGGTAGGGACCGCTGTGGCCATGGTGCGAGGTATCCGACGGCGCGTCGACGCCGCCCATTTCGTTAATGCTCATGGATCCGTGCGCGAGTAAGGAAAAGCGTCGGCGCTGACGCACGCGGATAACGAGCAGCGACTCACGCGGACAAAACCAATGTCCGTGTCAGTCCGCCGGTGTTCGCGTTCGTCTGCGCCCACGCTCTTGAGCCGCGGCGAAAGGAACCTCATCGGTCGATCTCGCCCATGACGATGTCGATGCTCGCGTTGATGGCGATGACGTCGGAGAGAAGATGTCCCTCGACCATCTTCGGGATCGCCGAGAGGTTCACGAACGCGGGCGGGCGGATGCGCCAGCGCACCGGCTTCGACGTCCCATCCGAGACCATGTAGTAGCCCTTCTCGCCTTTCGGGCTCTCAACCGGCACGTAGCATTCGCCGATTGGTGGGCGCGGGCCCTCCATCACCTGCTTGAAGTGGTGGATCATCGACTCCATGTCGCTCGTTGCTTTGCTCTTTGGCGGCAAAATGACACGGTGATCGTCGACGTTCACCGGCCCGTCCGGCAGTCTCTTCATCGCCTGCTCGATGATTCGAATTGACTGCCTCAGCTCCTCCATGCGGACGAGGTAGCGGTCGTAGACGTCGCCGTTCGTTCCCACGGGCACGTCGAAGTCATAGGTCTCGTAATCGAGATACGGAAAATCCTTGCGGACATCGTACGCGACGCCCGACGCGCGAATCATCGGCCCCGACAATCCGTGGTTGGTCGCCTCGTCGGCTGTCATGACACCGAGGCCGATGGTCCGTCCGACCCAGATGCCGTTCCGCGTCACGACGCGATCGATCTCCGCGACCGTCTTCGGAAAGTCGTTGACGAACGAACGGAGGTTGTCGAGCCAGCCGTCGGGAATGTCGGCCCCCATGCCACCGACGCGCGTGAACGTCGTCGTCAGGCGCGCGCCGATCCATGACTCGAACAGCTCGTACACCTTCTCCCGCTTCTCGAACGACCAGAGGAACGGCGTGAACGCGCCGATGTCGATGCACGTCGTGCCGAGCCAGACGAGATGGGAGATGATCCGCGACAGCTCACAGAGAATGACGCGGAGCACCTTGCACCGCTCGGTGATCTCGATCCCGAACAGCCGCTCCGCGCCAAGCGCGAACGCGACATTGTTGCCCGGCGAGTTGAGATAATCCTCACGATCGGTGTACGGGATGATCTGATTGTACTGCCGATACTCACCCGACTTCTCGAAACCGCAATGCAGGTAGCCGATGTGCGGGATGCAGCGGACAACGGTCTCGCCGTCCAGCTCGAGCACGAGGCGGAGCACGCCGTGCGTCGCCGGGTGCTGCGGCCCGATGTTGATGAGCATGTGCTCACCGGCGAGCTCCGGCTCGATCGCCGGGGGCGCCTCGAGCGCGACCGGCGAGCCGCTCTCGTCCACCATGAGCGGGACGCGCTGCGGGCGGCCCTGCGCGTCCAGGCCACTCGTGGACAGCTCGACTTCCACCGTACGTCGGGTCGTCGCCATGCGCGATCTATTCTCCCGTCTTCTCGCCGGCGCGCAACCGCCGGCGCATGTCGTCAGGCAGATCCTCGAACGCCTGCGCGATCGAGAGCTCTTCCTTCGAGTAGCGCGCTTCCGGATTCGCCGCCAGCGCCTGGCGCAGCTGCTCGGAGCGACTGAAGCGACCGCGTAATGGAAAATCCTTCCGGAGCGGAAACCCTTCCTTGTACTGCTCCCACATCAGCAGCCGGCGGAGGTCGGGATGGCCCGTGAAGCGAATGCCGAACATGTCATAGCATTCGCGCTCCATCCAATCCGCGGCGCGGTAGACGCTCCAGACGCTCGGCACCTCGAGGGGGCTGCCCTTCGGCAACAGGACCTTGAGCCGGAGAAAGCGACGGAACGGGAGCGATCGGAGGTGCCACACGACTTCCAGCGGCTGTTCGATATCGCGAAACTCGACCGCCGTCACGTCCGAGAGATAGTTGTACTGCTGCGCCGCATCGTCGTGCAGCCAGCGGACGATCTCGAGCAATTCACCGCCGCCGACAACGACCGTCGTCTCGCCCCAGACAACGGACACGCTCTTCACGCCGTTCGGGAATCGCTGGCGCAGCGCCTCGGCACTTGGATTCACGGGGCCGCCGCGATGCGGGACTGACTTTGGCGTCGCGGGCGCGGCTGCGTCCTGCGGCAGCGCACTCCCCGCGACGACCGGTCTGAAGCTCGTGCTCACAACCCGTTACGAGTTTGATGAACCGAATTGCCGAACGGCTCCGACAGCTCGTCGATCACCGAAGGAGGAATGTAGAGCTGGCTCTTGGGATCGGGCTCCATCTCGTTGCGCAGTGATTTGTCGGCAGCGCGCTCGTTCATCACTTTCTTCTGGAGCAAGAGGATGCCGTACATCAATCCTTCTGGCCGCGGCGGACAGCCCGGAACATAGACGTCCACGGGAATGATCGTGTCGATTCCCTGCACCACGGCATAATTGTCGAAGATGCCATTCCCGCTCGAGGCGCACGACCCCATGGAGATGCACCATTTCGGCTGCGGCATCTGCTGCCAGATGCGCCGCAACACCGGCGCGAGCTTGAACGGAACGCGACCCGCGCAGATCAGCACGTCTGCCTGACGAGGCGAGAAGCTCTGTCGCTCCATGCCAAAGCGGGCGAGATCGAACCGGCTTGCCGCTGTCGCCATGAATTCGATCGCGCAGCACGCGGTGCCGAACGGCATCGGCCACAGCGAATTCGCGCGCGCCCAATTGACGAGAAAATCCAGACGCGTCGCGACCCACGGATCCCCTCCACCGCTCATCTGCACGGTGGCGGCATCGGGCCGCCGGCTCAATCCCATTGCAACGCTCCCTTCTTCCACACGTAGACGAAGCCGACGAGCAGGATCACGATGAACACGACCATCTCGACGAAACCGAAGAGCGACACCTGTCCCGCGGGACAGGCATCCAGCACGAGCGGCCGCGCGCACGAGAGTTGGCGAAAGTGCGCGCCCCACGGAATCATGAAGACGGTTTCGATGTCGAACAGAATGAACAGCACCGCCACCATGTAGAACTTCACCGAGAAGCGCTCCCGCGCATCTCCGAGCGGCGGAATTCCCGACTCATATGCCGACTGTTTCACCGGCGTCGGCCGCGAGCGCAGCGTCAACGCCGACAAGCCCAACATCAACACGGCGTTGAAGACCACGAACCCGAGAAGCAGCAGAACCGGCACGTACGCGCGTTCCATAATCTCCCGACTTCGTGAAAACTTTCACTAAGTGCTCGAAAACTATTCGGGTCCGAGACACAGTGTCAACTCGCGAGGAGTGGCGAGTGGCGAGTGGCGCGTGGCGAGTGAAAACAGGCGCATGACGCGGGGAAATGTCGTGCCACGGTCTTGGTGTGCCGCCTGAAGCCACCTACTTTCCGCCTGCCTCACCGATCTCACTCGCCACACGCCACTCGCCACTCGCCACATGTCCTTGATGTCCGATCGCTGGATCGCGCGCATGGCCGCCGAACAGCGCATGATCGAGCCGTTCGAGCAGAGTCAGGTTCGCTCCGGCGTCATCTCGTACGGCGTCAGCTCGTACGGCTACGACATGCGGGTCGCCCGCGAGTTCCGCATCTTCACGAACGTCCTCAACTCCATCGTCGATCCCAAGGCGTTCGATCCGAAATCGTTCGTCGAGTTCGAGGGCGACGTCTGCATCGTGCCGCCGAATTCGTTCGCGCTCGCCCGCTCGGTCGAGTATTTCCGCATTCCGCGCAACGTTCTCACCGTCACCGTCGGCAAATCGACCTACGCGCGCTGCGGCATCATCACCAACGTCACGCCGTTCGAGCCCGAGTGGGAGGGATACGTCACGCTCGAGATCTCGAACACGACGCCGCTGCCGGCGAAGATCTACGCGAACGAAGGCATCGCGCAGGTGCTCTTCTTCCGCGGCGATGAGGAACCGCTCGTGTCCTACAAGGACAAGAAGGGGAAATACCAGGGTCAGCAGGGCGTGACACTGCCGAAGCTGTGAGATATCGGGCCGCGACGTCGATCGCGGCCTCGCCGTCTCCGCCCCGTTAGTGCATCGCGCCGATCAGGTATGCGAGGGCGACCAGCACTACGAGTACGACGACCACGATCGCAACCATCTTCGGCGCGCTGCTCGAGACGGTAGCGGACGGCCCCTCGCCCTTGCGGGCGTTGGGATCGGTTCCCTTTCCGACCACGTACGTCGTCTTCTCGACATTGTCCGCGCCGCCGAGCTGGGCTTCGGCGTCACGGTAGCGATCGCGTGGAATGGGATTCTGCTGGGGTTGCTGCTCCACGATCTCTCCTCGTGCTCGGTGCTATCGCGGGGCGTGCAGCAAGCGCGCCAGCTAGCCGCTTCCGGCCAGTGCTTTCTCCTCGCGGTGCTTGACGGTCGCGCGGAGATAATCGCGGTTCATGCGCGCGATGGTGTCGATGCTGATCTCCTTGGGACAGGCTTCCTGACACTCACCGTATAAGGTGCAGTGGCCAAAGCCTTCGGCGTCCATCTGCGCAACCATCTTCAGCGCTCGGCGCAACCGTTCCGGCTGACCCTGCGGCAAGAGACCCAGGTGTGAGATCTTTGCCGCCGTGAAGAGCGATGCCGATCCGTTCGGACAGGCCGCAACGCAAGCGCCGCATCCGATACACGCGGCTGCGTCCATCGCGTCGTCCGCATCGTGCTTCGGAACGGGCTGCGCATTGGCCTCCTGCGGGTTCCCAGTGTTCACGCTGATGAACCCACCCGCGGAGATCACCCGGTCGAGCGCGCCGCGGTTGACAACGAGGTCTTTCACGACCGGAAACGCGCGCGACCGCCACGGCTCGACCCAGACGACGTCGCCGTCCTTGAAGTGGCGCATGTGAAGCTGACAGGTCGCCGTCGCTTTCATCGGACCGTGGGCGATGCCGTTGATCATGACGCCGCACGAGCCGCAGATCCCTTCGCGGCAATCGTGATCGAACGCAATCGGCTCCTTCCCACCGGCGACGAGACCTTCGTTGACGACGTCGAGCATCTCCAGGAACGACATGTCCGGACTGATGTCATTCGCCGGATAAATGACGAACGAGCCAGCGCTTTTCGCCGACGCCTGCCGCCACACGTGGAGCGTTAATTTCATCGGTAGCTTCTCGTCGCCAGCGCTACGTTCTCGAACGCCAGCTGCTCTTTGTGCAGAATCGGAGGTTTGCCGTCGCCGGCGAACTCCCACGCGGCGACGTACGCGAACTCCTCGTCGTTGCGCAGCGCTTCGCCGTCGGGCGTCTGGTGCTCGATGCGGAAGTGCGCGCCGCACGATTCCTCGCGCTCGAGCGCGTCGATGCACATCAACTCCGCCAGCTCCAGAAAATCCGCAACGCGGCCGGCCCGCTCGAGCTCCTGATTGAGCTCCTCGCCCGTGCCCGGCACGTACAGATCGCTCCAAAATTCCTCGCGCAACTCCGGAATCAGTCGAAGCGCCGTCCGAAGCCCTTCCGCATTGCGCGCCATGCCGCAGTACTCCCACACGATCTTACCGAGCTCGCGATGGAAAGAAGTCGCCGAGCGCTTGCCGCCAATCGACATCAGTCGCTTCGTCTGCTCGCGCACAGTCGCGACGGTCGCGCGTACCTCCTGATGGTCATCCCCGATCGGCTCCGGCTTCGCCGAGGCGAGGTAGTCCCCGATCGTGAGCGGGATGATGAAGTAGCCGTCGGCGAGTCCCTGCATGAGCGCGCTCGCACCGAGCCGGTTGGCGCCATGATCGGAGAAGTTGGCTTCGCCGATGACGTGCAGGCCTGGGATCGTGCTCATCAAGTTGTAGTCGACCCAGAGCCCTCCCATCGTGTAGTGCACGGCAGGATAGATGCGCATCGGGACCTGGTACGGATTCTCGTCGGTGATGCGCTCATACATCTCGAACAGATTTCCGTACCGCTCCGCGATTCGCTCGGCGCCTAACCGTTTGATCGCGTCCGAGAAATCGAGATACACGCCGCGACCGCCAGGTCCGACTCCCCGCCCTTCGTCGCACACCTCCTTCGCGGCACGCGACGCGATGTCGCGCGGCGACAGATTGCCGAAGCTCGGATATTTGCGCTCGAGATAGTAGTCGCGCTCGCCTTCCGGGATGTCGTTCGGCGCGCGGTTGTCGCCACTCCGCTTCGGTACCCAGACTCGCCCGTCATTGCGCAGCGATTCGCTCATCAGCGTGAGCTTCGACTGATAGTCGCCGCTCACGGGAATGCATGTCGGGTGAATCTGCGTATAGCAGGGGTTGGCGAACGCCGCACCGCGGCGATAGGCGCGCCAGATTGCTGTCGCGTTCGATCCTTTCGCGTTCGTGGACAGGTAGAAGACGTTCCCGTAGCCGCCCGTGCCGAGGATGACCGCGTCGGCGAGATGCGCTTCGATCGCGCCCGTCACCATGTTGCGTGTGACGATACCGCGCGCTCGGCCGTTGACGACGATGACATCGAGCATCTCCGTGCGCGGATACATCGTGACGCCACCCTTGGCGATCTCCTTCTCCAGCGCCTGGTAGCATCCGAGCAGGAGTTGCTGACCCGTCTGACCGCGCGCATAGAACGTGCGCGACACCTGGGCGCCGCCGAACGACCGGTTGGCGAGCAGCCCACCATACTCGCGCGCGAACGGCACGCCCTGCGCCACGCACTGATCGATTATGCGAACGCTCAACTCGGCCAGCCGATACACGTTCGCTTCTCGAGCGCGGAAATCGCCGCCCTTCACCGTGTCGTAGAAGAGCCGATAGATGCTGTCGCCGTCGTTCTGATAGTTTTTCGCGGCGTTGATGCCTCCCTGGGCCGCGATACTGTGCGCGCGGCGCGGCGAATCCTGGAAGCAGAACGCTTTCACCCGGTACCCAAGCTCGCTCATGGAGGCCGCGGCCGCGCCCCCGGCGAGCCCCGTACCGACCACGATCACCGAGTACCGCCGCTTGTTCGCGGGATTCACCAGCTTCATGTCGAAGCGGTGCTTCTCCCACTTCCGCTCGATCGGCCCCGAGGGAATGCGCGCGCGAAGTTCCATGCGTCAGTGCGCGATTAGTGAATGATTCCGGCGAGCACGCCGAGTGGCACCACGGTGAAACCCAGCCAGATCAGGGCCGCCACCACGAGCGCGATACGTCGATGCAGTGGATAGGGCGAGGGCTTCGCGTAGCCTAACGTGCGGACGGAGCTCCACGCGCCATGATAGAGGTGCAGCCCGAGAAAGATCATCGCGAGAATGTAGAAGGCGGCCACCCACCAGATGTGAAAGCTCGCGACGAGATTCCCGTACACGTCGCGACGCCCCGCGACGTCGAGCCGGTCATGCCAGCCCGCGGGGTCCACCTGCCCAGTGGTGAAGTGCAGGATGTGCAGGACGATGAAGATGAGGAGTAACACGCCGCCCCATCGCATCGTTCGCGATGCCCACGTGGACACCTGTGGCTCCCGTTGCTGATACCCAACCGGCCGCGCCGCTCTGGAGCGCATCGTGAGCTGATACGCCATGAGCACATGCAAAACAACGGCGACGATCAGGACGACCCGCACCAGCCAGAGCAATTCCCCCAACGGCCCGTGCAGCAGCGCGCCATACGCGTTCAGCTTATCGCGTCCGACGAAAGCCTGGAGGTTGCCAGCCATGTGGCCGATCACGAAGCCGACGCCGATCAGCCCCGTGACCGCCATGATGATCTTCTTCCCGATCGTCGAACGATAGAATTGGACGAGCATCGTCCTCGTCGCTCGCGATCAGAGCTTTACTGCTTTCATCGGCTCGCGGACGGCGTCGGCGCTCTTCGCGAGCGCGGCGCGCTCGTCGGCGGTGAGCTGTACCTCGATCACCCGCTCGAGACCGCGGCGTCCGAGCTTGCACGGCACGCCGAGGTAAAGACCCTTCATACCGTACTCACCCTCGAGCCACGCGGCGCACGGCAGGATGCGCTTCTGATCCTGCACGATCGCTTCCGCCATCTGGACCGCGCCTGACGAGGGTGCATAGTACGCCGATCCCGTCTTGAGATACTTGACGATCTCGGCGCCGCCATTGCGCGTCCGATCGACGATGGCATCGAGCTGCGACTTCTCGAGAAGCTGCGTCACGGGAATCCCGCTCACCGACGTGTAGCTGATCAGCGGCACCATCGTGTCTCCATGACCGCCGAGCACCATCGCCTGAATGTCACGCACGGAGACATCGAGCGCCTCGGCGAGGAACGCGCGATAGCGCGCCGTATCGAGCACCCCGGCCATTCCGATCACGCGCTCGCGCGGAAAGCCCGTGACCTCCTTCGCCACGTAGCACATCACGTCGAGCGGGTTCGATACGACGATGACGATGGCGTTGGGCGAGCTGCGCTTGATCTGCTGCGAGACGTCGCGCACGATGCCGGCGTTGGTGTTGAGCAAATCATCACGCGACATCCCGGGCTTTCGCGCGATGCCCGCGGTGATCACGACGAGGTCCGAGCCGCTCGTTTCGTCGTAGCCGTTCGTGCCGACGATGCGTGAATCGAAACCCTCGATTGGTGCCGACTGCCACTGGTCGAGTCCCTTCCCCTGCGGAACGCCCTCGACGACGTCGACCATCACGACCGTGCGCGCGAGCTCCTTTTCCGCGATGCGTTGCGCGGTCGTCGCGCCCACGTTCCCCGCGCCGACGACCGTAATCTTGTTGACCATGTCGCTCGTTGAGCTTGAGGTGAGTACGCCTTCGCGGTCGAAACCTATTCGGTTCGTCGCGTGGCGTGTAGCCGCGTACTGGTGACTGGTTGCGATCGGCGAGTGGCGAGTGAAAATGGAAAAGGCCGGCGCTCCGCGCCGGCCTTCCGAAATTCACCAATCACCAGTCACTAGTCACCAGATTTCAGCCGCCTACCTGCGACAACGCCTGCAAGCCGCCGATGCGCAGTTGCAGGAGCTCGTGCTCCTTGGGCTTCTCGGCGAGCGCGCGCCGGAAGTAACTCTCGAGCGGCTCGCCCGCGCGCAACGGCGTTCGCAGATCGACCTCGTGATCGCCGAAGAGGCAGGTGCGGAGCCGTCCGTCGGCTGTAAGACGAACGCGATTGCAGGACCCGCAGTACGTGTGTGTCATCGGTGTGATCACACCGATCGAGCCCGGCGCGCCGGAGAAGTGGTAATAGGCCGCCGGCCCATTCCCGCGCGGCGGACCTCCGCCGGGCTCCAGCGATCCGAGTACCGAGGCGCGCTCGAGCACTTCGGCGCTCGGGACGATGTGATCCGCCGTGAGCTCGCGCATTCCTCCAACCGGCATCAGCTCGATAAATCGAACGTGCCACGAATGATTCAGCGTGAGGCGCGCGAAATCGACGATCTCGTCGTCATTGATGCCCCGCATGACCACCATGTTCAACTTGATCGGGCCGATTCCCGCGGCTTCTGCCGCTTGCGCGGCAATCACGGGATCGAAGCCAAGATTGCGACGCGCGATCGCCGTGATCCGGTCGGGACGAAGACTATCGGCGCTGATGTTCACGCGATCGAGTCCGGCATCGCGCAACGGCTGAGCGAGCTCGGGCAGTCGAACTCCGTTCGTGGAGAGGGCGATGTCCTCCACTTCGGGAACATCGCGCAGCATCGCGATCAGGCGATCGATCGATGGCCGGATGGTCGGCTCGCCGCCGGTGATACGCAGCCGGCGGAGGCCGAGCGGCGCGAGCTGCCTAACGACTGTCGAAACCTCCTCGTAGCTCAGGATCTGCGTCTTCGGCAGCCACGCGAGGCCCTCGACAGGCATGCAGTACAAGCAGCGGAAGTTGCAGCGGTCCGTGACGGAGATACGCAGATACTCGATGCTTCGCCCAAATTGGTCGCGCAATGCCTCGCTCACCGGTCGCCTCCGGCGTCAACGAGCGCGGATGCGGACGTGCTATTCGCGGCTACCCACTCGCGCGTGCCGTCCACGTAGTGCTCCCGTTTCCAGATCGGAACCCGCTGCTTGAGCTCCTCGATCACGTAGCGAGCCGCCTCGAACGCGCGCCCCCGATGGGGATGACCAACCGCGATCGCGACGCTGCACTCGCCGACTTCCAGCTGGCCGACGCGATGCTCGACGGCGATGTCGCCGCTGTCGGCGAGCGCCGCAGCTTCCTCAACGATGGTCGCCAGCTCGCGCTCCGCCATGGAGCGATACGCCGTGTACTCAATGCCAGTGACGTCCCGGCCCTCATTCACGTCGCGGACCATTCCGAGGAAGAGCACGGTAGCGCCGTTCGCGGTTCGGTCCACTCGCTCGAGAATCGCGGACACATCGATGGGACGCTCGACGATCGCGGAATACATCGTCATCCGCCAGCAACAGGGGGAATAAGCGCAACTTCATCGCCCGCCTTGAGCTCGCGATCGCGTGACGCGTACTGCTCGTTCACCGCGACCATCGGAGCCGGCGGAAGTCGTTTGGCGTCGCCCATTTCCCGAACGTGCTCGACGACGTCACGCACGGTCGCCCCGACCTCGAGATCGAGCTCGATCGACGAGCGACCGACGGCATCCGCGTAGGACGCGAAGAGCAGAACAGTGACGGTCATGTGGCGATGCTGGATCCTACAGACGGAGGAAGCGATCGGACACCCCTTCCTGCCGAGGATGACGAAAATGAAAAGCCCGGCGCAAGTGCGCCGGGCCAAGTTCAACCAGGACAAATCACTGCGCTATCTCTTCTTCCGCCTCGTCCTCGATGTCCCCCTCCTCCACTCCCGCGACCATCGCGCGGAGCTCCTTGGACGGCTTGAACACCGGAACCGGACGTGCCGAAACCTCGACTGGGGAACCAGTGCGTGGGTTCCGCGCCATTCGCGTCTTGCGATGGCGGATCTTGAAGGTCCCGAAACCACGCACTTCGATGTTCTTCTGATTCTGCAGCGCCTCTTTGATGGCCTCGAGAAAGGCATCGACGACGCGCGCGCAGTCCTTCTTCGAGATCATCGGACCCGCGGTCCGCGAGATCTGCTCCGTGACTCTCTCGACCAGGTCTGCTTTGGTCATGAATGTGCCTCGTGTGAGCGCGCCGTTCAGCCGTGGACGCTTGCCGAACTTATCGCCGTTAACTCTTGTGTGTCAAGAGTTTGAGTCGCTTTGGCCGGACTGCTTTCGCACCACGTCGAGAAACTGATTGAACAGCGGGCGAGCGTCGTGCGGACCAGGCGCGGCCTCGGGGTGATACTGCACCGCGAAGATCGGCAGCTCGCGGTGGCGCAGCCCTTCGACGGTTCCGTCGTTCAGGTTCACGTGCGTCACCTCGAGCTCCTTCACGCCCTTGATGCCGCGTTCGCTTCCTTCGACGGCGAAGCCGTGATTCTGCGACGTGATGAGCACGCGACCCGACGCGAGGTCCTTCACAGGGTGATTTCCGCCGCGATGCCCGTAAGGCATCTTCACCGTGCCCGCTCCATACGTCAGGCCGATGATCTGATGGCCGAGGCAGATGCCGAATATCGGTACCCCTTTGGCAGCGATCTTCTTCACGATACCGGGCGCGTACTCCACGGCCGCCGGATCACCAGGGCCATTCGATAAGAACACCCCATCCGGCTCGAGCTCGAGCGCTTCCTCGGCCGAGGTTGTCGCAGGCAGTACCGTCACGCGGCAGCCGTGATCGCTGAAGAGCCGCAAAATGTTTCGCTTGATGCCGTAGTCGTAAGCGACGACATGCCAAGGCGCTCGCGGGTCGCCCCAGACGTACCGCTCGCGCGTCGACACGCGTGAGGCGAGGTCGAGGCCTTCCATCGACGGACACGACTCGAGCGCGGCGACCGCTTCGGCGCTGGGTGTGTCCCCCGCGCCAATGACGCCGCGCATGACACCGACGGTCCGGAGATGCTTTGTCAGCCGGCGTGTATCGACGCCCTCGATAATCGGGATGCGATTGCCGGCGAGCCAGGCGCCAAGGTCACCCTCGGCACGCCAGCTCGAGTAGTTCTTCGACAGCTCGCGCATAACGACGCCGGCCACCTGGGGCCGCGCCGATTCCGGATCGCTGTCGTTCACGCCGTAGTTTCCGATCATCGGTGCCGTCATCACCACGATCTGGCCCTGGTACGAGGGGTCAGTGAAGACCTCCTGGTAACCGCTCATGTTCGTGGTGAAGACGACTTCCGCGACGGTGGTCGCCGTCGATCCCTCGACGGCGCCGTGAAAAAGGGTTCCGTCTTCGAGAAGAAGGAACCCTGCCTGCTCAGACCGATCGCTCACGATGGAGTTCACTCGTTAGGGCTGCTTGGTCGGTGCCTTCGTACCCTGGTTCGGAGTCGCGGGAGCGGGTTGCGGCGCCGGAGTCAGCGGAATAGGCGCCTTGGTTCCAGCATTGCCAGGAGTCGCGGGCGCTGTTGCTGGGGCATTTGGAAATGCCTGATCCAGTACCGACTTGGGGGCGCGACTGCGTGAAGACGCCAACGAGAGCAGGAAAGCGAGGAAGAGAAAAATTCCGCCGCCCCACCAGCTGGCCTTCGTGAGCAGATTTCCCGTTTGACGCGTGCCGAAGAGTGAGCTGGCCGAGCTGCTTACGCCGCCGAACGTCGCGGCGAGCCCCTGCCCCTGACCACTCTGCAGAAGTACGGCGACGATCAGGACGACACTGTCGATGGTGAGGAGCACCATCAGAAAGGTGTACAACATTTATGCGGGACTCGGGAATCGGTGGGCGGTGTAAGCTACAAATATCACGCGACTTAGCCTCTCACGTCAAGTGCGACAAATTTCAGCCCAACCCTCGGGATCGAGGCAGGCGCTACCGACGAGCAGGCCGTCGACACCTTCCGCGTCCAGAAGCGACTTGGCGTTCGCCCGGTTGACGCTTCCACCGTAGACAATTGGCGTTGTCCTCTCGCCCTCCGGGGAGAGCTCGCGAAGCACCGCGCGAATCGTGCGATGCATCGAGGAGGCATCCTGGGGAGTGGCGCTATGACCAGTGCCGATTGCCCAGACGGGCTCGTATGCGATGATCACCGACGAGACGCTCGCTGCTGGCATCAAGCTGAGCCCGACGCGCAGCTGCGTGTCGACGATCGACTCGGCGTCTCCCATTTGCCGCTGCTCGAGCGTTTCTCCCACGCACAGCACGGGCGTCAGGCCGAACCGCGCCGCAAACGCCACCTTCTTCCCGGCCTCGAGGTTCGTCTCGGCGAAGACGTGACGACGCTCAGAGTGACCGACCAGCGCCAACTGCGCCCCGGCGTCGATCGCCATCGGTGCCGAGTTCTCGCCGGTGAAGGCTCCCTTTTCCTGGGAGTGAATGTTCTGAACACCGAGCAGTATGTCAGTGCGATTGGCGCGGGCTTCGCGCACCGTCGCGAGCGACAGGGCCGGGGGAAAGATGCCGACGGTTCGATCGTCATGCGGCGCAAAGAACTGCAGAAAGGCCGCAACGTACGCACGGGCCTCCGTAGGCCCGTGATTCATCTTCCAGTTCGCGAAAAAAATCGGCGGCTTTATCCTCGGCCGGTCGAGCGACGGTGCAGGTGTAGTCATGCCGCGCGTGTCCCTCCGCCGCCAGCGCGATCATCGAGCGCTGCGACGCCGGGAAGGACCTTTCCCTCGAGCAGCTCGAGCGAGGCGCCACCGCCCGTGGAAACGTGACTCATCGCGCTCTCGAGCCCGAGCTCGGCGACCGCCGCGGCCGAATCGCCCCCACCGACGACGGTCGTCGCACCCCTCTTCGTCGCCCGCGCCATCGCGTCGGCCACGGCTCGAGTGCCGGCGTCAAAGGGCGGCTTCTCGAAGACACCCATCGGACCGTTCCAGACAATCGTCTTCGCACCGGCGATCATCTCGCTGAACTGTCGCGCTGCCTCCGGGCCGATGTCGAACATTCCTTCGTTAGGCGGAATACGGTCGCGCATCACGGAGTGCGCCCGGGATCCCTCGTCCAGCGATGGCGCGACCGCTGCGTCTCGCGGCAGCTCGAGCTTCTTGTCGCCGGTGCGGAGCAGCTCCTTCGCCATGTCGACACGATCGGCCTCGACGAGTGACTTCCCGGTTTCCAGTCCCATCGCCTTGAGGAAGGTGCACGCCATCGCGCCGCCGATGATCAATCGATCCACTTTCGGCAGAAGGTTCTGAATGACGTCGATCTTCCCCGAGATCTTTGCGCCGCCGAGGATCGCGACGAACGGCCGCTTGGGATCGGCGAGCGTCGCGCCGAGGTACTGAAGCTCCTTTTCCATCAACAGCCCGGCGACGGCCGGCTTGAGATAGCGAGCGACTCCCTCGGTGGACGCGTGCGCCCGATGCGCCGATCCGAACGCGTCATTGACGTAGACGTCGCCGAGCTCGGCGAGCGCGCGTGAAAGCCGCTCGTCGTTTTTCTCTTCGCCACCGAGGAAGCGCGTGTTCTCGAGGAGCACGACACGGCCGCCGTGCCGGGTTGCCTTGAGCGCCTCGTCGGTATCGGTGCTCTCGATGAAGGTCACGTCCTCGTCAGGCAGCAGCTCGGCGAGACGTCGCGCCACGGGCTCGAGGGAGTACTTCGCCTCGGGTTTCCCCTTGGGCCGGCCGAGATGCGACAGCAGCACCACCCGCGCACCGTGATCGAGGAGGTACTTGATCGTCGGCAGCGCCGCGCGGATGCGCGTGTCGTCCCCGACCTGCCCATCGTCGTCGAGCGGTACGTTGAAGTCGACGCGCACCAGCGCGCGCTTTCCCTTCAAATCGGAATCGCGCAAATCCCGAATTGTCTTCTTGTTCATCGTTGTCATTCCGAGGAGCGAAGCGACGAGGAATCTGCTTTCAGTGCTGAGTGCAGGTGAAAACTAAGCAGCGGCAAAAGCAGATCCCTCGCTGCGCTCGGGATGACAACTAATCGCCGAGCTGCTTTCCGACGAAGCGCAGTAGATCGACGCAGCGCGACGAGTAGCCCCACTCGTTGTCGTACCACCCGGAGACCTTGAGCAGCAAGCCATCGACGACATTCGTGCTCTTCGCATCGAAGATGCACGACGCGGGATTGCCGATGAAGTCCGACGACACGAGCTCCTCTTCGGTGTACTCGAGGATCTCCTTCATCGGGCCGGCGGCGGCGGCGCGGAAGGCCTGGTTGATCGCGTCTACCGTCACCGGCTTCTCGACGACGACCGCGAGATCGGTGAGCGACACGTCCGGAGTCGGAACGCGGATCGCGATGCCGTCGATCTTGCCCTTGAGCTCTGGAATGACGAGCGAAGTCGCCTTCGCCGCGCCGGTGGTCGTGGGAATGATCGATAGCGCCGCGGCCCGCGCCCGGCGCAGGTCCTTGTGCGGCAAATCGAGCACGTTCTGATCGTTCGTGTAACTATGAATCGTCACCATCGAGCCGCGCACGAATCCAAAGTTGTCTCGCACCACCTTGACCATTGGTACGAGACAGTTCGTCGTGCACGACGCGTTCGAGATGATCGAGTGCTTCGCGGGATCGTATTTCTTCTCGTTGACGCCGAGGACGATGGTGATGTCTTCGCCTTTCGCGGGCGCCGAGATGATCACCTTCTTCGCGCCGCCATCGATGTGCTTGCGCGCGTCCTGCGCGCTCGTGAAGCGGCCCGTTGACTCGAGCACGATGTCGACGCCGAGGTCACGCCATGGGAGCTTCGCCGGATCCTTCTCGGCGAGCACCTTGATCTCATCATTGTCGACCATGATCGAACCGTTCCGTACGCCGACGTCGCCTTTGTACGTCCGGTGAACGGAATCGTACTTGAACAGGTGCGCCAGTGTCTTCGTATCGGTGAGATCATTCACGGCAACGAAGTCGATGTCGTTCCTTCCCTGCAGCTTCGCCGCGCGCACGACCTGTCGCCCGATCCGCCCGAAGCCATTGATGCCGACGCGAATTGCCATCCTCGGTGTCCTCTCCGTTTAAATCCGGTCACCGATTGCCGGTGCCCGACCAAATGTGACGTAGCTGATGATCCGCGCGCCGGCGTCGTGCAGTACCGACGCGCACGCGTTGAGTGTCGCCGCGGTCGTGACGACGTCGTCGATCAGCACGACGTGCATACCACGAAGCACCGGCCGCGCCTCCGGCGACGCGGCGAAGGCGCCATGCACGTTTCGCACTCGCTCATCTGGTGTCAGGCGCGTCTGAGTTTCCGTCGAACGGCTTCGCACGAGTAAGTCCACACGAACGGGCACCTTCCACAGTGGCGCGAGCGAGCGCGCCAAACACTCACTCTGATTGTAACCACGCTGGCGCTGGCGGGAAGCGGCGAGCGGAACGGGGATCAACAGGGCGCGCTCCTCCACGACGTCGCTCGGCCACGGAAGTCGCGCCATGCGCGCGGCGGCGCCGTCAGCGACGCGCCACCAGCCTTCGTACTTCAACGCGTGCAGGATACGCTGGCCAGTGTCGGCCGTGGCCCAACACACGCTTCGCACGCAGCGCACATACGGCGGCAGGCTGTCGCACCAGCGGCACCGCCGGCCCGCCGTCGGGTGGCCACATCGCTCGCAGCGCGGCGCGGGCAGGAGCCGCAATCGGGCCCAGCAGCGCCCGCACACGATGCCGGGCTCGCGATAGTCGACGACGCGGCCGCAGGCAGCGCAGGCGATCGGGAGAATGAGATCCGCCAGCGCCGACAGCGCGCGTGCGGCGACCGTGGCGGCAGGGCGCGACGTCGCTACTGCACGGAACGCCACATCACGTCGTGATCGGGCGGAAAGCCGAACCATCGCTCGAACGCGGCGGCCCCTTGCTCGATGAGCATCGTGAGGCCGTCGATCGCGCGGAGCCCGCGCGCCCGCATGGCGTGGACCCAGGGCGTCTCTCCACGCCGATACACGATATCGAGTGCCATTGCCGACGGACGGAGGCGAGACGGATCGATCGGGACGTCATCGTCGCGAAGCCCAATGGTCGTCGCGTTCACGACAAGATCCGCCTCGCGAGCGATCGAATCGGCATCCGACGGTTGCGCGAAGGACGAAAAGCGCGCGCACAGGCTGGCAGCACGTTCTGCCGTGCGGTTGCTCACGAGCACGCGACAGCGTGGCCAGCTCTCTATCGCCGTGAGCACGGCACCCGCGACGCCGCCCGCACCGATGAGACCAATCGTTAGGTTGGCAGGCGCACGCTGCAGCAGTTGGCGAGCCGCGGCATCGAAGCCGGGGACGTCGGTGTTGTCTCCAATCAGCTCGCCTCGCTCGAACCAGAATGTGTTGACGGCCTCGGCCCGCGCCGCCGGCGCCATCAGCCTGTCGCAGCGAGTAAAGACCGCCCGCTTGTGAGGCACGGTGACGTTCCCCGCGGCGTCATCGGCAGCCAGCTCCTGCAAGGCGTCGTCGAGGGCGCTGGCGGGAATGTCGAGCGTCTCGTAGCGGAGCGGCAGCTTCGCGTGCTGCAGGGCCGCGTTCTGAAAGGTCGGTGAGAGCGAATGGCCTAACGAGCGACCCACGAGCACGAGTCGCCTCGGC
>DATEPP010000541.1:0-15781 GCA_035273165.1 Gemmatimonadaceae bacterium
AAGGCGTCGTCGAGGGCGCTGGCGGGAATGTCGAGCGTCTCGTAGCGGAGCGGCAGCTTCGCGTGCTGCAGGGCCGCGTTCTGAAAGGTCGGTGAGAGCGAATGGCCTAACGAGCGACCCACGAGCACGAGTCGCCTCGGCTGTTTGATCACGTCGTGCCCGAGGAGCGCTCCGCCATGATACGGTCCATGACGCGGCGGATCTCCTCCTCGAGCTCGTCGGTCGTCGCGCGGTATACCTCGAGCTCGGCCCCGATGGGATCGCTGATGGGACGGATCGAGGCACCGTAGGATGCGAAGTCCGACAGGAGAAATCCCTTCCCGCTTCCGCCGAGCGCCTCGATGCGCTCGAGGTGGTGCGGACCCATCGCGAGGATCAGGTCGGCGTCGCGCACAAGGTCGCGGGTGAGCGACTGCGCTCGATGCGAGCTCAGGTCCATGTTGCGCTCCATCCCGACGAGCAGGGACCCATCCGAGGCCGGAGCACCGTCCCAGGCGCTCGTGCCTGCGCTCGCCACCTCCACCTCCGACAACCCGCGCTCGATGCTGATCTTGCGGGCAATAGCCTCGGCGAGCGGACTTCGACAGGTGTTGCCGGTGCAGATGAACAGAACCTTCATGCGATCACGCGTCTCCGATCAGGTTGGGCACGCTCTCGCGCAACTTTGTCGCCGGGATGGCGCCGGGCCGAATGACTCGCGGTCGGCGTCCCGTGCAGTCGACGACGGTGGAAGGCGGCGACGGCGTCAAGCGTCCGCCGTCGAGCACCCGAAGTTGACCGCGCGCGATTGCGTCGCTCCACTGCGTGAGAATCTCTCCCGCAGAAGTGGCTGGCGGAACCCCCGGTCGATTGGCGCTCGTCGACGTAATCGCGTCGCCATGCGCTCGTATGAGCCGGGCAATGCCGATGTGGCTCGTCCAACGGACAGCGATGCCGCCCTCTGGTCCTCGCAACCGGTCGGGCACTCGGCGCTCACCGCCGGGCAACACGAGCGTGAGCGGCCCAGGCCAGTGCCGCGCCGCCAAATTTGCTCCATACGCGGGAAGGTGCAAATCGAGTCGCTCGAGCATGTCGCTGCCGGCGATGAGCAGGAGGAATGGCTTTCGCGGCGGCCGGCGCTTCATCTCCACGAGCGCATCGACGGAGTCGCGATCGATCGCGCCGCCGAAGCCGTATACGGTCTCAGTCGGGTACGCGAGTACCCGGCGCATCTCCATGTGCGCGAGCGCGAGCCGGGTCGCCGAGTGCACCTCTTCAGGCGACCAGAATGGGATTGCCAGCGATTCCCGACCGATACCGGTCACTCGCGCATCCTCGCCATGGCTTCGGCGCGGGCGAAGTCGTCTTCGGTCGTGATCTTGAGCGCACGCTCGCTGCCCTGCACGACCGACACCGGAATGCCGAGCCGCTCGCAGAGCGCGGCGTCGTCTGTTGCCGTTAGGCGCGCTGCTGCCGCTTCGCGATGGGCGTGGACGATCACCTCACGTGGGAAGCCTTGTGGCGTCTGGGCGTGCCAGAGCTTCGCGCGTTCGAGTGTGCGTACGATCCGATTGGATCCGTCCACTTCCTTGAGCGTATCGACCACGGGCAGCGCGGCGACCACGGATTCTCCGAGGCGTACTCGTTGCACGACGCGATCGACCGTCGCCTCGTCCACGAAGGGTCGCGCGGCATCGTGGACGAGCACGATCCGCGCCTCGTCCGGCAGATCATCGAGACCGTTGGCTACCGATTCGGTGCGGGTGGCACCTCCCGGCGCGATCATGAGCCGAGCGACGTCGCACTGAAAGACCCAGGGTGGCGGATCGCCTGCATAACGAGCCGGGAGGACGCAGACGACGCAGACGACGTCGCGCCGCGCCATGAACGTCTGCAGGCTATGCAGCAACATCGGCTTGCCGGCAATCCACCGCAGCTGCTTGAGCTCACCACCGCCCGCGCGCGTGCTCGCGCCGCCGGCGACGATGACCACACCGACGTCCGGCGCGCCTTCCGCGAGTGGTGGAAGCGCCCCGCCGGCGCCGATCGTCACGCGAACAGGCGCTGAAAGAGCTCGCCGATCGTGCGCACACCGATGACCTGCAAGTCGCGGTTTGCATTCGATCGCTTGGGGACGCCCCGCTCGGCCACGTAGACGCGCGTCATCCCCATGTTCGCCGCCTCGGCGATGCGACGCTCGACCTGCGAGACGGGGCGGACCTCGCCTCCCAGTCCCACCTCGCCAACGAACACCGCGTCGGCTGGCAGCGGGCGCTCGTAGACGCTCGACGCAAGCGCGGCCGCCACGGCGAGGTCACCACCCGGCTCCTGCAGCCTGACACCGCCAACGACGTTGAGAAACACGTCGAGCGCCGCGAACGACAACCCGGCGCGCTTATCGAGGACGGCCAGGAGCAGCGCGAGCCGGCGTCCGTCATAGCCCGTCGCAACCCGTTGCGGTGTTCCGAACCCCGCTTTCGCCGCGAGCGCCTGCACCTCGATCAGCACCGGCCGTGTTCCCTCGAGAAGTGCCGTCACTGCGCTACCCGATGCGTGATTGCCGCGGTCGCCGAGGAAGAGCTCGGACGGATTCGCGACGGGATCGAGCCCGGTTTCGGACATGCGAAACACGCCGATCTCGTCGACGGAGCCAAAACGATTCTTCGTCGCGCGGAGCACGCGATGATCGAGTGTGCTCTCACCCTCGAAGTAGAGCACCGTGTCGACGATGTGCTCGAGCGTTTTCGGCCCGGCAATCCCACCGCCTTTGGTGACATGACCGACGACGAACACCGTCGTTCCACTCTCCTTCGCAAAGCGCATCAATCGCGCGGCACATTCGCGTACCTGCCCGACGTTGCCCGGCGCGCCTTCGAGATCGGCCGTGAACACCGTCTGTATCGAATCGACGATGAGCGCCGATGGCGATGCCGCGGACACGGTGGCAAGAATGGTCTCGAGGTTGGTCTCGCTCAGGAGCTCGACGTCGCCGGCGTCACCCGCGAGACGGTCGGCCCGCAGCTTGACCTGGAGTGGCGATTCCTCACCTGACGCGTACAGGGTGCGGTGGCCGGTCGCCTGGAGCCGCGCGGCAACCTGCAGCAGCAACGTGGACTTTCCGATGCCTGGCTCTCCACCGATGAGGATCATGGATCCGGGGACGATCCCTCCACCGACGACGAAGTCGAACTCGTTGATACCCGTCGGCCACCGCTTGGCTTCCGAGCCGCTGACGTCGCGGAGCCGGGGTGTGATGGCAACGCTTCCGCCTTCGCCTAACGACCGTGTGCCCCCGATCCGCCGGGCCGATCCGCCACCAGCGACCGCCACCTTCGGCGCAACGATCTCCTCGACGAGGGTATTCCACTCTCCGCACGTATCGCAGCGGCCTTGCCACTTTGCGTATTCGGCGCCGCACTCGGTGCAGCGATAAACGGTCTTGGTCTTAGCCACTTGTGATATCCTACACTACGTCCGCCGTGCGAGACGAAAACCTGATCACGAATGACGCGAACGAACGCGAATTTCTCCGAGGCCGGAGAAAGCTCCAGCGGCCTCCGTAGCATCCGTCTTCTTTGTCAACAGCACACCAGTCGAGTCCACGGCAAGAGCTTCCCGAGGTCGTCCCAAAGAAATCTCGGCTCGTAGCGCGAGGAACTCTCCCCTCGCGCGGAGCGATTCGCGTTCATTCGCGAAATTCGTGATCAGGTTTTTCGAAGCGTACCCGCACACGAAGTCCTGATGCGCTCACTCCGACCCTCTCTTCGAGTAGTTCTCGAACCGCGTGTACTGCTTATGGAAATGTAGGTTGACGACGCCCGTCGGGCCGTTGCGCTGCTTGCCGATGATCACTTCGGCCTTGCCCTCGAGCGAGTTGCCATCCTTGTCGAGGGGGCCGTCGTACATCTCCTGACGATAGAGGAACATGATCAGATCGGCGTCCTGTTCGATCGCGCCGGACTCGCGCAGATCGGAGAGCTGCGGCCGCTTGTGTTCGCCCGTGCGCTGTTCGGGGGCGCGCGACAGCTGAGACAGCGCGATTACGGGAACGCTCAACTCCTTTGCGAGTGCCTTGAGCCCGCGCGAGATCTGGCTGACCTCCTGCTGCCTGCTTTCGGAGTTTGTCGGCCCCTGCATCAACTGCAGGTAGTCGACGATTACCATCTTGATCCCAGATTCGGCTTTGAGCCGCCGCGCCTTGGAGCGCATCTCGAGCAGCGTGATGCCAGGTGTGTCGTCGATCCAGACCGGCGCCGAACTTAATATGCCGGCGGCCCGCGCCAGGCGCGGAAAATCATCGTCGCGGAGCATTCCCTTGCGAAGCCGCTGGGCGTCGATGCGCGCCTCCGCGGTGAGCATACGCTGAACCAGCGACTCCTTGCTCATTTCCAGCGAGAAGAACGCGACCGGCACCTGATCGACGATCGACGCGTGCTGCGCGATGTTGAGGCAGAACGCCGTCTTGCCCATCGACGGCCGCGCGGCGACGATGACGAGATCCGCGGGCTGGAAGCCGGACGTCAGGTCGTCGAGATCGGAGAAGCCGCTCGCGACACCCGTGACCGTGTTGCCGCCGTGCTGGAGCGCTTCGATCCGCTCCATCGTCGGCCAGAGTAGCTCCTTGATGCGCGTGAATCCCTCGCGCGCCCGCGCCTGCGCGACCTGGAAGATCTTGGCCTCGGCGTCGTCGAGCAGCTCGAAGCTCGTGAGCTGACTCTCGTACGCCTCCTGCACGATGATCGTCGAAACTTCGATGAGCCGCCGCCGCAGCGCTTTCTCTTTTACGATCTGCGCGTGATAGTCGATGTTCGCGGCGGTCGGCACGACATCGACGAGAAAGCCGACGTAATCCTTTCCACCTGACGCCTCGAGCTCGCTGCGTCGCGAGAGCTCCTCGGAGAGCGTCAGCGGATCGACCACGCCGCCGCGCTCCGCGATCGCGATCATCGCACGAAAGATCCGGCGATGCCGCTCCGCGTAGAACATGGTGTCGTCCACGGTCTCCGTCGCGCGGAGCACCGCATCCTGATCCATGAGCATGGCCGAGAGCACGGCCTGCTCGGCGTCCTCGCTGTATGGGGGACGGCGGTCGCGATATGGATCACGCGCCGCTGACGGCGCGATCGAGTATTCGACGGGCGAGCTGGACATCTTCCCAGGTGGGGCGCTTCCAGGAGGGATTCCGCAACAGCGCGGCAGGGTGATACGTCACGATGAGCGGCACCCCGTAATAGCGATGAATCTGTCCCCGAAGCTTGCCAATCGAAAGCTTGGTGTCGAGAAGAGTCTGTGCCGCGAACGTGCCCAACGCGACGAGCACCTTCGGCCGGATCAATTCGATCTGACGTACAAGGTAAGGGCTGCACGCGGAAACCTCTTCCGGGCGCGGATTTCGGTTCCCCGGTGGCCGGTGCTTCAACACGTTCACGATGAACACATCTTCCCGGCTGAACTTGATGGCCGCGAGAATTTTTTCGAGCAACTGACCAGCCTGCCCGACGAACGGCCGGCCTGTTTCGTCTTCCGTCGCGCCGGGTGCCTCGCCGACGAGCATGAAGTCGGCGTTCGGATTTCCCTCGCCAGGGACCGGATTTTTCGCCGTCGCATAGAGCGGGCAGCGCGTACAGGTGGCTATCGCTTTCGCAATGGAGTCGAGCGACTCGAGACTCGGCCCGCCGGCGCCAAAGAGCTCGCGCGAGCTCGCCCCGACAACGATCCCGCTTGGCGCCAGCTGCCCGCCCACTTCCGGCGTCGACGCAGGAATACCCTCATTACGAGCCGGCTTCACTTCACTCTGTTTCGGCGACGCGCCCGCGGCACGGAGCGTTTCGCGCCAGTCGTTAGGCGGCGCGTCTTCGGGTGTCGTGACGTCGGCGGGAGGCTCCGGCAGCCGAGCCTCCGCCGAGTGCTCGGAACGCGCCGCCGGCCGCGCGCCACCGACGATGCGCAATGCGTCCTCCACGCTCAACTGATCCAGCACCAGCTCGCGCTCGCCAAGCTCGCGACGCTGCTCGAGGTACCGTCGCAATTGTTCTCTAGGATCGGTCACGGAGCAGCGTCTCCACGCGGTCGAGGATCTCGTCTGCCACGGCGTCCTTCGACAGCAGCGGCAATGCGTCTTCCCGCCCGCCGGGGCCAAGCAGCGTCACGCGATTCGTGTCGACGCCGAAGCCGGCGCCCGTCTCTCGCGCGTCGTTCACCACTACCATGTCGAGCGCTTTGGCCTCGAGCTTCTCACGGCCACCGCGGAGCGCATCGTCGGTCTCGAGGGCGAAGCCGACGACGACCGCGTCCCTGGCGCGCGCACCACGCGTGCTTGCCAGAATGTCCGGCGTGGGCGCGAGCTCGATCGACGGCGGCGCGGACTTCTTCTTGATCTTGGACTGAGCGACGTTCGCGGCACGAAAATCCGCGGGCGCTGCCGCCATGATCAATGCCGCGGCAGTCGGCAGCTCCGCGGCGACCGCGGATGCCATCTCTTCCGTTGTTTCGACTTCTCTCAACGCCACGCCAGCCGGCGGGGGCACGCTCAGCGGTCCCGCGACGAGCACGACGTCGGCGCCGCGCCGCCACGCAGCCGCGGCGATGGCGACGCCCATCTTCCCACTGCTCCGATTGCTCAGATAGCGAACCGGATCGATCGCTTCGCGCGTCGGCCCTGCCGTCACCACGATCCGCTTACCGCGGAGCGACGAGTCGGACTCGAGCAAACGCCCCACATGCGCGAAGATCGTCTCCGGCTCCGGCATCCGACCAGGGCCGCTCCCCTCGCCCGCCGCGAGCATGCCCTCGTCCGGCGGCAGCACGCGATAGCCGAGTCGGTCGCTCAGATGCCTGACGTTGTCGGAGGTTTGCCGGTGCGCCCACATGGCGTCGTTCATCGCGGGCACGATGAGCACCGGAGCCTTGGTCGCCAGCAGCACGGCGCCGAGGAGATCACCAGCCTGGCCTGTGGCGGCGCGCGCGATGAAATCGGCGGTTGCCGGCGCGATGACGATCGCGTGCGCTTCGCGCGCGAGCTTGATGTGGTCGAGGGCGCGGCCCGGATCGAAGAGTCCTGTGTGCACGGCGCGGCCCGTGAGCGCCTCGAAGGTCACCCGGCCGATGAATTCCGCCGCCGCGGCCGTGAGCACGACGTCGACCTCCGCCCCCGCCTTGCCCAGCAATCGCGCCAGCCACGCCGATTTGTAGCTCGCGATGCCGCCGGTGACGCCAAGCAGCACGCGACGTCGGTCGAACGGCCGCATGCGAGGGCCGGCGCCTGCGCCTACTCGGCGCGGCGGCGCGGCACGACGCGATACACGATGCTGCCCGTCGCGAGCTCCTCCATCGAGCGCGTCGTCAGCTTCTTCTCGCGTGTCGACGAACGGTCGCGCGGGAACTCGTTCAGCACGCGCGCATGCTTCGCGGCGATGAGCACGCCGAGGTACTTGTTTGCCGCCTTGTCCTTCCCGACGACGTCACTGGGAGTGAAAACACGCATTGGTCGTGATCTCGCTTGTTAAAAGAACACTCAATTCCCGATTTCCTCTTCGAGCCGACGTACGAGCAGCGACACCTGATGTCGAAGACCCGCCACGCGCTCGCGGCTCACCACTTCCGCATCGACGATCGACGACACGCGATGCACCGCTTTCCCCAGATCGTCGTTCGTGACCACGTACTCGTAGAGCTCCACCGCCTGCAGCTCCTGCAGCGCCGACTGCAGGCGCTTCGCCAGCTGCTCCTTCGACTCCGTTCGCCGCCGCCGCAGCCGCTCGAGCAACACTTCCGCGGAAGGCGGCAGGACGAAGATCGTCACCGACTGCGGAAAGACGCGCGTGAACTGCTGCGCGCCCTGAACGTCGATGTCCATCACCACGTGCCTGCCGGAGCTCAACACCCGTTCGATCTCCGACCGGAGCGTACCGTACATGTTGCCATGGACTTCGGCCGACTCGGCGAATTCCCCGGCGTCCCGCCGCCGCTCGAACTCCGCGAGCGACAGGAAATAATAATCCCTTCCCTCCACTTCTCCGACCCTTGGGCTCCGCGTCGTACACGAGACGGAGTAGCCGAGGTCCGTCCGGCGACGCAGAAGCTCCTTCGCGATCGTGGTCTTGCCGCCCCCGGACGGCGCCGAGAGGATGATCGGGAACGGGTTCACTCCAGGTTCTCCACCTGTTCTCGAATCCGCTCCAGCTCTTCCTTGGTGGCGAGCACGTCCTGGAGGATCACGGCGTCATTTCCCTTGCTGCCCGTCGTGTTCGCCTCGCGAAGCAGCTCCTGGAGCAGGAACCCGAGCCGCTTCCCGACGCCGTCGGCTGGAGCATTTCGAAGCGTGGCCCGGAACGCCTCGAGGTGCGACCGAAAACGGGCGATCTCCTCGCTCACATCCAGGCGGTCGGCCAGGATCGCGATTTCCTGGGCCAGCCGCTGCTCGTCCAGCGCAACGCCTCCGGCAAGCTCCTGCACCGCCTGGCGAAGCCGGTCGCGCTGCTCGACGAGACGCTGGGGTGCGCGGGAAGCGATGCGCTCCACCGCGTCCGCGATGAGCTGCAGCCGCTCCTCGATGTAGGCACAGAGGCGTGCACCCTCGGCGACGCGCATGGCGTCCATCGCGGCGACGGCCCGCGAAACGATCTCGACGAGCTCCGCGGCGTCACCCGCTGGCTCGTCAGCGCTGTCCTGGGAGCCGAGGACGTCGGGCAGGCGGAGAATCGTTCCGACATCCAGCGTCTGATCGAGACCATAGCGCTGCTGGAGATCGCGCAGCTGCTGCACGTAGGCCGCGAAGCGAGCTTCGTCGATTCGGCCCGCGCTCTGCTCCCGCGAGATGCGCGCGAAGAGCGTGACGTGTCCCCGCGCAACCGAGCGACGCAGCGATTCGCGAACGTCGCCCTCGAATCGCGCGAACTCGGACGGGAGCTTGATGGACGGGTTGAAGAACCGATGGTTGACGGATCGCACTTCGACGGCCACTTGCGCCGCGCCGACCTGACCCTCGGCGGATCCGAACCCCGTCATGCTCCGTATCATCGGCAAGCGGCCATCCTACGGGCTGACAATGACATTGTCAATTCCAGAACTCCCACCGGACGCCGTAGAACTGGTTCAACCTCGGCATCAGATAACCGGGAACGAGCTGATACGGGGTTCCCTCAATATTTCGGAACTGATACGAAAGCACCGCACTCACGATCCGAATCTCGAGATGGAAGTTATAAATTCGCGAATCGGGCACCGACGTCACCGTGAACGTCCCCGCGCTCTCGGAGCGTGGGAAGAGCGTCTTCGAGCGATACTCGTGCGAGAGCGAGGCGAGTATGCCGAAGTTTCCACTCGGAAAGCGACTCAACCAGTTGGTCGCGACATAGATCTCGCTGCGGCTCTGGTATTGCGGCCGATAAAGGCCGGACGAATCGTTCCAGCGAATGCCCGTCATGTTGAGGCGCAACGCCTTGTAAAGGCGTCCCTCGATTCGCGCCGTGACCCCGGTGGCCGCGGCCTCCTCGACCGTCACGTATGGGCCGAAGACGCGAGGCGGCAGCAGCAGGACGCTATCGCGGCGGACGGCGCCCCCGCCGAGCCAGAGTCCGAAGAAACGAATGGCCGCTTCCGCGCGAAGAAAGTTCGCGGTGCTGCTGAGATCCGGCGCATGCGAATCGGTACTACGACCCGCCGTGCCGAGCACGCTCACGAAGGAGAGCAACGTCAGGCGAGCGGCGGCTTCGACGCGCGCGATCGAATCCGGACCCTTGCCCTCCGCGAACGCGGACAACGCAAGGGGCCCGCTCACGAATTCCGCGCGCCCGGACGGTGTCCAGAGGCGCCGTGCATCACCCATCCGAAGCCGCTCCGCTGCGTCGAGCCGCAGGCCGCCCCATGTGAATCCGCCGGTCACGACGTACTGCGCGCGAAAGAGCGCCGTGTCACTCTTGGTCGTGTCGGTTGTGGTCGAGCCGAATGCGGAGGCCGCCGAGTGCTCGATGCCGTAGCCTAACGAGGAAGCGATGGCCTGCAGCCACGGACCACGCTCGGGATCGCCGTAGCCGGCGCGGAGGTACGCGTCGGTGCGCGTCGACTGCAACGCGGGAAGGGTATCGTTGAAAAAGGTTACCCCGCGAAGGAACTGCGAAAAGATGGCGCCGCGATTGCGACTGTTGCGGAGCACGAAGCCGTCGAAGCTCCATCCCTTTGCTGCCCACCCGAGACGTCCCAGGAGCGTCGTCGCGTCGCTGCTCGGACTCCCCCTGATCGGCGGCGTCGTTCCGTACTGCTGCGCCGCAACCTGAACACCCTCGCCATGGCCCCAGCGACGGCCGAAGAAGCCGCGGTACATGTTCGTCTGCTGATCGCCAGTGCTGATGTCCGTTCTGGTGTAGGGCGTCGTCCGCTCGACGCGCCAGGTGCGTGCATACACGCGGATTTCGGTGGCGCCGCGCTCGATCCGTAACTCTTCGAAGACCCAGAGCTGCACCTGAGTCAGATCGAGAATGCCACCGGTGCGCGGATCGAGCTCGTCGTACTCCACGCCGTCGACGAAGACGCGAACTCGCCTGACGTCGCCCATGAACGACGACACCATCGGTGCCGCGATCCACCCGGCGCGAAGGCCGGTAATCTCAGGGATCCGGTCGAGTAAGTCTTGGAGCGTCACGGCGCCGCTTGCGAAGAGCTGTGCCCGATCGAAGACGAGGCTTTGCCCGATCTCGATCGGAACCGGCATCGGTCCGCGCGCGAATGGCGCCTTGATCGAGTCGCGAGGCGGGATCTTTGGATGAAGGGAATCGCGCTTCGCGAGGCTGTCTCGCAGCACGGAGTCGGCCGTCGGCCGTGCGGGAATGACGATCGCGGCCGAGTCTCGCCGAACGGTGGAATCGCGGCGGACGCGAGCCGAATCGCGTCGTGCGCGAGAAGTGTCTGCCTGCGCCCCGGCCGTGCGCTGCAAAACGGCCCCGGCCAGCAGGCCGAGGCCGAGCATGGCGGCGAGACGACGGGCCTTCGCGATCAGCGCGTCCGTCCTCGCACGAACTCGACGAACGTTCCCACTGGAACGCCCGTCGGACCTCGCGGAATCGTGCCCAGGTCCGACTCGGTGTACGCGGTGCCGGCGATATCGAGGTGTACCCACGGGTAGCTCTCGGCGAATTCCTTGAGAAAGAGAGCCGCTGTAATTGTACCCGCGGGCCGTCCTCCAGAATTCTTGATGTCCGCGACGTCCGACTTGATGAGCTCTTTGTAATCGTCCCAGAGCGGCAACGGCCATCCTGGTTCGCCGGCACGTTTCGCCGCGTCGAGGACTTCCTGAACGAGGGCGTCGTCGCTGCCCATGACGCCCGTCGCCGTATGGCCGAGAGCGATCACGCATGCTCCCGTAAGCGTGGCCGCGTCGATCACCGCCGACGGATTGTATCGTGCCGCGTACGCGAGTACGTCCGCGAGAACGAGCCGTCCCTCTGCATCCGTGTTGATGATCTCGATGTACTTGCCATTGCTGGCTTGCACTACGTCGCCCGGCTTCACCGCGGTGCCGCTCGGCATGTTCGTCGTCGAGCCGATGAGGCCCACCACGTTCACCGGGAGCTGCAGCCGTCCGATCGTTTCCATTGCGCCGAGCACGCCCGCCGCTCCGCACATGTCGAACTTCATCCACTCCATCCCCTGCGCCGGCTTGATCGAGATGCCCCCAGAGTCGAAGCAGAGTCCCTTCCCGACCAAGCCAACCGGCTTCGCATCCTTGGGTCCGCGCCGATGCTCGAGGACGATCAGCTTCGGATCCTGGGGAGTTCCCTGCGCAACACAGAGAAACGATCCCATGCGCTCGCGCTCCATCTCCGCCCGACCCAGCACTGTCACCGTCATTCCGTGCCGTTGCGCGATCTCCCGCGCGGTGTCGGCGAGATAATCAGGCGTGCAGATGTTGCCCGGGAGCATGCCGAGGCGGCGCGCGAGGGAGTGGCCCTCGCCAATAGCGATACCTGTCGCGACGCCGCGCTGCGCGCCGGCCGTTCCCGCGAGCACCACGGCTTCCTCGAGCGCATCACGACGATCTTCCGCGGGCGGCGCGGTTTTGAGCTCTTTGAAGTCCCACGCGCCGGCGATCAACCCGAGCGCGGTCGCTTCGGCTTCCTGCTCGGTGAGGCTGGACGCGAAAAAGGCGAGTCGTTTGACGCCAAGCTTGCCCGCCTGGCGCGCCGCGAGCGCGGCGGCGCGCCGCAGCGAGGCGACGCGGTCCTCTGACTTCCCGATACCCACGAGCAGAATGCGCTCGGCCCCGGCCGTGGTGCTCGAGAGGTGGAGCAGCTCGTCACGACCGCCGCGGAACTCGCGCCGCTCGAGGGTACGCCGCAGGACGCCACCCGCGCGACGGTCGAGCGGGTTTAGCGTTTCATCAACAGTGGCGTTCGCGGGAAGGGCGAGGACGAGCAGCGGGATGTCGAGCGACGCGAAATCCGCGGCGCGCACCGAGAGAGCAAGGCTCATGTCGCGAGCGATCGAAGAAGGGGCGCGGGCGGGCGACGACTCACGATCCCATCCCTTTGATGACCTGAGTGCCGAATTCCGACGTCGAAACCTCGGTCGAACCGGGCATCTGTCGTGCAAGATCGTAGGTAACCCGTCGCGAGCGGATCGCGTTCTCGATGCCTCGCACGATCAGCGCCGAGACCTCGTTCCACCCCATATACTCGAACATCATCACGCCTGAGAGGATCACGCTGCCCGGATTGATCTTGTCGAGGTTGGCGTACTTGGGCGCGGTGCCGTGCGTCGCCTCGAAGACGGCGAGCCCGTCGCCGACATTGCCGCCGGGCGCCATGCCGAGCCCACCAACCTGGGCCGCCGCCGCGTCGGAGACATAGTCGCCGTTGAGGTTCGGCGTCGCGATGACAGAATACTCATCGGGCCGGAGCAGGAGCTGCTGGAACATCGAGTCCGCGATGCGGTCCTTCATGACCACGGCGTCGGCGCGCGCGCTCGATCCGCCCTTCGTCAGATCCGCCTCGCTGACCGTGCTCTCGGCGAATCGCGCGCGGGCGACTTCGTAGCCCCAGTCGCGGAACGCGCCTTCGGTGAACTTCATGATGTTCCCCTTGTGCATCAGCGTCACCGAGGGGAGGCAATGCTTGAGCGCATAGCGAATGGCCATCTCCACCAGGCGCTTCGACCCGAACTCCGACATCGGCTTCACGCCGAGCGCCGACCCTTCCCGGATCTCGACGCCGAAATTGGAGACGAGGAAGTCGCGGACCTTTCGTGCCTCTTCGCTCCCCGCCTTCCACTCGATGCCGGCGTACACGTCCTCCGTATTCTCTCGGAAGACGACGATGTTGAGCTTCTGCGGCTCACGCATCGGACTTCCGACGCCCTCGAAGTAGCGCACGGGCCTGATGCACGCGTAGAGGTCGAGGACCTGACGGAGGGTGACGTTCAACGATCGAATGCCGCCGCCGACCGGTGTCGTGAGTGGCCCTTTGATCGAGACGCGGAATTCCTGCATCGCGTCGACCGTCTCCTGCGGCAGCCAATCACCGTAATTCTTGTACGCCTTCTCTCCGGCGAACACTTCCATCCAGTGCACGCGGCGTTCGCCACCGTAGGCCTTTTCTATCGCGGCATCGAAGACGCGGACAGAGGCGCGCCAGATATCTGCGCCAGTGCCGTCACCCTCGACGTATGGGACGATCGGGTTGTCGGGAACGCGAAGGACGCCTCCTTCATACCCGATGCGCTCTCCCGCACTGGGCACTTTCGCGAACTTGTAGTTGGGCATGCGATGGACGAGCGGAGAATGCGGGTCGTGCTGCTGGCCGAATGCGGGCCGAGAAAGCTAGGGAGCATCGTCAAGAGCGGCAAGGAGATGGGCCGTAGCATTCGAATGCAACGGCAACCTCTTCCTCGCCGGCGCGCTCATGGCGCGACTCGCCAGGGGTGTTGAAAGTTTCTATACGTCCAGCTGTAGCGATGCCGCGCGAAATGCTCAGGCGTACTGCTGCACGTCGTAGTAGCACTCGATGCACCAGCGGACAAGCTTCACCATCAGCGAGTCGCGCGCGTCGAGATCGCGAACAGTCAGCGAGAGCACGCTCCGCGACTCCAGCAGCCCTGCCTCCGCGGCGATCTGCTTGATCGCCACGATGGTGCGCTCGGGCGGCCATCCGGCGGCCTTCAGATCCTCGACGACCTCGCAGACCTGATCGTGCATCTCTTTTTCTTGCGAGTAGAGATCCGATGTCGCGAGCACGCGCGCGAGCGTGTCTCGGAGCGCGAGAACCTTGGGGCTTCTCAGCATCTTCAGCGGCTTCCCGCAGGGTGGGGACGGAGAAACGTGCTACGAATTCCGTGACAGGTCAGCCGAAGCAACCGACGCGGAATGACTACACTGCAAGATGCCCGGGGCGAGACTCGAACTCGCAAGACCCGAAGGTCGGGGGATTTTGAGTCCCCTGCGTCTACCAATTCCACCACCCGGGCGGTGCACGGCAATGTACTGCCCCGTCGGCACTTCCTCAACGCGAGTGGGTCCGCCCGCGGCCCCTGCTCAATGCTCTGGTGGTGCGTTGGCGAGAGTATCGCCTCCCGCTCGGTTCTGTCGCGCCATTTGCTCGATCCGGCGGCGAACCTGCTCCTGCAGGGCCGTATACCGCGCGCGTTGCAATGGCGTCATGAACTCCGCGAGATCGCGCTGCTCCCGTGATACGAGCTCGACGCGTTGGCGCTGCAGCTCGACGAGCTTGTCGAGGTAGCCGGTGATGCGCGCCTGATCCGCGTGGGTGGAATCGCGCATCGCATCACGGAGTGCGAGACGCGTCGCGCGCTCCTGACGCAAGATGCCGCGTCGCTCCGTCTCGAAGCGCTGATTGATCGGCATGAGTCGGTTCATCTGCTCGTCGGTGAGACCGACGCGGCGACGCGTCACCTGATAGAGCATCTGCCGAAAACGTTGCTCGAGCTGCGCGCGATTGCCCGATGCCCCGCCCTGGCCAGGCTGCTGTCTGGCTGCTCCCGCTCGTGGGAGGGTGCTTTCCCTCCGTGGACGGGCCTGCGCGCCCGCCTCGAGACCGGCAACCGCGAGCAGGAGTGCCCCGAGCGAAATCGATGCGGCTCGCGTCCTCATTCCGAGCTCCCGCCTCCGGGGAGCGAGACACGCACATTCGCCTGCTCCGGCTCCGGTGATGGCACGGCGTCGATCTGATCGAGGTCGCGCAGCAACGCGCGCAGCTCGCCCTCGCTCAGATCGCTCACCGGCGCGGCAGCGGACAATTCGGCGGTCGTTGCCATCTCGACGGGCGTATCGGGTCGAGAGCTGGGCGCGGCGGCCGCCGTGTCCGGCACCGCGGCGTTAGGCATCACGGCATGCGTGTCAGCCACAACCGCAGCGAGGGGCCGCGTGCCGGAACTCCGCCTCACCAGCGCGATCGAGCCCGCACCGACGACGAGAAGCGCAACCGAGGCCGCGATTCGCCAATCCGTCCATGGCGACCGCTTCGCGCTCGTTCTCGCCGCTTGGCGGGTTTGCTCGATGACGACGCGCGAGATGGCGACCACGTCCACGGCGCGCATCTCCGGCGACAACACGATGCGCGCCTCGCGGAGGAGCGTTATCTCCGCTCGGCAGTCGTCGCACTCCTCGACATGCGCCATCACCGCCGCCCGAAGACTCGTCTCGAGCCGCTCGTGGAGCAGATCGGGCAGCCGATCGCGCATCTCCGCATTGGGACAATCAGTCATCGATATGCTCCTTCACGGCGCGCATCGCGTTGTGGTAATGCACTCGCGCCGCGCCTTCAGTCGTACCAACCAACTCGGCAATCTCCTTGTA
>DATEPP010000542.1:0-5488 GCA_035273165.1 Gemmatimonadaceae bacterium
TGGGAGAAGCTCGGCGCGCACGTCCGCACCATGGACGGCGTCGAGGGCGTGAGCTTCGCCGTCTGGGCGCCTAACGCGCGTCGGGTCAGCGTCGTCGGCGACTTCTGCGGATGGGATGGACGCATCTTCCCGATGCGATCGTTGGGCGCTTCCGGCGTCTACGAGCTCTTCGTCCCTGAGATCAAACCGGGCGCGCTCTACAAGTACGAGATGCTCACTCACGAAGGAATGATCCGGCTGAAGACGGATCCATTCGCGTTCAAGCTCGAGCAATCACCCGGTACCGCTTCGATCGTGCAGGCCGAAGGTATGTACGAGTGGAGTGACACCGAGTGGATGAATCGGCGCGCGTCCAAGGGACATTGGGACGTGCTCCATGAGCCGGTGCTCATTTACGAATGCCATCTTGGCTCGTGGGCGCGCGTGCCCGAGGAAGGAAATCGGCCGCTCAGCTACCGCGAGATCGCGCCGCGCCTCGCCGAGCACGTGAGCAGGCTGGGCTTCACGCATGTCGAGCTGCTTCCGGTGATGGAGCACCCGTTCTACGGATCGTGGGGGTACCAGGTGAGCGGCTACTTCGCGCCCACGTCTCGATATGGTACGCCGGACGATTTCCGCTTTCTCGTCGACACGCTGCACCAGCATGGCATCGGCGTCATCCTCGACTGGGTGCCGGCACACTTTCCGAAGGACGACTACGCCCTCCGTCGCTTCGACGGCACCGCGCTGTTCGAGCACGAGGATCCACGGTTAGGCGAGCACCCTGATTGGGGAACGCTCATTTTCAACTACGGCCGCAACGAGGTTCGCAATTTCCTCGTCGCCAACGCGCTCTTCTGGCTCGAGGAGTTCCATACCGACGGCCTTCGCGTGGATGCTGTCGCGTCGATGCTCTATCTCGACTACAGCCGGAAGGCCGGGCAGTGGATGCGCAACCGGTTCGGCGGACGCGAGAATCTCGAGGCCATCGAGTTCCTCAAGCAATTCAACGAGACGATTCGGGCCGAGACTCCGGGCTGCTTCACCGTCGCCGAGGAGTCGACCGCCTGGCCGAACGTGACCAAGCCCGCGAACGAAGGCGGTCTTGGCTTCACGTTCAAATGGAACATGGGGTGGATGCACGACACCCTGGAGTATTTCGAGAAGGATCCGATCTATCGCGGACATCATCACGACCAGCTCACCTTCGCGATGATGTACGAGTACAGCGAGCACTTCATCATGCCGCTGTCGCACGACGAGGTCGTGCACCTCAAGGGATCGCTCTACAAGAAGATGCCGGGCGACCACTGGCAGAAGCTCGCCAATCTGCGGCTCCTGCTCACGTACATGATCACACGTCCTGGCAAGAAGCTGCTCTTCATGGGTACCGAGCTCGCCACGCCGAACGAGTGGAATCACGATCGGAGCCTCGATTGGCACATGCTCAACGAGCCTGATCGCGGTGCGTTCTCGAATTTCATCGGGAAGCTCGGGCATCTGTACAAGCAGGAATCGGCGTTCTGGCGTGACGACCCGAGCTGGGAAGGATTCTGCTGGGTCGACGTCGCCGACCATGAAAACTCCGTCATCTCCTACGTGCGTCGCGACGGAGATCGGCACGCCGTGGTGGTGTTGAACCTCACGCCGGTGCCGCGCGAGAACTATCGCGTCGGCGTTCCGGAGAGCGGGACGTACGTCAAGCTGCTCTCGAGCGACGACCACGAGTGGGGTGGCAGCGGCTACGGGTGGTTCGAGAGTGTTCAGGCGGAGGGATCGCCATTTCACGGATATCCGCAATCGGTCACGCTTACTCTACCACCGTTAGGCGCGATCGTCATCGGTCGAAAGGGATAGTGGCCGTGAAGGGGAACTAGGGTGGCAACGAAGGTGCGCAAGTCGCCGGTGGAGCGGTTGGCCGAGGCGGTCGGCATCGTTCCGAAGTATCTCGACCAGACCGGCAAGGAATGGCGGAAGACGAGCGCGGAATCGCGTAGCGCGCTCCTCGCGGCGATGGGGATCGACGCTGGCGACGAGTTCGCCGCCGAGTCCGCGGTGCGCGCGCTGCGCGCCGCGGAGCGCGCCGAAATGATTCCGCCGGTTCGCGTCCTCGCGGTCGACGACGAGACGGCGACGCGACACGTCGCGGCCCGGCTCGCCTCCCCGCCTAACGGGGAAGCTCGCTGGGAGCTGCGTCTCACCCTCGAGTCCGGAGAGACGATCACGGCCGACGGCCGCTGGCCGCGTGGCATGCGCGCCGAATTGGCGATCCCATGGCCGGACGATCCGCCGTTAGGCTATCACGACCTCCGGCTGACGGTCACGATCGGGGGACGCGAGCGTGTGGCCGAGCAGCGCCTCATCCTTGTCCCCGCCCACTGCGTGCGGCCACGCGACAAGCTCGGCGATCAACGTGCTTTCGGGCTCGTCGCGAATCTCTATACCGTACGCAGCGACCGGAATTGGGGAGTCGGCGATTTCACCGATCTCAAACAGCTGGTGCAGTGGGCTGGCGAGATTCACGGCGGCTTCGTCGGCGTGAATCCGCTGCACGCGCTCGCGAACCAGGGGCAGGACATCAGCCCCTACAGCCCGGTGAGCCGTCTCTTCCGGAACCCACTCTACATCGACGTCGAGGCCGTTCCCGAGTTGCACGTCGCGCCCGCGGTCGCCGCGCGCATCGATCACCCGGAGTTCGAGGGCGAGCTGAGTGCGCTGCGCGAAGATCCGCACGTTCGCTACGAGCAGGTGATGGCTCTCAAGATGCCGATCCTCGAGGAGCTCCATCGCGTGTTCGCCGAACGCGAGCGCGGCACTGGCACCGCACGCGCCAAGGCGTACGAGGAGTTCGTGCGCGACCAGGATCCGGAGCTCTCCCGCTTCGCGACCTTTGTCGCCATCGCCGAGGTGCAGAAGTCGTGGAACTGGCGCGAATGGCCGGACGCGCTCCAGGACGCGAAGGGCGATGCCGTTAGGCAGTTTCAGCGCGAGCACGAGACGCGGATCGACCTCCATCGCTGGATCCAATTCGAGCTCGATCGCCAGCTCGGCATGGTTGCCGACGCCGCGCGCAAGGCGCGGCTGCCGATCGGGCTCTATCAGGATCTTGCCATCGGGACTTCGCCGACCGGCGCCGACACCTGGTCCCAGCCGGAGCTCTTCATCCAGCGCGCGAGCATCGGCGCGCCGCCCGATCCATACTCGGCCTCGGGACAGAACTGGGGGCTCCCGCCGATCGACCCACGCGCGCTGCGCGCCGATCGCTACCGCTACTTCATTCGGCTCGTTCGCAGCGGATTTCGCCACGCCGGCGCCCTCCGCATCGACCACGTGATGGGTCTCTTTCGGCTCTTCTGGATTCCTGAGGGAAAGACGGGGAAGGAAGGCGCGTACGTCGAGTATCCCTCCGACGATCTCCTCGGCATCCTTGCGCTCGAGAGCAGGCGCCACAACGCGCTCGTCGTCGGCGAGGATCTGGGAACGGTGCCGAAAGAGGTTCCGCCGGCGCTCGAGAAGTGGGGTGTGCTGTCGTCGAAGGTGCTCTACTTCGAGCGCGAGAAGCGCGGCTTCAAGGCCGCGGAGCGTTACGAACCGCTGGCATTGGCGACGGCCAACACTCACGACATGGCGACGCTCGCCGGCTTCTGGGAAGGTCGCGACATCGAGCAACGCGCTCGCGTCGGGCTCATAGAGGGTGACGACGCCGTTCGAGAAGCGCGTAAGACGCGCGAGGAGGAAAAGCGTGCCTTGCTGGCGCGGCTCGCTCGCGAGGGAATCCTCCCATCAGAAAGCGAGCCTAACGATAATGCCGCCTTGCGCGGCGCGATTCATGAATTCCTCTGTCGCACGCCGGCGGCGCTCGTCGGCCTGGCCCTCGACGATCTCGCGGGTGAGGTCGACGCCGTGAACCTGCCCGGCGTCGGGCCCGACAAGCACCCGAGCTGGAAGCGGAAGATGTCGATGACGATCGACGAGATGCGGGCGAGCAACGACGTTCACGAGGCGCTTCGTTGCGGGACGAGGGACGCAGGGCGCGGGACGAGGGTCGCGGGATGAGCGATACGGCCCTGACCGCGACTTACCGAGTGCAATTGAACAAGGAGTTCAGGCTCGCGGACGCGCGCGCGATTGTGCCCTACCTCGATCGACTCGGCGTGTCGCACCTCTATTGCTCGCCGATACTGGCGGCACGACCCGGAAGTACACACGGTTACGACGTCATCGATCCGAAGCGCGTGAATCCCGAGATCGGCACGCTCGAGGAGCTCCGTGCCCTCTCTCAGGCGCTTCACGAGCGCAAGATGGGCATCTTGCTCGACATCGTGCCGAATCACATGGGTGTCGGAGAGAGCAACAGCTACTGGGAGGATGTCCTCACCCACGGGCTGCGTTCTCGTTATGCGCGCTGGTTCGATGTAGACTGGGAGGGCGCCGACAACAAGATCGTTCTCCCTGTGCTCGGCGACGAGTTGGACAAGGTGATCGATCGCGACGAGATCACGCTCGACGTCAAGGAGAAGACACCCCGGCTTCGCTACTTCGACAACTCGTGGCCCGTCGACCCCGCGACGCTCCCCGAAGAGCTCCAGCTCGCGAAGCTCGATCCGACCGCGGTCTCCGATCCGGCAGTGTTCATCCGCGGCGAGGACGGGCATCAGCGGCTTCGCGCGCTGCTCGACGCCCAGCACTATCGACTCGCCTTCTGGCGTCGCGGTCCCACCGAGATCAATTATCGCCGCTTCTTCGACGTCAACGAGCTGGCGGCGCTCCGCCAGGAAGACCCCGAGGTCTTTGCCGAGACGCACGAGCTCATCCTGTCGCTCGTCGAAGAGGGCGTCATCGACGGCCTTCGCGTCGATCACGTCGATGGCCTGCTGGACCCGTTAGGCTATCTCGAGAGGCTGCGCGAAGAGGTGGAGCGACGGGCTCCGCCAAGCGATGGTGCAGTCTTTCCCATCGTCGTCGAGAAGATTCTCTCCCCCGGCGAGAAGCTGCGTCGCTCGTGGCCGGTGCAGGGCACGACCGGATACGAATTTCTCAACGATCTCGAAGACATCTTTCTCGACCGGGACGGGTACGCCGCCATCGAGCGCCGCTATCGCTCGCTCCGCCGCCTCACGAGTGGGGACTTCGCCGACGTCGCGCACGCGGGCAAGGTGAAAATCCTCGAAGGTGCATTGCAGGCAGACGTCGACCGGCTCGTGCGTCGGCTGCAGCCGCTCGCCAACGATCGATCGCCCGAGCCGAAGGCACTCGCAAAGGGAATCGTTCAATTCATCGCTGCGCTGCCCGTCTATCGCACCTATGTCGATGGCCGCTCCGCCACCCCCGATCCCGACGACGTCGCGGTCCTCGACCGAGCCGTCGAAGTCGCGCAAAAACGTAGTAACGGCAAGGCTCCAGTGGTGGATCTTATCCGATCGACGGTCCTCGACGCGTCCTCGGACGCCCGGCTCGGCTTCGTTCAGCGACTGCAGCAGACGAGTGGACCAGCCACTGCCAAAGGGGT
>DATEPP010000543.1:0-8633 GCA_035273165.1 Gemmatimonadaceae bacterium
AATCGACCGGGCGCCGTCTCAATTCATCGTTGCTCTCAGCTCCACCAGTGTCTGGTCCATCGCATCCAGCCGGATCAAGCCAAGGCGTGGATACTCGAGCTCGAGAATCACGTACGTTGCAGTCGCAATCGTAGCGGCCACCCCGAGCATGTAAATCCAGTTTCGCGTCACGCCGCTCGCGATGCCGTAGCCGGCGAACAGGGCGGTCGCGAGGGCGGCGATTCCGAGCATGGCGAAGACAATGCTCGGCGGATGGATTCGTCGCGCCATGCGCTCCTCCTCCACCGCGCCGAACATGTCGTTCATCGCCGAGAGAAACAATGCGGTCGCCGCCGTGCTCGGCGAGGTGGATGCGGTGACGGCGCAAGACCACAGTTGATTCTGGGCGCGTGTCAGCGCCGGTGGCTCGTGCAGTGTTCCGGCCGCGCCGGATGTCTCGCCATACCACGCGATGAGTAAGTCCACATAGCGGCGAAACGACTCGCGCACTACGCTCTGCTGTCCGGCGGGGACGAGATCGACACGCTGCCAAGCGGTGCCAATAACGTTCACTTCGTTCGCGATGAGATGGCGCCGTTGATCGAAGCGCCCGGCCGCGCCAGAGAACATGAATCCGATGAGCAGCGCGAGCAGGCCGTAGACGGAGCCATCGACGACGCCAACTCCCGCGCGCGCTTCCGTGCCGCGCAGCTTCGCCTGACGAACACCAAACCGGCGCCCGACCTCGATCAGCACCAGCATTCCCGCGAAGAGCCCGATGCTGACGCAGACGGCGAGGAGCGCGAAACGGAGATACAGCATGTTGTGAACAGCCTCACGCCGCTCGGCGGCGAGTTAATGGTCGATCAGCACAGTCAGAGGCGCATCTGCAGGCGCGACTGGAAGAACTGCGTCACCCCTCGCGCGCCGACCTTCGTCAACACGCCATACCCATACGCGAACTCGAGGCGCAGATTGTCGGTGAGATACCAATTGATCATCGGCGTCACGCGCCAGAAGATCCCGCCTTGCAGAGGGCCATTGGTGAGATTGCTGTACGAAAACTTCACCATCGGCCCCCACGCACCTGGCGCGCCCTGAATGACCGTGCTGTCGGGAGACACTTCCCGGAAATAGCTCCCGGCCATGTTGTACGAGCGCGTCTCGCCCGTGGTCAGCCACTGCACCGCGGCCTCGCCGCCATGAAACCAGGGATTTCCCGTCTCCGGTGATTCGACTCGCTGCCAGTAGTACTCGCTCCCGAGGAGCACGCGACCCGCTCGGTAGTACAACTCGGGACCGAATGCCAACGCGGAACGCGCCGGGAATTTCTTCGTGTCGATGAAATACGGAGCGGGAAAGGCTTCGGGCTTCGAGCGCAGCTGCAGCGAGTCGTTGTTTGGCTGGCCGATGCGGAAGTTCATGCCGGCGTGGAGCAGGGTGCCGCGATCCTCCGCTGTTGCGGATGCCCACCCGGTGCGAGCCACGAACTGATAGTTGTACGACGAGAAGCTCTGGCCCTCGGACAGCGCATCCATGAACGCACCGAGATTCCAGAACCAGTGTGCGCTCGGCACGTAGCCCAGCCATTTGATTCCGTCGGCCAGCAGCGGCACGGTGGCATCGGTGAAGGGAAGCCGCTCCATCGACCAGCCGTCGTAGCCGACCATCACCTTGTTCAGGCTAAATCCTTCCTTGGCTCGACCGATGAAGAAGTGACTGTGGATCTCGGGCACCGCGACCATCAGCCCAGTCTGGCGCACCAGCCATTTGCTCGTGGCGGCGTCGTACATGATGCCGGCCTGCCAGGTGAAAGGGCGCTTCGTGCGGAATCGCCCACCGAGGAGGAATCGGAAGTCACGTAGCTTGATCTGCGGTTTCAGGTCGGGGAACTGCTTCTCACTCGCCGAATCCTGCGAGTACGCGACGGCATCGAAGAGCAAGCCACCACCGATGTGCAGCGTCATGAAGCCGAGATTCCACTCGGGGCGGCCGAGCAGCTGCCGGCGCGCCGGTTCGGCATCGCCTTCTCCCGCGGTGAGCTCGGTCGCGAGGATCGAATCCGATGGCGGCTTTTCGGTGGTGCGCGTCTTCTGCGCCGACGCGCTCGTACTCGTCATACACGCCGCGGCGAGGCCGAGGAGCCACCGCCCTCGTCGCGAGGCAATGAGCATGGGCATGGCCATGTCTCGAGGGCGGCGTCCCAGCCGTCAGCTGTTCAGTACTCGTCGAAGTATCGTTGGACGACCTTCGGGTCGGCGCTGGTGAGCAGCGCGAGGCGGAGCAGGACTCGGGCCTTCTGCGGGTTCAGGCCTAACGATGCGACGAAATGGAGGCTGTCGTCGTTGACCTCGACGTTTCGTCCGACCTGTCCGGTGACCACACGCGACGAGCGAACGCAGAGAATTCCCCGGCGCGCCTGGGCTGCCAGCGCGGCGAGCGCGGGTTTCGTCATGTTGCCATTCCCGACGCCGGCGATGACGATACCCTTCGCCCCCGCTGCGGCCGCCGCATCGATGAGTGCCCCATCCATGTTCTCCGTCGCCATGATGATATCGACGCGGGGCAGGACGGTCCCCTTGTCCACGGTAAACGCCGAGTTGAGTGTGTTCTTACCGACGGGGCCGCGATACCACTCGACTTCGCCGTAGGCGACGGTGCCGATCAAACCGGACAACGGCGACATGAATGTCTGCACCGCCGTGGTGCTCGTCTTCGTCAGCGACGAGGCGCCATGGATCCAGTCGTTGACGACGACGAGGACGCCACGGTTCGCGGCGTCCTTGTTCGCCGCGACGGCGACCGCGTTATAGAAGTTCAGTGGTCCGTCGGCCGACAGCGCGGTGGACGGGCGCATCGACGCCGTCAGGACGACCGGCTTCGTCGACTTCACGACGAGGTTGAGGAAGTATGCGGTCTCCTCGATGGTGTCCGTGCCATGGGTGATGACGATCCCGGCGACGTCCGGCCTCGCGAGCAGCTCGTTCACCCGATTTGCGAGTGTCAGCCATACTTCATCATTCATGTCCTGCGAGCCGATATTGGAGACCTGCTCGCCTGAGAGGTGCGCCAGCTTCTTTGCTTGAGGAACGGCGGCCAGGAGTTGTTCGACGCCGACCTTGCCGCTCGAGTAGCCGGCTTGCACGTCCGTCGCGGCGGCGCCGGCGATGGTTCCCCCGGTGGCGAGGACCACCACGTGCGGCAGATGATCCTTACCATCGCCGTCGCCCTGCGCCACGCCTCGGGCGCTGGCGGTCGCGACGACCACCGCGACGGTCATCGCGAAGCGGATGTGTCTCGCACGAACTGGATAAGTCCACATGATAATCCTCCCCGTCAGTCGGAGCGGCCGGAGCCGGTGAGCGCCGCGGGATTCAGAATCTCCTCAATCTGATCGTCGGTGAGGATGTGCCTCTCGCGCACGATCTCGAGAATCCCTTCGCCGGACTTCAGCGCCTCGGCGGCCAACTCTGTTGCCTTGTCGTAGCCGATCACGGGGTTGAGCGCCGTTACCGTCCCGATGCTCGACTCGAGGTAGTGCTGACAGACATCCGCGTTCGCGGTGATTCCCTCGACGCAGTGCTTGCGGAGCGTGTCGGCTGCGTTCACGAACAGCGTCTGCGACTCGAAGATGCACGCGGCGATGACCGGCTCGAACGCGTTCAGCTGCAGTTGACCAGCCTCCGCGGAGAGCATGACGACGAGGTCGTTTCCCATCACGCGATAGGCGACCATGTTCGTCACTTCCGGAATGACCGGATTGACCTTGCCAGGCATGATCGACGAGCCGGGCTGTGTCGCCGGCAGGTTGATCTCGTGGAGACCGCATCGCGGGCCCGATGAGAGAAGTCGCAAGTCATTGCCGACCTTGGCGAGCTTGATGGCAAGACTTCGAAGGGCGGACGAGTAGAGGACGAATGCCTGAGTGTCCTGCGTCGCTTCGATGAGGTCGTCGGCGAGGCGAATGGGCAGGTTCGAGATCCTCGCGAGATGGTCCGCGCACTTCTGCGCGTATCCCGCGGGTGCGTTGAGCCCTGTGCCGATGGCCGTTCCCCCCATGCTGATCTCACACAGCACGACCTTGACCGCCTCGAGCGCGCGGATCTCGTCCGCGAGTGTGCGCGCAAAGGCGTTGAACTCCTGGCCAAGCGTCATCGGGACCGCGTCCTGAAGTTGCGTGCGGCCCATCTTGAGAATGTTGGAAAACTCTCGTGCCTTGGCTCTGAACGCCTCGATGAGCTTCTCGAACGCGACGATGATCTGACTGTTGCCGAGCGCCATGCCCACGTGCATCGACGTTGGATACGAGTCATTCGTCGACTGCGAGCGATTCACATGATCGTGTGGGTCGAGATACTTGTACTCTCCCTTCTGGTGTCCCATGAGCTCGAGGCCGCGGTTCGCGATGACCTCGTTTGCGTTCATGTTCGTGGATGTGCCAGCGCCGCCCTGCAGCACATCGAGCTTGAACTCGTCGTGGAGCTTGCCGTCGATGATTTCCTGACATGCCCCTTCGATCGCGGTGAGGATCTCACGCGAGAATCCGCCGGTGTCGAAATTGGCACGAGCGGCGGCGAGCTTTACCATCGCCAGGGCTTTGATGAAGTTGGGATAGAGCCTGAGCTCTACGCCGGAGATCTTGAAGTTTTCGAGCGCCCGCGCGGTCTGCACGCCGTAGTACGCATCCGCGGGGACGGCAAAGTCACCGAGCAGATCATGCTCGATCCGTGTCTTGGTCGACGACATCGCAGCCTCATTCCTGAAGTGGAACGGGAAGGTAGGAACGGGGCGGCGAGTCACCCCATGGGACCATGGTCCACGCTGAGCGCGCGCATCCGGAGTCGCACGGTAGCTGATGTGCTCGAGAACGGTTCGCTAGTGCGTCACCGAGCGCCGCAGCGCTCTGCGACCGTGCCGAAGTTATAACATTGAAAACCGTCGGCACCGGTGCTGTGATTGCGTCGGTAGCTCGCGGACATCGCGCTGATCTCTCTGTCCGATAGAGGGAAGCCCGTCGCGGCTCGCGACCCATCGGTCCAGAAGAACACGAAGCAGACTTCCTCCCGCTCGCCGCAAAGACCGCGCGAAAAAGCGAGCGCCGCGGTGCGATTCGCCATCACCGATTCCGGCGTGACCACAAAATGTGTGATGTCGGGATAAAGCGTGTGCATGTCTCGCGCGTGAAAGCGGCCGAGCTCGTGGAACGCACTCGTCATGCGAGCGTCGCGACATGCGAGGACCGCGGCGGCGATCGAAGCGGCGAACAGCAGTTGGCGGAGCATCCTTTCTCCCGTATGAGGCCGGCAAACGACTCTACGGAATGCTCGAGCCGCCGTTTGACTTGCAAGCGAGAATCGAAGGACCAGGCAAAGCGTGGCACGATCTATCCATTCTTTGATCGTGTCTATTGGCAGGAGGATCAATGTCGTCAAAACGTGGAAGCGGAAAGCGCGAAGAGATCTCCCCTCGCGGCGACGATCGTTATGTACGGCGCGATGCGAGCGGTCAGTTCAAGGAGTCTGATGATGTCGGGCGCTCCCTCTCGAAGGACCGAAAGCAGCATGCGAAGAAGGACGCGAAGCCGGGCTACGGCGATCGTGGCGATCGGAGCAGTAGTTAGGGCGACCTGTCCCGCGGCCGGTAACGGCTGACAGGCCGGCAGCCGTAACGCTCTCGCTCGTCATTGCAAATCCGACGAGGCGGGCAGCACGACGAGCTGTCCCCACATCATCGGCAGATGCGCCTGAATCGCGCAGACGAATCGGAAGACGCCGGCGTGCTTTGCCACATAGGTCGCCGTCGTCGTCTTCTGTCCTGGCAGCGACACAGCGAGATCGCTCATGACGAACGAGTGCGCGTCGTCTTCCGGATTGATGAAGGTGAACTGGATCGTGTCGCCTTCGATCACGGTCACCGTGGACGGTGAGAAGCCATAGACCTCTTTGCCATCGAGAACGCCGCCTTTCGCAAAATCCTCCTTGAGGAAGGGGAGCACGCTCTGCTCCTCCTTCACGAGCATCGGGACCGTCGTGATCGTCACCGCGCGCGTTGTCGGCGTGTAGTGTCGCGCGTCGCTCCGCTTAGAGGTGTGCCCATCCGCGCAGGACGCACTGGCGAGCGATACGACGACCACCACTATGATGATGAAACACTCAAGGCGACGCGTCGGCCGATTATGAGGGCTCATGCGGAAGACTCCGTCCGGCGGGCGAAGAGGAAGAGCGGGATCGCGCCAAGTTGGACGATCATCGAGAAGGCGACGACCGCGGTTACCGAAACCTGATAGAGCAGGCCGGTGGCGATACTCCCGACGAGCCAGCCGCCGCCGTAGCCCGTGTAGAAGATGCCGAATGCGAAGTTGCGTCGCCCGTGCGGCAGACGGTCCGCGACGAGAGCCTTGAATAACGTGTCCTGAGTCGCGTAGCCGATTCCCCACAGCAGCATTCCAAAGAGCGCGACACCGAAGCGGCCGAAGAACACGAACGGAGAAAACAGGGCGCTCACGAGCACGGCGCCGACAATGGTGCGAATTGCTCCTCGATCATAGAGACGGCCGAGCACGAGATTCGCCAGCACGCCAAAGCCCGTCGAGATACCGAGGAACACGGGAATCCACGTCGGGCTCACGACTCGATGGGCCGCGAGATGATAGGAGATGAACTCGAAGCTCATCAGGCCTGCGCCGAAGCACGCGGCCGCCACCATGTAGAGCCAGAAGGCGGGAGTGAACCGTTCCGTCGTTGTCCGATCGCCTTGCTCGAGCTTTGACGGAACGGGGAACACGACGCGCGCGATGATGAGCGCGACGAGCGCCAGCGACGCCGAGATCAGCAGGAGCGCGTAGCTCGTCCGGTAAGTCATCCCGCGAGAGAGGGCGAGCGCGATCAGCAGCGGACCGATCGTCGCTCCGGTTTCATCGAGTGCCGTGTTCAGCGCATATACCCACCCGGTGCCGAGCTGCCCAGTCGAGTACGAGAGCATCGCCTCGACCGTCGGCTTCCGCATCGCTCGGCCTATGCGCTCCGCGAGAATGAGTGCTCCGGCGACGTACCAGTTGCCGGCGAGCGCCATGGCGGGAACAGCGAACAAATTGATCGCGAATCCAACCATGGTGACAGGCCAGTATCGACCGGTTCTATCCGCGATCCATCCCGAGACGGACCGGAGACTGTAGCCAAGAAATTCGCCCGCGCCGGCGATGATGCTGATCGCCGCCGCGCCGGCGCCGAGCGAGCCGAGAAACTGGCCGTTGATGCTTGCGCCGCCCTCGTACGTCGTATCTCCGAACAGATTCACGATTCCCATCGTGAACACGAACGCGAAGGCGGCCGAGGCGCCGACGCGGATCACTCCCTTGGAACCTGGCAAAGGACACTCGTTAGGTGGGTGGGTCGCCGCGGTGGTGAGCTCGTTGCGGTGGCGCTGGCCGCTCAGCGCGAAACGACGTCCGACCCGCGCGGGAGACGCAGAGTGAAGGTCGATCCCTCGCCGACCTTGCTTTCCACGGTGAGATCGCCGCCCATCGCGCGAGCTAACTGCCGGCTGATCGCCAGTCCGAGGCCGACGCCCTGCTGCTGCTCCTCGGCGCTACGCCCCGCCTGAACGAATGGCTCGAAGACTGCCGCCAGCTTCTCGGGAGGAATGCCGCGCCCCGTATCGCGAACGCCGACCGATACGACCTTATCGTCCGCCTGCCATTCGACGGCAATCGAACCGGTTCCGGTGAACTTCACAGCATTCGTCAACAGGTTCGTCAGGATCTGCGTCAACCGCTCGCGATCGGCATGGGCGCGAATTTCCGTCGCGCCGTGGCGAGCGATCAACGCCAGCCCCTTCTTCGCCGCCTGTGGTTCGACCATCGCGACCGCCCCGGCGACCGCGTCCTTCACCGACACGTCCGCGAGCCGGAGGGAGAGTCGGCCTGCCTCGACTTTCGCGAAGCCGAGGATGTCGTTGATCAGGGAGAGCAGATGGTCGCTCGCGCGGCGGATGCGCGCCATCGCCTTTCGCTGTGCTTCGCTGGTTGGACCATAGACGCCCTCCGCGGCGAGGTCCGCGTAACCACCGATGGAGTTGAGCGGGGTGCGCAGATCGTGCGACATCGCGGCGAGGAACTCGCTCTTCGCCTTGTTCGCCCGCTCTGCTTCGGCACGCGCTGCCGCGATCTCGAGGCGTGCCCGCACCTGATTGGTAACGTCGACGGCATGCACGAGGACGCCGAATGTCTTCCGGCTCGCGTCCTCGAGCGGTTGGTAGACGAAATCGACGTAGAGGTCCTCCAGGCTTCCTTTCCCGTCCCGGTCAAGCCTAACGACGCGCTCACGCTCGGCGTAGGTCTCGCCGGATCCGAAGACCTTATCGAGCAGCTCGAAGAAGCCCTGACCAGTCAGCTCAGGCAGCGCGTCACGTACGGGACTTCCGAGAATCGCGCGGCCGGCCACCAGATTCTGATATCGCGAATTGGCAACGGTGAACACGTGCTCGGCTCCCTCGAGCACGGCAATCGCCGCCGGAGCCTGCATGAACACCTCGTAGAGCCGCTCTCGCTCTTTTTTGGCCTCGGCCAGAGCCCGGTCGCGGACGAGCTCGGCTTCGCGAAGCTCGTTGATGTCGGTGTTCGTCCCGAACCATCGCACGATCTTTCCATCCGCGTC
>DATEPP010000544.1:0-2191 GCA_035273165.1 Gemmatimonadaceae bacterium
TCAGTCTCCGGCCACGGCGACGCGCGCCTGGAATGGCACTTCCGTGGACATCGCCGGCTTCCGGCCGCGCAACACTGCGGCCCACTCACGAATGCTGTCGGCGAGAATGACGACCACCGAGATCATGAAGAACGCCGCCACGGCCGCGTCGAGATAATCGTTGAACGCCATCCGAACGGCATCGCCCGCTGTCTTCACGCCCGCCGGCAGGGAGCCCGCCGCGGCGGCGGCGCGGAGCACGGCAGCGTGCGCCAGGAATCCAAGCTTCGGGTCGGGCGAGAAGATCTTCGCCCACCCGGCGGTCATCGTCACGATGACGAGCCACGCGAGAGGCAGCATCGTCACCAGGGCATAACGAGCACGCCCCATCTTGATGATCACGGTGGTGCCCACGCAGAGCGCGACAGCGGCGAGGAGCTGATTCGAGATCCCGAACAGTGGCCAGAGCGAGTTGATGCCGCCCAGTGGGTCAATGACACCCTGGTAGAGGAAGTGCCCCCACATCGCGACGAAGATGGCGCTCATGATCAGCACCGCCGGGTACCACGAGACCCTGCCTAACGGCGCCCAGACGTGCTTGGCGAGATCCTGGAGCATGAACCGGCCGACGCGCGTACCGGCATCGAGCGTCGTGAGAATGAACAGCGCCTCGAACATGATCGCGAAGTGGTACCAGAGCGCCATTGCTCCGCTGCCGCCTAACGCGCGCGAGAAGAGATGCGCCATCCCGACGGCGAGGCTCGGCGCGCCGCCAGTGCGTGAGAGCAGCGACTTCTCCCCCACCTGCTGGGCCAGCCGCGTCATCTCCGCCGGATCGAGGGTGAAACCCCATTGCTGCACGGCCGCCGCCGCACTCGCGGCCGTTGTCCCGATGGCGCTCGCCGGCGCGTTGATGGCGAAGTAGACACCCGGCGTCAGCGCACACGCCGCGATCAGCGCCATGATCGCGACCAGCGACTCGACGAGCATGCCGCCATACCCGACCATCCGCGCGTCCGTCTCGCGCTCCAGCAGCTTCGGCGTCGTGCCCGAGGCGATCAGCGCGTGAAAGCCGGAGACGGCGCCGCATGCGATCGTGATGAAGGCAAACGGAAAGACCTTGCCCGCGAAGACTGGACCGGTGCCATCGGTGAACTGCGTCAGCGCCGGCATGTTGAGCGGCGGCAGCACGAAGAGGATCCCGAGCGCGAGCGCGACGACGACGCCGATCTTCACGAACGCCGACAGATAGTCGCGCGGCGCGAGCAGCAGCCACACCGGCAGCACCGACGCCGCGTAGCCGTAGATCATCACCGCGATCGCGAGCGTCACCCCGCTCAGCGTGAACATCGGCGCGAGCGTGGCATGTTCCGCGACGGCGCGCCCGGCGTACAGCGCGACCACGAGTAATACGAGTCCGATCGCGCTCGCTTCGAGCACCCGTCCTGGGCGGATCCACCGGAGGTAAATGCCCATCAGCATTGCGATGGGAATCGTGAGGCCGATCGTCACGGTGCCCCACGGGCTCGATCGCAGCGCGTTCACGACCACGAGCCCGAGTACCGCGATGAGAACGATCATGATGCCGAGTACCGCCACGAGCGCGGTGAATCCACCCACCGGGCCAATCTCCTCGCGCGCCATCTGGCCCAGCGTCTTCCCGTTCCGCCGCACCGACGACGCGAGAATCACAAAATCCTGAACCGCGCCGCCGAGGACGACGCCGACGATGATCCAGATGGCTCCGGGAAGAAATCCGAACTGCGCCGCGAGCGTTGGACCGACGAGTGGCCCCGGTCCGGCGATGGCCGCGAAATGATGCCCGAAGACAATCCAGCGATTCGTCGGCACGTAGTCGCGTCCGTCGTTCAGCACCTCGGCCGGCGTCGCGCGATTGGGATCGAGCGCGAAGACCTTCGCCGCGATCAGCTTGCTGTAGAAGCGGTACGCGACGAGATAGCTGCACACGGCGGCGGTGAGTAGCCAGGCGGCGTTGATCGTCTCGCCGCGCGAGAGCGCGAGCCACGCGAGTGCGCCAGCGCCGGCGAGCGCCACCACGGTCCAGACGATTGCGGATCCGAGCTTGGACATGATCCATGCACCCCGATGAGTGGCCGAGCGAGCGCAAAATGCCGGACGGCAGAGCGAGGGTCAACCACCGTGCCGCCTTTGTTCCGTCGCTGATTACCTTGAGTGGCGCACGCGCCCGTCC
>DATEPP010000545.1:0-2686 GCA_035273165.1 Gemmatimonadaceae bacterium
GACGGACATGCGGATGAAGCTCTGCGCGTCGTACGCGCGCAGCGCGGAATCGCGCGCGAGGCGGGCGGCGCGGGCCCGCTCGAGGAGCGTCTGGGCGCGGCTGTCGGCGAACGCCGAGCGCTCGAGCTCGGGCGTCACGGGTTGGCGGCGCGCGGGAGCCTGTGCGCCTAACGGGGTGGCGACAGCGGCCGTGATGAGAAGGACGGTGATCTCATTCAGGCCCCGAGGGAGCACCATGCGAGGGATTGTGACGGGGTGGGTATTTTCGAGTCCGGCAGGGAGGAGCTTGAGGTCGCGTACCCTCTCGCAGAGCTAAAGTTGCTTCATTTCCTCATCGGCATCCTGGCCGCGGGCGCCATGCTCGGGATGGTGTACGTTGGCGCGCGCCGCTTCGAGAAGAAGCAGCGCGAGCTGGGCCGATGGGATCAATATGGGCCCTTGGAGGAGACGGAGCCGCCACCTACCTCGGGGAGCTTCGGCCGAGCGCGCGAAATGTGGGAACGACTGGAGGTCGTCGGCCAGTGGAAGGGCGGGATCCTGCGGCGGCTTCAGCCCAACGAAAAACCATAGCGCTCAGCGTCTTTGCGTGTCGCGCCGCGCCGCAATTCGTCAGTATCGCGTGCACACGCCGAAGGACTCTCCGCATCCCGAGTGGCTTCAGCGACAGCAACGGCTCATCGCTCGCCGCTGTCGTTTCGCGGTCAATCTTCATCCGATTGGCGATGACGACGCGCCTGAGGGAGAGTCGGTCGAGGATGCAATCTCGACTGGGCGCGCCAATCGCATCGTCGCCGAGATCTTCACTCGGACCCTGGGACCGCTGATTCGCAAGGCGTCGCTGTGTGAAGTCCATGGCACCCTTCCAAGACTGCCGGTCGAGGTCGGGGAGCGGTGGCGCACCATGTACCTGCGATCCGCACGTGGTTTAACGAGAGTCGATCTCGATGCGGAAGGGATCGGCGAGGACATCGCCTTCTGGTGGTGGCTAGTCCGTGGTCGCGCGGATCTGCTGCTCTGCGTACCTCGGAGGCGGCTCGACCTCGATGTCCTCTTCATGCACGCGTGGAATCCCGCGGAGGGCAATTACACGGCCGCGCCGAAGGTCGCGCGCGCGGCGCGGCAGCGCACACGGAACGCTGATTACGTTTGCCTCCATCCAAAGGCTGAAGGACTGGAGACTCAACTCACGGTTGTCGCGAACCCGAAGACGGTCACGCGACTCTTCCTCGAGTCGTTGAGTCGCGCGCGCTTTCAGTCGGAGGTGTTACTGCAACTCGACGGTTGCGTGCGGCCGCTCGATGACCTGCATGCAGTGTACTTTCGGATCGAGCTGACGAGTGAGCAAGATCCCGAGCGCTACCTTCGCAAGGTGCTCGATCGCGTCGCCGGCAGGTTACACGATCGCAAGGTGGTCGATGCGGCACTCTTCGCTGCCGAGTTCATCGCGGCGATGGAGAACCGCGGTGCCCTTGGGCTTTGCCACACGGCGGAGGACGCGGCGGAATTCGAGGACTGGACGTCGCGACAGCCTGGTCTGTCCATCGAGACGCTTGCACTGGCGCGTTCCACCATCGAGCACATCGCGCAGAATCCCGCCTTTTTGGATGTAAGGCGGCTTGATGAAACGCTGGTCGCTCCGTGGCGGGAAATGATCGGCGAGCTGCATCAGCGCCTTAGAGCATGCGAGGCGACACGGCGCGCTCGCGCCCGCGCGCCAAATGCTCGGCTCGTCTCTGCGCCAACGCCAACTACTACAGACCTCCGGCCCGAGCGATTCGCGTCGCTGTCGTTCTACGCCACGACGGAGGATTCCGATCGTCTCTTCAATCTGTTGCGTGATTGCGATGCCCGTCTCCTCGTGCGTGAAGACGGGGAGCTGAGCGAAGTGGTCAGCTCGTGGCAAATACGGGAGGCAATGTCTCAGGAGTCGGAAGTATCGCCGTTAGGTGTGCGGTCGACATGGTTTCGCATCTGGTGGCCGAATGTCATCGCGTCCCTGGATGCGAACGGCTGGGGACTTGCGCGTCTCTGTCTCCGCGGGCCACTCGAGGGTGACAAGCGTGCTATCGCGCCGTCGTTCGTGAAATATCCGACAGGCGGAGAGCTTCGGGGGCCTCGATTTGCGCTTCCTGGTCCATGGCACGCGGTCGACTGGCCCGAGCTGCGTCGACGCGTTAGGCAGCTGAAAGCGTCATTGGCACGATCCGGCAGGAAGCCGACCGAGAGCTCCCGCTCCCTCGTTCTCGAGGGTGCGGCTACTCTACTCGAGCAGGGCTGCCAGCTCGTGGACAAGTATGGCAGCGCGCGACCCGTTCCGTTTGTTCGCTGACTCGAGCCACTCCGCCGAAGACGCGCTCGCGAAACACCCGATCAAGCATCCGTGGCAACGACGCCCGCTGCCGGTACGGCTCAGACATGGGCAGAACAGGCCTTCAGCTTGTTGGCGACATGGCGATCGCGAGGAGCTGCGTGACAGGCAGCTTACAGGCGCACCGGGCCGTGGACTGCGCCGGCACGACGACGGTGCGTTGCACTGTCTCGTAAGACATCGCCGTGATCTCGACCTGATATGTCGCCGCCTGGCCGGAGATCACACACGTGTTCGCGGACGGTCCCTGATTGCACGGCTGGAGCGAGCCATTCGCGACCCGATAGGACGCCGTCGTGAGTGGCGTGCCAGCGGGAC
>DATEPP010000546.1:0-1255 GCA_035273165.1 Gemmatimonadaceae bacterium
AACGAGGCAACGCGTGACGAGCTGTTGGCGCGGGCCTTCGGCGCGAAGTTCGTCGACGACTCGCATCGTGCCAGGTTGCGCGTGGAGATCGGACGTCTACGCGCCGCGCTCCGCCACTTGGCCGGCATTCGCGCCACCAAACGAGGGTTTGCGCTCGCACCGCACCACTCGACTGAGGTGGTCGTCCTGGCGCGGCCCATCGATGAGGAACATGCGTCGGTGCTCGCGCTGCTCGATGACGGCGAGTCGTGGTCGACCTCAGCCCTTGCGTCGGCGCTTGGAACGAGCCAGCGCACCTTGCAGCGCGCGCTGGAGGAGCTCGCGCGAGAAGGGAAGGTTCAAGCTTTTGGCCGCGGCAGAGCGCGTCGCTGGATCATGCCGCCGATGTCGGGATTCACGACAACATTGTTACTCCCTGCGGCACTGCCGATCGCATAAGCTCACGTCATGCGCCAATCCAAGGCCGAGGTCATTCAGGAGTACGGTCCCTTCCCGCGGGCCACAGAGGTCGCGGGCGTCACCTTCGACGGCGAGTCGGTCTGGTTTGCCGCCAAGGATTCGATGCGCGCGTTCGACCCCGACACGGGCGAGGAGCGCCGCTCGATCGATGTGCCGGCGCACGCGGGGACGGCGTTCGATGGTGAGTTCCTCTATCAGATCGCCGATGGGAGAATTCAGAAGATCGATCCAGACACCGGCACCGTCGTATCGACGATTCCGGCGCCGGCGGGAGTCGGGGCGTCAGGGCTGGCGTGGGCGGAAGGAACGCTTTGGGTCGGAGATTATCGCGCGCGAAAGATCCATCAGATCGATCCGCTCACCGGGGCGACGCTCCGCACACTCGAATCCAATCGCTTCGTCACGGGAGTGACGTGGGTTGCGGGGGAGCTCTGGCACGCCACCTGGGAAGGAGACCAGAGCGAGCTTCGGCGAATCGACGTGGAGAGCGGCGAGGTGCTCGAGACGCTGCAGCTGCCCGAGGGTGTGAAGGTCTCCGGCCTCGAGTCGGACGGACAGGATCGATTCTTCTGCGGCGGCGGGAACAGTGGACGGATCCGCGCCGTACGCCGTGCGCGCAAGGGCAGCGACTGAGACGTGCGGGTTTGGGGACCCACGTCCGCGTAGTGAAAAGTTTGCGGGCATTCCGCCCAGCGCGTCGTGACTCCCACCAATGGGCGCCAGTCGTTCTCATGACCCCCGAGCGCCCGCCTTCGGCCGGCGACTCGATCCTGCCCTCGCCGCTCTTACAACCAGA
>DATEPP010000547.1:0-5377 GCA_035273165.1 Gemmatimonadaceae bacterium
CGCGAGACCTGATGGATGCGCTCCGAGATCGCCCAGCCGTGCTCGGGCTTGAGCGAGACGGCCTTGAGGATCAGGAGGTCGAGGGTGCCTTGCGGGAGATCGAGCTTGTCCATCGGCACACGATAGACCGCGTCTTGTAGAAGTGCAAGGGGTGACCGGTAGAGGTTGTCGCCACGTCATCTCGAGTGTGAATCACTCAGACCTTTGACGGCGCCGTGCTCTGGCAGATATCAACTGTTGGAAGAACGAAAAGGCCGGAAAGGGCCTGAACGATCCGGAGACCGCAGAAGAGCGGTAACGATCTTTTAAAAAAATCGTTGCCGCTCTTTGTCGTTCTCCGGCCCTTTCAGGCCGTTTCCGGCAGTTTCGTTCTTCCGACAGTTAATGCTTGCCATTCCCAGGAGCCTGCGATGGTCTGAGCGACCGAGCGGCTCGCTAGGATGACACTCACGCCCAGAGTGACCTCGGCGCCGAAACCCTGGTTCGGCATCCGAGCCCATACCGAGCGTCTCATGCCTCAACCACGGAAGCTCTCCGCTCTCGGCGCGACGCTGATCGCGCTGCTCTTTCCCGCTGCCGCACCAGCACAGCTCATCACCATCAAGACCCTGCCGCTTGCGCAGGGCGACCAGTTCGGCTTTCTCCCGTCAGCCAACGAGGCGATGGGCGGCGTGTCGATCGCTGTGCGGGATTCGCTGCTCGATCCCTTCGTGAACCCCGCGAAGGGAGCGCGTATCCGCGCCCTCCACTTCTTCGGCTCGCCGACCTTCTACAGCATCTCCCGGAATGGCGGCGGCGGGCACACGCTCCCCGTCGGCGGGCTTGTATCGCGCGGGGAGCTCTTCGGCGGCGCGGTCGTGGCCGTGCAGCAGCTCGATCCCAGCCACTCCGACGTCCCGGTCCCAGTCTTCGCACCACCGGGGATCGACATCATTGCCAACCCGCAAGCCGCGACCCTCCCCGTAGCGCAGCAGACGCGGAGCAAGACGAATCGTTATGCATTCGCCACCCTTGGCCGCCGTGTCGCCAACGGCTTCTCGATCGCCGGGAGCGTGATGTACGCGGATCTCCATCGGCTCGACGGCGTCGATCAGCTCTACGCCGGTAGCCAGAGTGTTGCCCAGCACGGTGGGGATCTCGACGCCAGGCTCGGCGTCGTCCGCGACTGGGAGAGCGGATCATCCATGGAGGCGATGGTCGTCCACGACCGGCTCGCGATGACGCACGACGTCACCTTCGCCGAGTCGTTCTACGATCCGAATCTGCGGATGATATCGTCACGGCCACGAGCGGAGCGGAATCTCGATCGGACGAACACGTGGGGGCTTCATCTCGCCTGGCAGCGGCCGGTCGGCGACTCCGGATGGCGTGTGGGCGCCTTCGCGACCGGGAACCTCATGTCGCACCCCAAGCTGCCTAACTATCAGGTCGTGGACGTCGTGAGGCCGGTGCCGTGGGATCCAGGGCACTCGGCGGCGTACAACGTCGGCATCGGCATCGCGCAACATCGCGGTCCGTCGACGTTAGCGCTCGATGTCATCTACGAGCCGATCGTGAGTCACACGTGGGGGGAAGCGCCAGGGGATATCCAGACGCTGGCAGGTCGGACGATCCTCGCCGGCGACAAGACGAGTGAGAGCCACTTCACCTTCTCGAACGCGATCGCCAGGCTCGGCTTGGGCCAGGACATTCTGATCGACGGTGTCGAATCGCCGCTGCACCTTCAGGGCGGCGTCGCGGCGCACGCCATTCGCTACTGGGTGCACCAGGACGATCACGTTCAGTCCACTTCGCGGCGCGAGGACGAGCACTGGGTGGAATGGAGCCCGACGTGGGGCGCGAGCATGCGCATCGCCGGTGTGGACGTCCGATACCTTGGTCGCGTCGTGCACGGCACGGGCCGCCCCGGCATCAGCAACGGTCCGGTGCTCGAGCCGCTCGCGGCCGACGGTCTGTCCAGCGGCCCGAGCATCCTCGCGACACCAACCGGTCCGCTGACGCTGACGCCGGTGAGCGTGACGACGCATCAACTCTCCGTCTCGGTGCCGCTGCCATGATTCGAATCCACTCATCGAATGCTCTGGCCACCCCATTCCTGCTCCTCGCCCTTCTCGCAAGCGGCGTCGTCGCGGGGTGCAGCAATACGATGACCGACGGCGGCGGAGTCACGCCGCCACCGCCTCTGACGCTCGACGACCAGGTTCGTGCGCAGTTCAACATCTGGGGCGTCGTGCCAATCGGCGCGGTCACGCCGCCTAACGCGGCGCTCGTGGACCTCGGGCGGTCACTCTTCTTCGACAAGGTCTTGAGTGGGAACCGCGACGTGTCGTGCGCCACCTGTCACAGCCCCCTGTCGCATGGGGCAGACGTGCTCGCGCTTTCCGTCGGAACCGGCGGCAGCGGGGATGGCGCCGCTCGCACGCTCGGAACGGACCGGCAGTTCACGCCGAGGAACGCACCATCGCTGCTCAACACCGGTCTCGGCGCCTTCTTTCTGTTCTGGGATGGACGCGTCTCCGAGTTCGGGGGAGCGACGAACTTCAAGACGCCGGCCGGCGCATCACTTCCCAGCGGACTCACGAGCGTGCTCGCGGCGCAGGCGATGTTTCCGGTCACGAACCGGAACGAGATGCGTGGTGAGGTCGGGGACCGCGACGTGTTTGGAAACCCGAACGAGCTCGCCGCGTTCGACAGCACGCAGTACGGTGCCATCTGGAGCGCGGTGATGCAGCGACTCGTGGCCATCAATGGCTACGTCGCCAAGTTCAACGCGGCATTCCCCGGAGTGCCGGTCGCGTCGTTAGGCTTCCAGCACGCCGCGAATGCGATCGCGGCCTTCGAGAAGACGGCGTTCACCTTCACGAACTCGCCGTTCGACCGGTACGTCGCCCATGACGACCGCGCGATGACGACGGAAGCGAAGCAGGGCGCGCTGCTTTTCTTCACGAAGGCGCGCTGCTCGAGCTGCCATTTCGGCCCTCTCCTCGGTGGTCAGAGCTTCGCCAGCGCCGGCGTGCCGCAGCTCGGTCCCGGCATCGGCAAAGAAGCGCCGCTGGACCTCGGCCAGGAGCCGCAGTTCCAGGGACAGACGCAGCGCTTCCTCTTCCGCGTTCCCGCATTGAGGAATGTCGAGCTGACCGCGCCGTACATGCATGACGGCGCCTTCGCCACGCTCGACGCCGTGGTCCGGCACTACAACAACGTCGAGCAGACGCTGCGGAATTACGATGTCTCTCAACTCGATCCGCGCCTCCGCGCGCAATATCGCGGCGACGCGGCGACGATCGAGGCAATTCTGGCGGCGACGAACCCGACGATCCGGCAGCCGTTAGGCCTGAGTGAGACGGAGATCCATCAGCTCGTCGCCTTTCTCGAATCGCTCACCGATCCGGCCGCGCGCGATCTGAGCGCGATGATTCCAGCGTCGGTGCCGAGCGGGCTTCCTCGGTGACTGGTGAGTAGTGGGTCGTGGTGGGTGGCGAGTGAGGAGTGTCGTCCTGAGCGTAGCGGACTTGTCATCCTGAGCGTAGCGAAGGATCTGCACTTTGCTGCTCGTGGCTTGGACGCATCCCTGCCAAGAGAGTGAAGGGAACGCAGATGTCGCAGATGTCGCAGATTTCGCAGAGAACGACACAAGAGCGGCAACGCCTTTTTCAAAAAGTCGTCGCCGTTCTTTTTTACAGCGTCATCTGCGCGTTTTCAGCGTCATCTGCGTCCATCGTGGCTGTGCGCCGCCAGGACGCTTCCTCGCTACAGCGTGATCGGTTCGGCACGCGACACGAGTCACCAGCCACCAGCCACCAGCCATCAGCCGTGCCCAACGAGGCATTTGAGCGTCCTAGTATCAGCCCTCCCACTGGACGCTACCATGCGATTCCCCCGCCTCCTCGTTACCCTTTCCGTCCTCGGCGCCGCGGCCTGCGGACCGACGTACGTCGTGCAGTCGCCACCGGGCTCAGTGCCCCAGCGCGCGCCCGAACCGCCGCGCGTGCCGCCGATGGAAGTCAGCATCGTGCGCGCGGACGAGAACCGCGTGCTGATCCAGACCTCGCGTCAGGCGTATATCGCCGTGTTCGAGGTCGTGCCCGGCCGCGGCGTCTCGCTCGTGTACCCGGCGGCTGTGCGGCCGCGGAACGTGCAGCAGACGGGTCTCACCTGGGTGAACGTCTCCTGGACTATTCGGCCCGACTACCGCTTTGCGTCATCCGACACGCGATACATCTACGCCGTGGCGTCGGACACACCGTTGCGGCTCGACGACGACGATTACAATGCCTACCACATGCAGCGCGCGCTGGGCTCCGCATACTGGTCCTCGAGCCCGAACGTGGCCGTGCGCGCCATCCAGCGCGAGTTCGTACGCTCCCAGCCCGACGAGTGGTGGGGCGAGGACATGACCTCGATGCCGCTGATGAGCAGCCGTGTCACGGTGGCGATTCGACTCGCTCGGGTGTTCTGCCCGGATGGAAGCGTCTTCGACGTGCGCGACGACATGATCGATCGCGTCTGGTGTCCAGCGCGTCGCGGAGGACCGCGGCCCGGGGAGCGTCCCGGCGCGGCACAACCGGATTCGGTCTTCTCGTCGAACGGACGCCGCGTCGCGCGTCGAATGGACCCTTCCTCGCGAACCCCGATCTTCCGCGTCCCCGCGGGGACGCAAGTTGGCCAGCAGCAGGGCCAGCCAACGAATCAGCCCGACAACCCGCGCGCCGAGCCAGCCTTTCCGCGAACGCAGCCGCAGGACCCTCCGGTGAAGCAGCCCCCGTCGATGCCGTCGCAGGATCCGAATGCGCAAGACAAGGATCATCACGACAATGGCCGCCGAGCGCACGGCGATCCGCGCGATGCGGATCCGCGTGGCAATGGCAACGGTTATGGGAATGGCGGCCGCAACACGCCGTCAACGCAGCCGCCGACACAGGGCAATCCGCCGGCTGGTAATCCCCCGGCTAGCAACCCACCGCAGTCGCAGCCGCAGCAGCAGGGGCAGCCGCAGAACCAGCCGGGGAACAACGGCCAGGGCAATGGCAACAACGGCAATCATGGCAACAGCGGCAACGCAGCGGCGAACGCCGGCAATGATCACGGCAAGTCGCCGAACGATGCGAAGCCTGATCACGCGGATGCGCCCAAGTCCGGAATCGCGGCGATCCTGAAGAATCGCGGGCCGCAGGCGAAACAGGACAAGAAGCCGGCGAGCGACTCGACCGCTGACAAGGACAAGAAAAAGCCCTGACCGAGTTGCTCGTTCGTATCTCACGACAAAGGCCCGCAGCCAAAGCTGCGGGCCTTTTTTTTCTATGCTGGACGCATCGCGCGTCCGATCCGGCGCGCGCCCCGCTTAGTCGCGGTAGGGCGATTCCTCGGGCTCTTCGGG
>DATEPP010000548.1:0-10232 GCA_035273165.1 Gemmatimonadaceae bacterium
TCTGGGCCTCGCTCATGTCCGTCGCGATGACCCGATCGAAGTACTGCGTGAGCGGAATTGCGGCCTGCCCGCTCCCCGTCGCGCAATCCCAGGCGAGCGCGTGATCGGGCACGACTTCAGCCAGGTACGCGAATAGCTCCGTAGGGTATCTCGGACGGAAGCGAGCATATTCTGCCGCCTGGCTCGAGAAATAGTCTCCTCCTGTCCGCGAGGATTCGGTCATGGCTACGCGACGTGTTTGTCGACGCGTGCGGTCGCTTCGCAGCGCACGGGAAAGTTCACCGAGCTCGCAATGAAGCAGAGATGATGTGCGTCGTCGTGAAGTGTCATGGCGCGATCGCGGTGACGTTCGTCCTCCAGCACGACTTCCGGACGAAGAACGACCTCGACGAAGCGGCCGCCACCGTCCGGCGTCTCCGTCATCACGCCATGCGCGTGATCGACATAGCCGGTGACGACGACGCCTGCGTCCGCGCAGAGGTGTAGATAGGCGAGCATGTGACACGCCGACAGCGCCGCGACGAGAAGCTCCTCGGGATTGTAGCGCGTTCGGTCGCCACGAAACACCGGATCCGAGGAGCCCGGAAGAATCGGCTTGCCGTTGGCTACGATTTCATGTTCGCGATCGTATGCCTTGTAAGAGCTGGTTCCGGTGCCACGGTTTCCTGTCCAGGTGAGATCGATCTCGTAAGCGTGCGACTTGGGCTTCGACATGAGGGCTTCGACCAGGTCGAGAACAGCGCGCGGTGCATGCAGCCGGCGAGTCAAAAGACTAGCGCAGCTCCATCTTTAAAGCTGACAGCTTCGTGCGCGGGCGCAACGTTCCTGCGCACGATCGTGATAGCTGCCGCGCCGCTATGCATGTAACTGCTTTCGAGCCGCTCGCCACTTCTCGCCTTCTCATCATGACCTTCGACGATCGCCTGACGGCACTGGGAATAGAGCTGCCTCAGCCGAGTGCGCCTGGAGCGAACTACGTACAGTTCGTTCGCACGGGAAATCTGTTGTTCATCACCGGACAGCTTAGCCAGTGGAACGGCGAGCGTCGCTATATCGGCAAGCTCGGACGCGAATTCACCGTGGAGGATGGACAACGCGCCGCCCGTCTCTCGGCGCTCAATCTGCTCGCGCACCTGCGAGCCGCAGTCGCGAACGACATCGACCGCGTCGTTCGATGTGTCCGTGTCGTCGGCTACGTGAACGCAACGGACGATTTCACTGGCCACTCGCAGGTGATCAACGGCGCGTCGGATTTGTTCGTCGACGTCTTCGGCGATGCGGGTCGACACACGCGAATGGCGGTCGGCACGAACGGACTGCCGTATGGCGTTGCCGTGGAAGTCGAGGCCGTGTTCGAGATCCGGTAGCGGCGTCCGCTCCAGTACGAGCTAGGGTCGAAGCCACAACAGCAATACCGGGCAGCTCGAGAAGGCGCGCCGGTATTTCACCGGTGCACTCGTCGCCTCGTAGTATTCGACGCCGAGTAGGTCGCGCGGGCGCAGGAGCGTGAGCACGTCGCCCGTTGGCAAGCCGTTCACGAAGACGCTGACGCTGCAGCTCGACGCGAATCCCGGTATGCCGTGGCTGTCACCGCTGGTCTTGAAGCCGCGAATGTGCGTCGTGAGCAGCTGGATCAACGATTGGTCGCCGTTGGCGGCCAGGACGTCACCGGTGATGAACTGGCCGGCCGCGGAGTGCCGGAACCGATCCTCAAATTCCGAGCGGTAATTCGAGCTTGCTAAAGGCGCTCGTGACCGGGGCTCCGCGAGGACACCGACATCACCCACATCCTCATATTCGGAGGACGGCCTGGTACGGACAGGTCCTCTCGCGCACGCCGAGAGGACAAGGGCGGCTGATGTTGCCGCAAGGCAGAGTCTCATGATTGATCTGCGAACGAGGGCTGAAGAGACTGCGGTCGTCGCAGACCAATGTCGTGTATGCCGCGGCCTCGCGCTGCCAGATTCTTGCCGCGACGCCAGACGTGTTGCCGTTAGGCATCGCCATCGAAGGACTCGGCAGCCGCCATGCGATGCGGCAGCTCTTCGAAGACATTGACGCCGGATCCTTCTCGCGTGAGCCAGCGAAAGTGTTCCTCCATCCGGATTCGACCGTCGGTGGTCATCGTGAGGCTTCCCTCGGACATGCCAGCGTCGAGTCGACCGTCACGATCGTACTGGACATAGCCGAAGCGCAGGCTGTCGCCGGCGATGCTGCCAAGCAAGAACCCGTCGATCACGTCGCCGCCCGTATAACGACACCAGACCCGGCTGCCGTCCTGGTGGAAGGTGAAGGTTGTCTCAGAATTCACGACCCCCGCCGACGCCGTGCTCGTGACATGCATCCTCACTCCGTCCAGCCGCCAACCGACGGTCGAGTCGTGCGATCGCATGGGTGTCTTCAGCGCTGAGTGAACCGACCAATATGTTCAACGTGACGGTGCGTCGCTAACAGAATCCTGCCGCGGATGGGCATGCCTCCAACGGCAGCGACCGCCAGCGTTGCGCAAATTCTCGACAACATGCGCGGCGTCGTCGATGGACGATACAGGCAATCCATCGATCGTACCGATGCCGAAGGGGTTGCCGCCGTGAAGGAGAGTGAATAATCTCTCACCATCACGAGATGGATGCGACGGTGGCAACCCAACAGCAATCCCGCCTCGCGTGGCCGGCGACGCCGATCGCGGCGGCACCGGCCACGGCCCCAATTCCCGCAGCCGTCTTGGCCGACCTTTCGGCTCGAGAGACTGAACAATTCGCTGGCGTGGGCACGTCGCTCCTCGTGGCTCAGGACGGGTTGGCGACGATACGCAATCGAGAGACAGATGACCCCTGGGTGAGTGCCGACCCAACGCAAGCGGTCTGGGTTGCGCGGCGAGCGAACATCGCGATCGATGCGGGAACGAGCGGCGATTGCCGCTTCTCCGTCATCGTGTTCGGCGGGATCGATGACAACGAACCTTGGCTCCGCGCGATCCCTTGGGCTCCGCGGCGGATGCTCCGGCTCACCTGGGCGGCACGTCGTGTTCATCGCGCATTCGCAAATACTGAATCAGATGGCCCGCGTGTCCCGCAATTCGACGACTGGCCTTCTGATGCTCGCGAGGAAGTGGCCGCGCTCGTCGTGGACGCGGTGCACGCCGGCGCTCGTCGGCGAGCCGCGTTAGGCCGCCCTGAGGGTCGGGCATTCGCGACACACGGGGCGCTGACCGAATCGGCGAAGCGCGTCGTCGTGGCGCAGCCCGCGCGGCTGCACGCTCTTTCCGACGTCGCCTATGCGCTCAACACCTCACCCTATCATCTCGCGCACGTCTTCCGGGTGCACGCTGGCCTCTCCTTTCACCGCTTCATCATCCACTACCGGATCGCGATCGCACTCGCGGAGCTCCTCGCGGACGAGTTGCCGCTTAGCTCTCTGGCCCTGCGTCTCGGCTTCGCGACCCACAGTCACTTCACCGCCGCGTTTCACCGTGCCGTCGGCTATCCACCGAGCCGGATCCGCAAGATCGTGGATGCGCCTCATCCGCCTTTCGCGGAGTACTGGCCGGGAGTGCCGTTGCGGAGTGACAGCGCCGCCAATAGGATGCGCTACCCATGTCTGCTCCCCAGTCCCGATGAGTCCACGGCGCTCCGACGCCGCTGAGCGTATTCTTCGCGAAGCGATGCGCCTCTTTGCCGACAAGGGCTACGAGCGGACGAGCATCGCCGACATCCAAGGGGCTGCGGGGCTACATCCGGGATCGGGTGCCCTCTACAAGCACTTTCCGTCGAAGGAAGCGGTGCTCCGAGCCGGAATCGATCGGTTCGTGGAGGACATCGAGCGGGGACGTGAGGTCCTGCGCGCTTCCTCGCGCGATGCGGGCACGACCCTCGAGGCCGTGGGCCGCGAGTTGCTCCGACTCCTCGGCGAGGAGCGAGACGCACTCCGAATTGTCTGGCGCGAGCTGGATCAGTTTCCCGATCTGCAGGCGCGCGTGGGCCGCGCGCGAATTCAGTACGGCTACCAGTCGGCCGCGGAATGGGTGCGCGAGCAGGTGGCGGCGGGCGCGCTGACGGCGGATGATCCGGAAGCGACGGCGGTGGTGCTGATGTCGAGCGTGACGATGTACCGCGTGCTCGAGGCCCTTTTCGGTGAGCCGCCGGCGAAGATCAGCACCGACCGCTTCATACGTGCGTGGCTGAAGATCGCCGAGCATGGCGTGATGACTCCAGCGTCGCGCGCCGGCGTGTCGGCAGCAGACAGTTCGGCACGCTCGGCCAAGAAGAAGCAAAGGGCACGCGGGAAGCTGCCGGCGTCACGTCGCTGAGCGATCGGGCAAGAAGGTGAAAGCGTCGGCGGCGATGGTCTGGACATTCTCCGACCATGAGCCGCCACCAACTCGTCGACGTCCTGCTTCCTGTCCTGATCGCGATCGCGTATGTCGCTCTCTTCATCAAGAAGGGCAAGCCATTCTGGTACACGTTCGTCCCGGCGATGGTGCTCGCCCTGCCGTGCTACTTCCTCACGAGCTACCACCATCCGCCAACGCCGGCGCGAGTGCTGCCGATCTATCTCGTCGCGCTCACAGTGCAGTTCCTTCACATGGGCGAGGAATTCGCCACCGGATTTTACTGGCGCTGGCCGGAGCAGATCTTCCGGTCGCCACCGATGAGCGAGACGGAGCACGTGGTGATCAACATGGTGTCGTACGCGGTCTTCACGATTGGCGCGTTAGGCATCTGGTACGGCATCACCTGGCTGATGATCATCGTCTGGTTCGTGACGCTGATGGGCGTGGTGGGGAATGCGATCCAGCATCCGGTTTACTGCCTCAAGGTGAAAGGCTACTTCCCCGGCATCTACACCTCGCTGCTGTACTGGATCGTCGCGCCGGTACTCGTTCTGCGACTCTGGATCGGGTGATCACTGCGTGCGCTCGATCTCCCGATAGGTTGCGAGCACGTTCAACCGATCCATGTTGCGATTGAGGTCGCCAAGGTGCTGCCGCGCCTGCGGTGGAAGCTGCTCGGCCGTCGGCGCCTGACGACGCGCGAGAATCTGCTCGAGCGTCAATCGCCGACTCATCCCCGCGCGCACCTCACGGTCGAGTGCCTGGAGGTACTCGATCATCCAATCAATCGTTTCGGCTCCCTGAGCCATGGGGCCATGTCCTGGCACGATCGTACGCACGTCGAGCGAAGCGCGCATGCGCTCGAGCGACTCGATGTATTGTCGTGGCCCTCCTTCGAGAAGCATTGGTGCGACGCCGGCATGACCGAGGAAGTTGCCCGTCCACGCCGTGCGGGTGAGTGGCTCATAGACGACGACGTCTCCAGGACCATTGCCCTGGCCAAACGCCCAGAGCTGCACTACGCGTCCGCCGAGATCGAGCTCCATGAAGTGCTCGAAGGTGATATCTGGCTTGCGCCAGTCCACGACCTGCTCGATTGCGGCAAGGTTTCCACGCAGGTTCCGCGACCGGATGCGCTTCTCGCGCTCGAGGTCGCGCATCGACGCCCGGTTGAGACGGGACGAAACGATCGAGACGTCGGCCGGGAACGATGCGTTGCCGAAGGTGTGGTCGCCGTGATACGTCGTATTCACGACGTAGCGCAGCGGGGCCGCGGTGAGCTGGCGAATCACGGCTTGAATCTGGCGCCCCATCTCGATGTTCATCCCGGCATCGACGACGAGCGCGGCGCGCGCACCGATGACGACACCGCCATTGTCCTTCGGAATCTCGCTCGCGAGCAACGCATAGACGCCGTTGCCGAACTGCTTCGGGATCAACCGAAGTCCGGCGGGGTCGAGGTTCGGTCCGAGGTAGTCAGCGGGACGCTCCTCGATCTCACCTTGCGTCGTCACCTGCGCGTGCGCGGGAAGGATGGGCGGGAACGGAACAGGCTTCGTTCTCTCGGCTTTCGTCGGCTCCGCATCGAGTGTCGGCGTAGATGTGTCTTGCATTCGTGTCATCTCCGTTCGTGAGGCTGCGTCACGCCGAGTTCACGAGACGTGCCGACCACGCCGGGCCACGTGGCAAAACGAGCGATGCGCGCGAAACACGCAAGAGTTTGTCAGTGTCATGCCCGCGACCGAGCAAGAAACCGATAGTCTCGTCTGCGACAGCGAGTGAGATTTGTCCTGCCTCACCCCGGAGACGTGGATGTACGCGATGCAATACGAGATCGATCTGCCGGCCGACTATGACATGGCGATCATTCGCGAACGCGTCCGGAGCCGTGGCTCTCTCCTCGACGCGCTGAGCGGACTAGGCCTGAAGGCGTATTGTGTGCGCGAGCGCGGAGTGCACGGATCGCTCGTCAACACATACGCGCCGTTCTACCTCTGGAATTCCACCGCGGCAATGAGCGCGTTTCTGTCCGGCGCTGGCTTTCGCGGGCTGTGCGATTCCTTCGGTCGGCCCGCGGTACATCACTGGCTCGGCACCGGCTTCGCGGCTGGCGCCGCTCGCGCGAGCACGCCGCGTTTCGCGACTCGGCGCATTGAGCTCCTCGCGCCGGATGCGGATGTCGGACTGTTGGTCGAGCGGGCGACGTTGGCGTTACGGGAGCAAGTACGGGATGACAACGCGCATTCGGGAGCGGTTGCCATTGATCCGCATCGATGGGAGCTGGTGCACTTCACGCTTTGGCGGGAGTGGCCGATCGCGAACGCGGACGTCATCTACCAGGTGTTGCACCTGTCGTCACCAGGTTTCGAGGAGCTGTCAGCATCTGCTGATGACCGTCTCATGCCCACCGCACGTTGACGATCACACGAGAAGCTCACCCGTGGAAACCGTGACGCATCCGCCGCCGACTCTCGCGCGAATGCCTTCCGCCATTCGCATCGCCACGACTTCCATGCGGCTCGGCCGGCCCATCTCGACACCCTGAATCATCGTAAACTCGCCGCGATCCTCGCCGCTCAGCGACAACAGCAAGCCGCCGAGCGCTGCGTTGGCGCTTCCGGTCGCCGCGTCTTCGAGCGTGCCCGCCAGCGGTGCGAACATGCGCGCGCGAATGCCATCGCTCGTGCAGGAATAGAGATGGAGGGAGAACCGGTTGGCGAAATCGGGCCGATCGGCGATCGCGCGGCGAAAGCTCGGCAGGTCAGGCGTCGCGCGGCCGAGTGCGTCCAATGTCACTTCCGCCAGAATGAAAGGATTCCCCATCGACAGCTGAATGGGGCGATGGCGCTCGATGACGATGTCTTCCAGCGTGATACCAGCGCACGCGGCGACGGTCTCCGGCGCGATCTCCGGACCCAAAATGAGTGGCAGCGGCGCCGTAATCGTGGCACCCGTCGGAGTGCCTCCGGGGTCGCGGCGCACGGCGACGTCGACGACCCCGGCCATCTCCTCGAAGTGCAGCAGGTCGATGTCGCGCCGCCGCTGCGCGAGAACGAACCCGGTCCCGACATTCGGGTGCCCCGCGAACGGCAGCTCTCCCGTGCGATGAAAGATGCGAACGCGGGCGGAGTGCAATGCACTCGCCGGTGGAAGCACGAACGTCGTCTCGCTGAAGTTGAACTCGGCTGCAATCGCCTGCATCTCGCCGTCTGAGAGGTCGCGTGCATCCGTTACGACGGCAAGCTGGTTCCCGCCGAAGCGACGATCGGTGAAGACATCGACGGTCGTGAAGCTGTACTGGCGCATCGTTCAGTGTCCTGGATCGGCAGCCGCATATGGACTGCGCTGGGTGAAGAGGAGCCGCGGCGAGTCAGCGATGGAGACCGCAACGACGGAGCCAGCTTTCGAGGACTGCGTTGAACTCGGCCTGCCGCTCGAGATTCGGCATGTGTCCGGCACCATCGATGATCGCCAACTCCGATCCGCGGATCGCGCGGTGCAGCTCGTTGGCCAGAGCGACGGGCGTATACTCGTCCTCGCGACCGACGACGACGAGCGTGGGTATCGCAATCTCGTCGAGCAAGGGCGTGTAATCCCTCCGCTGCGCTCGGCCTCGCAGTGCGGCCGCAGCGCCTAACGGCGAAGTCAGCCTCATCATCCGCAGCACATGGGTGGCGGTCGCCGGATCTCTGGCGGCATTCTGCGGCGTGATCATCTTCGTGAGCACTTCGGCGGCGTAGGCCGCCATGCCCTCGCGCTCCAGCCGGTCCGCTGTCCTGAAGCGAAGCTGCCGTGTCTCGTCACTGTCGAGGCCCGCGAAGGTATCAGCGAGAACAAGCGCCGAGACGCGGGTCGGGTCCTGACGAAAAAGCTCGAGAGCGACTTGGCCGCCCATCGACAGGCCGGCGACGACGACATCGCGAATCCCAAGCGCGTCGAGCAGAGTGAGACAGTCACGCGCGTGGGAGTCGAGGGTGGTCACCCGAGTGCCGTTAGGCAGCGAGCTCTGGCCATAGCCGCGCAGGTCGGGCGCAATGACGCGAAACTCCGTCTCGAGCGACTCCATCTGCGGATTCCACATCGTGCCGTCGAAGGGATGTCCGTGGATGAGCAGGATCGAGCATCGCGCGTTCTTCGGTCCGCGATCCGTATAGGCAAGCGGGAGCTCGTCTATCTCCACCGTCTGAATCGTCATTGGACGCGCCAGCGAGAACGCGCCTCGTCCTTGATGCGCTCCAGTGAGAGCACGTGGAGAAAGAGCGACATCGGCACGAGGAAGACCGGGATCAACACGAAGGGGAACTGGCGAATGGCAAAGTTCGGGTGGTCGAATCCAAATCGCTGGAGATGACCCGGCGCGGTGAGCATGCCCATGCTCACCGCAACCACGAGATCGAGCACGCCCAGAACATTCCAGAGAAGGACGAGCGATCGCGAGCGGCTCGGGTCGCGCGCATAGGCGAGCGCGACGAACGGGGCGGAGGCACCGATCAGGACGTCGCCCAAGCCGGCCGGCAGCGCAAAGGCGCCGGGCATCCGCCCCTGCAGCATCACCAAGAGAAACGCTCCTCCGAGTAGCCGGTAAGTCTGCACGGCGACGAGAAAGGGCTGCGGAATCCCATCGCACAGACGGCGCGCAGTATCGGAGATGGCGAGGAGCGCGCCGAAGACAACGAGCGGGAGCAACAGGCCGTAAGCGATCGGTGGAATCGGAACGCGCTGCTGATGGTCGAACACGCCGCGTATGGCGAGCGTGAATGCAGCACTGGCACAAACGAGGAGGGCCGTCGTGGCAGTGGAGACGCCGATTGCCCGGCTTCGGTCAGGGAGCACGCGAGCGCCGATCCGCATGCCGGCGAAGAGTGCACCGACGATGAGAAGCGTTCCGACGACTGGAATGAGGTCGACGAGGCTAGACATAGGCACACCTAACGGGTGAAGAGTTCCAGGCGACCGAAGGTCGCGTCAGGCTACCGCGCGCAGCGAGCGCCTGTCTTGCCTCGCTCGGCGGCATTCCCATGCAGCGGCGAAAGGCCGCGGAGAAGTGGCTGTGAGTGGCGAACCCCAGCTCGAGAGCAAGCCGACTCAAGTCGCCGGCGCCCGCGCTCAGCTGCCCCAGCGCGAGCGCGGCGCGCAGGTGTAGCAGGTACTGATGCGGCGACAGCCCCGTCTTCTGGGGGAAGACATGCGCGAGCTGCGACGTCGACACCCCGAGCCGAGCAGACAGCTCATCGAGCGCGTGCACGTCGGCGGGCGCGCTGGCGAGAGTACACTTGGCTCGCTCGACGACGTCGACACGTCGGCGGGCGTGGAGACGATACCGCCTCACGATTCGCGGAGACGATATCAGGCGCCGACGATATCTCTCGCAGACGCCACTCAGTAGCGCCAGCGCCTCCAACTCCACCGCCGTCGATCGATCGTGGTCGGCACCGTCCGCGCCGAGCGTCCGCCGTAGCCGGTGGAACCCCATGAGCAGATGCGCATCAAGGAGCGCTTGCAGTGCTGGAGCGCCGTCGGCGACCTCCGGCTCGACCCAAAGGGACACAGTCGACGACGTGGCTCCGGTGAAAGCGAAAAGGGTGAAGGCGTGACCGGCGTGGCCCGCTTCGAGTGCATACGCGACACCCGGCTCGAGCACGAGGCTCTGCAGCGGTTCGGCAGCGAGCGCACCGCCGAGCTCCGATCGTCGCCGGAGTAGCGCCGCTCCGCGCCGCGTCACGAGCAGACGGTGCCCGGCGCCGCTATCGAGTGGGCGACTACCGTCAGCGTGCGTCTCCTGCTCAGTGATGGTGATCCGCTCGCCGGCGAAGAGTGTGCGGCCGACGGCACCGTCAGCTCCGCCCCCGAGGCCCCTTGCATACAAACTATGTTTGTATGTAAATTGCTGCTGTATTGA
>DATEPP010000549.1:0-2851 GCA_035273165.1 Gemmatimonadaceae bacterium
GAAGTTTCCCTGGCCGTCGACGAGGGGATAGCGCAGCGAGAAGTCCTGCACCATGCGCACGAGCGCGTCGTACACCGCGCTGTCGCCGTGCGGGTGAAAGCGCCCAAGCACATCGCCGACGACAGTTGCCGACTTCTTGAAGGGCCGATTGGGAACCAGCCCGAGATCGTTCATCGCGTACAGGATGCGCCGGTGGACCGGCTTCAGTCCGTCGCGCACGTCGGGCAGCGCGCGCGACACGATGACGCTCATCGAATAGTTGATGAACGACTCTTTGATCTCCTCGTCGATGAGACGTGGGAGAATTCGTTCTCGGTTGTTTGGTGCGGTCATGAAGGTCCCTGCAAACCGGCCGGAATAGACAGACTGCGAGCCTGCGTCAGGCTCGCGGAAGGAGTCTGAAATCTACCCCGAGAACGCCCGCAAATCAATTCGCGAGACAGTCCCTAAGTTGAAGCAGGCAAGTATTTTAGAGGACCACGCCGGAGAGCGGGTCTCACCACCGAAAGCCGACTAGATCCGACCGTGGGAATCGAGCTTCGGCTCAGCCCGTCGCGCCTCGCGAGCGGCGGCTTCCTCATCGGCTTCTCGCTCGTTGGCGCGCGCGATCTCGCGCTCCTCTTCCTCCATCTGCGCGGTATCAGCGGCTTCCGCCGCGCGCTCTCGCGCGAGGAGCTCCTCACGCTCGCGTCGCCACCGCTCGTACCACTCGCGTGTCACCTCCGCCGCCAGCTCGCGGTTGCCCAGACCGAAGGCGAGCGCCATCGCGAGGGCGATGGCGCCGAACAGAATGGCGAACGCGGTCGTCACGATGTCCGTCGCGATGCCCAGCTCCTGCAGCGCCATGAACACCGCCAGGAGGATGACACCGCCGCGTCCCGTGCGCGCGAGCGCGCGGCCACCGTGCAGTCCACCCGCGGACGCCTGAATCAATCCCCCCACGAAGCCGCCGAGCACGATGCCGACGAGCACGATCACGATCGCGGCAATCACGCTCGGGATGTAGCTCACTAACGTCGACACGACGTTCGCGAGTGACTGCAAGCCTAACGCGTTCGCGGCGAGAAGGATCACCGTGAACATCACGAGCCAGAAGACGAGATTCGCGATCACGCGCGTCGGGTTCACGTGCGTGCCCGAACGCTCGACGGCTTGCGTCACGCCACCGCGCTCGAGGAGATAGTTCAGCCGAATTCGCCTCAGCAGCCGCTCCGTCAGCTTCTCCAACACCTTCGCCAGCAGATAGCCAGCGAAGAGGATGACGAGCGCGCCTAACAACGGGAGCGCGAGCTGTCCGAACACCTGCGAGAAGCTCGTCTGCAGCCGGTCGCCGAAGTTCAGACTGTCTGTCGCTTGTGGAAGCTGCTGCACGAATGAGCCGTTGTAGAGGTACCGAATTCGCCGCGTCTCAATTCCGCGTGCCGCGGCGTTGATCGAAGATTACACTCCGGCGGCACTCTGGACAGATCAGCCACTCGCGCTTGCGCGCATACCCGAGGCCGAACGAGCCGCCGCCGATCGAACGCGTGGTCATCACCGCACCGTCGCGCGGACAGTAGGGCGTTTCGCCCGCGCTCGCAGCCTTTCGAATGGCGGCGTCTTCATCGGCGGTGTACTGCGCCCGCTCGCTCACCAATTCTCGTCGTCCACCGTGATCACAACCTTGCCGAACTGCTCGGCCTTCTCCAGCCGCTCGAAGGCAGCGCGCGCTTCCGTGATAGGGTAGACCTGGTCGATAGGGGGGTGAAGCCTGCCCGCGCGCAGCTCGGCGACGATGGCGTCGTACTCGGCGTCGTTCCCCATCGTCGAGCCGAGGATGCTCCACTGGTTCCAGAAGAGCCGTCGCACATCCGTTTCGACCATGGGACCGGTGGTTGCACCGCAGGTGACGAGCCTTCCCCGCTTTCCCAGTGCGAGCAGCGATTGCTTCCACGTGGCGATGCCGACGTCGTCCACGACCACGTCGACGCCGCGTTTGGCGGTCCGCTCGCGGATCAGCTTCGCGACGTCTGTCGCGGTGTGATCGATCGCTTCGTCGGCGCCGAGCTCTCGCGCCCGAGCGAGCTTCGCTTCGCTGCTCGACGTGACCCAGACGCGCGCGCCGAGCTGTTTGCAAATCTGCAGCGCGGCGATCGCGACGCCGCCGCCAATCCCCCAGATCAGGACCTGCTCGCCGGCGCGCACGCGCGCTCTCGACACGATCATTCGCCACGCGGTGAGCGTCGCGAGGCTGAATGCCGCGGCGACGGGAGTCGCAATCGACGGAGGAATCGCGCGGACGTTCGCCGCCGGGACGACGACGTACTCGGCGATCGTCCCCGGATGATGTTCGCCCAGAATGCCGAAGCGAACGCATAACGATTGCTCGCCGTCGCGACAGTACTCGCAGCTCCGGTCGGAGATACCAGGGTTGATCACCACCGTGTCACCGACGGAGACTCCGCGTACGTCGCTGCCGATCGCGTCGACGACGCCGGTGGCGTCGGCGCCGAGCACCCACGGCCCCTTCACCGTTACCCCGGGCAGCCCGCGCACCACGAAGAGATCGAGATGATTGAGCGCCGCCGCGCGGATTCGGACGCGTACGTCGTTCGCGCTCCGCAGCTCCGGTATTGGGAGATCGTCGCGAAGCTCCAGCTGGTCCAGGCCGCCGTGAGCGGAGATCGTGAGGCCTTTCACGAAATCGGTACCGTTATATTCAGGGGCAATAGACACCACATATTAACCATCCGCCGGCACACGAATCATCGTCGGCGCAGAGCTCCTCAGGCGATGACATCAATCAAGGTGCCTCCGCTCGGTGAATCGATCGTCGAAGCCACCGTGTCGCGTTGGATGAAGAAGGAAGGCG